>NZ_JAKRFY010000003.1:0-371682 GCF_022347805.1 Pseudoalteromonas sp. Of7M-16 | reverse complement strand
CGTATTTGTCGATATTAACCAAGATGGCACCAACAACGGGAATGACTTTGTCCTTGCGGGAATTGAGATCCAGCTGACAGGTCAGGATCTTTACGGTGAGGCGGTGAATCTGCGTACCTCTAGTGATGCAAATGGCACGTTTAACTTTGCAGGCCTTCGCGCTTCTAACTCAGCAGGCTACACCATCACGCAAGGCGCTACAGATTATGTTGAAGGGCAAGATTATCTTGGTTCATCGGCTGATCAATTTGGATCACTAAGTGAAGTATCGGTAACTCTAGGCCAAGAAGAGCAAACAGCCAAAGAAGTTGTTTTTACTGAACAGCTTCATAACGATGCTCAAGTTTCCGGTAAAGTTTTTATTGATGCAAATAGCAATGGATTAATGGATGTTGATGAATTTGGATTAGCAGATGTGACGATCACGCTCGGTGGTGTTTCCGCATATGGTGAAGTGGTTGAGATTGAAACTAAAACCAGTAGCAATGGAGCATTTGTATTTGCCAACTTGGTAGCAAGTAATGAAGAAGGCTACACCGTAACACAAATACAACCAGAACTATTTAATGACGGCCATGAGTCACGTGATGGAGAGATCGTTTCAATAAATACCAACGACGTTTTCTCGGTATCATTATCTGCGAACCAAGAAGTCACTAATTTACACTTTGCAGAGTTGTACAAAGGTCGAATTGGGGGGGCAGTATTTGTCGATCGTAATATTGATGGGCAACTAGATAGTGGTGATGATGCTATCTCAAGTGTGGAAATTCAGCTCTCAGGTAAAAGTCATGCAGGTATTGATGTTAACTTCAAAACTGTAACTGATTCCGAGGGTCGTTTTGAATTTACCCAATTGCCGCAAAGCGATGCACAAGGTTATCAACTAGTCCAAATTCAACCAGCTAATTATGTCGATGATATCGATTATAAAAATGGTATTCAGATTGCGGATTCGGATCGCACAGATGTGATCAGTGGACTTGTATTAGAGCAAGGTGCAGGGCTAACGCTACAGAATTTCACAGAAGGCTTTGGTATTGCCATTAGTGGCCGCGTTTTTATTGATAGGACTGACTCGGGCCTATTCCCGAATAGTACGGAATTCGATGCAACAGACATTGCTATTGTTGGCTCTGAAATACGCTTAACTGGTGTTGATTATCAAGGCCACAGCATAGATCTTAGCGCGCCAACCAATGAACAGGGAGTGTATAGCTTTACTGATCTGCCGCCGAGCAATGAACTTGGCTATGTTGTAACTCAAACTCAGCAACCGCAATCATACCTAGATGGTCAAGAGTCTGCGCAGGGTATCGTCGTTACCAATTCAAAAGGAACAGACAGTATTTCAATCGGTCAGGTGCTTGAAGTTAAGCAATATGCAAACTTCGATTTTGCGGAGCTACCAAGGGCATCTATTGCAGGTGAAGTATGGGTGGATGCAGATGAAAATGGCTTACTTGAAGATGGGGAAACTCTGCGTATTGGTGGCGTGGAAGTTAGTTTAACCGGGACAACTTTAGACGGTGTCGCAGTCGAACGAAGTGTTTCCTCGAATGAGCAGGGCGTATACACCTTTGATTACTTATACCCAGGTACTTATCAAATTACCCAAAAACAGCCGAGTGCTTGGCTTGATGGTAAAGAGCAATTAGGCAATGCAGGTGGCGAGATCGGTGAGGATCAATTCACAGGTATATTGATTGCACTTGATCAGCATGCTACGGGGTACAACTTTGCTGAACGTGGCAGTGATTTAGCTGGTCGTGTATATGTAGATCTCAATGATGATGGTGTTCAAGACACATATGAGATGGGTCTACGCGATGTAAAGCTTACTATTTCAGGAGCTGATCTTGATGGCCAGCCTGTGAGTCGTGATATTTTCACAGATGCCTATGGACGTTATGAGTTTGAAGATCTGCCGCTAAGTGGTGTTGATGGATTCACTGTTACAGAATACCAGCCTGAAAATACACAAGATGGTCTAGATAGTGTTGGTAACATTGGCGGAGTATTGGGTGATGATCAGATATCTGCTATCCATATTGAGCGGCATGTAACCAAAGCACACTCATACAATTTTGGTGAGCAATTGATGGATCCTGCCAGTATCTCAGGCATGGTTTGGTTGGATAAAAACCATAACCGAGAGGAAGATGATAGCAACGGGCAAGGTGGTTGGATCGTAGAGCTATTACCAGATCCAATGACTGGTGAAGGAAATCCTTTAGATGCTGAACCTCTGGCGATTGTGGAATCCGATGGTAACGGTAAGTACACCTTTAATGGCTTACCAGTAGGTACTTATGAAGTACGTTTTAGGCATCCACAAGGTGGCGTAATTTACGGCCTTCCTGTTTCTGATGATCCAGATGCCAGCACTGAAAAAGGAACTATTTTAAATCTGCGTGTTAGCGCTGGTGAGCAAGTTGAAAATCAATCATTGCCAGTGGATCCATCAGGCGTGATTTACGATTCAGAGCTGAGAAAACCAATCAAGGGTGCGAAAATTAAGATCACTGGCCCGAGTGGTTTTGAGCCTGATCTGCATTTAGTTGGTGGCTCAGCCAATGTAGAGCAAACTACCAGCGATGATGGGTACTATCAATTCTTACTCTTTGCACAAGCCCCTGCTGGCGTGTATGAGCTCCATGTAACTGAGCCAAATGGTTATCAAAGTGGCGGATCGAAGCGTCTACCTGTGTGTACGAACACACTCAGAGTTGGTGCTCGAGAGTTACCAATTACGATTTTTGTTGAAGAAACTGTACCAACTTTGGATGCGCCCGAGCATATTGCCACTCAGTGTGCGAATCATTCAGATCAAGCGCTGCAAGATATGCATACTACTCAGTACTATCAGAGCTTCTACATTGAGCCTAAGTTACCGTCGGGCAATGTGGTAAACAACCATATTCCACTCGATGCATTTGGCGAAGATCTGGTGCATGTCAGTAAACAGGCGCTCAAGCAAGATGTTGTGATTGGCGAACTGGTGCCATATCGCATTAAAGTGACCAACCAATCAGATATGGAGCTGTCACCACTGGCATTTATTGATCAGCTTCCTGCCGGCCTTAAATATGTTGCGGGCAGTGCTAAAGTGGATGGCCTAGCTATAGAGCCTGAACAGCGCGGCAGGCAATTGCGCTGGGCTGGTAAATCTCTACAACCAGAACAGTCAGTGATGATCGAACTGATCGTTGTGGTGGGTACTGGTGTCAGCGAAGGTAAATATATCAATCAGGCTTGGGTCGAGTTTATAGGCGGTCTGTACCAAACGGGTACTGGCAACCGAATTTCAAATATTGGTGAAGCGACCGTTAGAGTTGTTCCAGATCCCATTTTCGATTGTAGCGATCTGATGGGTAAAGTATTTGATGATCATAATCGAAATGGAATTCAAGAAGCCGGAGAGTCTGGATTACCAGCAATTCGTTTAGCAACGGCGCAAGGTCTTTGGATCACGACGGATCAACATGGTCGCTATCATTTAGCGTGTGCGGATATTCCACATGCTGTTCGAGGTGGCAACTTTATTGTGAAACTGGATGAGCGTAGCTTACCTTCGGGATATCGTGTCATCAGTGAAAATCCACGAGTGGTGCGCTTAACACGCGGTAAATCACACCAACTTGACTTTGCCGCGAGTATCCATAAAGTAGCGCGCATCGAAATCACAGCTGAGTTATTTGACGGTGAGGCAATCATGCCTGAGTATCTGTCTCGTCTAACGCAGCTACTGAATGCACTAGATAAAACACCGACAGTTATTCGTATTGCATATCAACAATCTGAATTAGAGCAAACCACAGAAGCACAGCGTAAATCTCAATTGCTACTTGAATGGATCGAAACACAAGTGGCAGAGCGTGAGCTTCCAATCACTATTGAAACGGAAATGATCCCATTTTTTATTCCTGCTTTACCAGCCCACCAACAGCTAGGAGGAAGCGATGACTAATCGATTCTTACTGAGCAAAATATCGCTATTGTGTGCAGCGGCTTATACCTCTGTACCATCAATGAGCTATGCCTTTATCGACGCTGTTAATGACAGCAAAGTGACGTCTGCGGCAGGTAATACTGAACGGGTGATAGTGCAAAAGCACTTTGTGTTTAGCGGATTGGATGAACCCAAAGCCAAAACAGTCGAAATAGAGCGAACGGTTAAAGATGACAAGTCAGCTCAATTCGTAAAAGACTCTGCAATTCGCTTTGTTTCTGGTAAGCACTATTTAACGGGTACTACCAAGCTTGAAATGGATCGCATCATTGGCTTTTTGCAAGGCAAGCAAGATATTAAATTGCACTTTATAGGCCATGCTGACTCGCAAGGTCTCAGTGCCAATGCGCGTAAGATTTATAAAACTAACCAGGGTTTATCTGAGCACAGAGCTAATATTGTGGCGGATTATTTCCGTCAGCAGCTCAATCTTGAGCCTTCTTCAACAACAACGGAAGGTCGTTCCAATCGCGAGCCGGTAGCAAGCAATGCGACGTTAGCTGGTATGGCGAGAAACCGCCGAGTTGAAGTGATTGCTGTTTACACTGAAACACGCACGGTAAAAGATACACAAGTGATAGCACCGCCGCAGCGTCAAAAATTATGTGGTGATGTTACGGCAAACAAAGGGCCATTAAGTATCACGTTAGATGGCCAAGCTTTTATGGATGAAGATGTTGCCAACAATGCAGACGCTCAGCGTTGTGCGGATATCAATTTAGAGCGTTTCGAGCTACAGCTTAAATACGATCCGCTCAATATATTACCCAAATTGAATATACAACATGCACTGACAAAATCTGGTAATACCTTGATGCTACACCTAAAAGGATACAGTAATTATCAGAGCTTTTTTGACTACGCAGAAGTGCAGATCCTTGCACCACACAGTGATAAAGTGCTGGCAAAAGTAGCACTTGATGACGCTTTGGAAGGTCGCTGGCGGCTACCTAGCAATATGCTGGGTATGAGTCTTAATTACCGCTTAAAAGTGTACAATAAGCAAGGTCGCTTTGATGAAACCAGTCTTGCGCAAGCTGACTTTAAACCACGCTATGCTGTCGATGACGACAAGCTCGAAGGGTATTTAATGGCTGGCTATGGCAAGTCAATGCTTGCCAAACAAAATATCAAAATTGCAGGTGGCGCATTGACCTTATATGGTGAGCAGGTCCCTGACCATCACCGCGTTTACTTTCTTGGAAGGGTGGTTGCGGTCAACCGTGAGCGCAAATTTGTTCACCAAGAAATCGTGCGCAGCGGTATTCACCGAGCAGAAGTTGCGGTATTAAATGCCGAAGGAGAAGGGCGATTAATTCATCGTGATCTCGAGTTGCCAAAAAGCGACTGGTTTTATGTGGCATTGGCCGATCTGACGATTGGGCAAAACAGCCATAATGGGCCAGTTGAGTTACTTAGTGCTGATCACAACCAAGATGGAAATGTTTTTGCTGAAGGACGTTTAAGTGGCTATATCACAGGTAAATGGCGTGATGAGTACAAGGTGACTGCGCGGATAGACACGCAAGAGCAGGGGCTGAACAAATTATTGTCTGGACTCCATGAAAAAGACCCAAAAAGTTTATTCCGTCGTCTTGAAGAAGAGCAACACCCCACAGAGTATGGCGATGACTCGACTGTAATTGATGATGCACCAAGCAATGGCAAAGTGTATTTAAAAGTCGAGAAATCTCAGTCTCATGTGTTATGGGGGAATTTTAATACCTCGTTCAATGATACCGAGCTGGCGCGTGTTGAACGTGGCTTGTATGGTTTACAGTTGCAATATATAACGGATGATCTTACCACAGCGGGCGATAACCAATCCCAGGTTCATGTATATGGTGCTGAGGCTGAAACGCTAGGTGCTTATGAGTCTCATCGTTCAACAGGTGGCTCTCTTTACTACCTGCAGAATCAAGATATTGTTCAAGGCTCTGAGCAAATCGCGGTTGAGGTCCGTGATAAAATTACCGGTTTAGTGTTAGTTAGGCGAGGGCTTATTGCAGGCCAAGATTACGATATTGATGCATTACAAGGTCGTGTGTTATTGAATCGACCCCTGTCTTCGTTCCAGCAGGATGATTTACTCGTGCGCACCGCAAGCTTGGACAGCAACCCTGTCTATTTGGTAGCGCAATATGAGTACACGCCGGGGCTCAATGGCTTAGATAACTTGACCTATGGTGCTCGTTTGAGCCATTGGCTAACTGATACAATACAAGTTGGTACTACGCTCAACCATCAAGAACAAGATTTGTTTGATGATCAACTCATTGCTGTGGATGCTACTTACCGGCCTAGTGATACGGCTTATATCAAAATTGAAGCTGCGCAAACGGAGGGTATTGGCAATACACTTAATTCGTTTACCGGTGGTATTGATTTTGAGCAGCAACAATCGAGTGAAATGGGCCAATCAGCAACGGGAAAAAGAATTGAAGCAGCATTTGAATTTTCTGATATTGGGTTGGATGAGCAAGGGCATGGCCAATTTTATTGGCAACAACTTGAGGCTGGGTTTAGCTCTACGGGCCAAATAAGCCAAGTCGATAGCCATTCAATTGGCACATTTTGGCAATGGCAAATCGAAGACGATCATGCCATTCAGCTCAAAGTGGATGAACAAAAAGCAGATAGTCAACAACGGAGGCAGGCTGCTGAATTAGGGTATGTTTATCAATTGAACGACGATTGGCAAATTAGTAGCGCTGTACGTCAAGACAATAAAGAAAGCCTTGCAGAGCAAAATGAGGAGCTTCAAACGCCCCAACTTGATGATGGCGAGCGCATTGATGCAATCGTGCAGCTCAATTACGACGGCAGTGAAATGTGGCAGCCTTATGTTTATCTTCAAGGTACACTCGTAAGAGAGCAAAGTCGACTAGCAAACAACCGAGTTGGTATCGGCACAGAGGTGCTGTTGACAGACACGCTGGCTGTCAATTCAGAGCTATCGCATGGCAATCTCGGTGAAGCGGGCAAACTCGGGGTTGATTGGCAATACCAAGCGGGCAGCAATGCGTATGTTGAATACCGCGTAGACCCTGATGGCGGGGATTTATTCTCAACTGGAAGGCAAAAGAACTGGGTAACTGGCTCCAGACATAGATTTAATACTTCAACCAGTGTATATGCTGAGCAGATCTGGCAACAAGATAGTCGGCAAACTGGATTAACTCATGCGTATGGCATCGAACACGACTTTTTAGTTGGCTGGCAAGTTGGGCTTGGCTTTGAGCAAGGCGAACTTGAGAGCAGTAATGATATGATCGATCGGGATGTCACCACGTTTTCCTTGGGCTACCAAACAGATTCTTGGCAGTGGCGTAGTGCGCTAGAGTATCGTGAAGACAGTAACAGCACAGAAACCAGAACATCTTGGCTAGCTAGGCAGAACATCCATGCCAAACTCAGCGAAGATTGGCGAGCGCAATTTCGAGTCGATTGGGCACAAAGTGATAGCTCTCGTGCTGAGAGTGAACCAGCTGGTGCACTCAACAGTGATTTTACTGAAGCACAGTTTGGCGTCGCTTATCGCCCAATATCTGCGAGCCCTTGGTCTGGAGTGGCCAGCTTTACTTATTTAGAAGACTTGGCTCCGGCATCACAGCTAAGCGGTATAGGTCTTGATAATACACCTCAACAGCGCAGTCGAGTTTGGGCACTGGATGTGAATTACCAGCTGACACCGCGCTGGCGCATTGGTACTAAATTGGCGCAGCGGCAAGGTGAGCTGAGAATGGGCCGTGACACCGGGCAGTGGTTTGACTCAGCGGCGACACTTAGCGTATTGCGTGCTGACTATCATTTGATGCATCAATGGGATGCAACGCTTGAGTGGCGCTCTTTGAGTGTTGATCTGGCTGAAGATAGCCGCTCAGGAGCCTTATTTGCGTTGCACCGACATGTCGGAGAACACATGAAAATCGGTGTTGGTTATAATTTTACTGACTTCTCTGATGATTTAACGGACTTAGACTACGACTCAAAAGGGTGGTTTATCAACCTAGTTGGTAAGTTTTAAGTATTTACATTTTCTCCCAGAGCCCCAATAAGCTTAAAGTTAAATTATTGGGGCTCACCTCTTACTATTAAATTATGATGAGTCGGTGCTCTTTGGTTAGGCCATTAGTGTGTTTTGCGTTAGAATATAGCTATAACTCCTTTACACAGTGTTTGCATGCCAAAGCAGGATCCCTATCTCTCTCGAGAACAAGAAAAATACGATAATCCAGTTCCAAGTCGTGAGTTTATACTGGAAAAAATTAAAGCCAGTAGCAAAAAAACCAGCTTCAGTCAGCTCTGCCAAGCACTCAATGTGTTTGAAGAAGAGCGTCAGATTGCGTTTAAAAGGCGACTTCGGGCGATGGAGCGTGATGGTCAACTCCACTTCAATAAATTCAAATGCTACGTGATCCCTTGCGATGACGGTTTAGTCAAAGGCAAGGTAATTGGTCACCGTGATGGATTTGGTTTTTTGGAAGTTGAGGGAGAGAAAAAAGACTGGTTTATCACCAAACACCAGATGGATCGTGTGTTGCATGGAGACTGGGTGTTAGCTAAAGCTGCAAGCCGTGGCTCGGGCGGTAAAGTCGAAGCACGTATTGTACGAGTTTTAGAATCTGAACGTGCACCCATTATAGGTCGATATTTTGTTGAGCATGGCATGGCGGTAGTTGTACCGGAAGACCCTCGTCTTACTCAAGATATTATTATTTTGCCTGGCAGTGAAAAAGGTGCGCGACACAATCAAATGGTGCAGGTAGAAATAACCCAGCGGCCAACGAAGCAAATGAATGCGGTTGGCAAGGTCACTGATGTGATTGGCGACCATATGGCACCGGGTATGGAAATTGAAGTTGCGCTGCGCAATCACGATATACCGCATATTTGGCCGCAAGCGGTTGAAGATCAAGTGAGCAAACACGGCGAACACGTTGCAGAAAAAGACAAACAAGGCCGTATTGACCTTCGCAATCTACCGCTATTAACCATTGATGGTGAAGATGCGCGAGATTTTGACGATGCGGTTCACTGTGAACGTAAACGTTCGGGTGGTTGGCGACTTTGGGTTGCCATTGCTGATGTATCCCATTATGTAGAAAAAAATAGTCCGCTAGATAAAGAAGCTATTGAGCGTGGTAACTCGGTGTACTTCCCCGAGCAAGTTGTACCTATGTTACCCAAAGTGCTATCCAACGGGTTGTGTTCATTGAACCCAAAAGTCGATAGACTTTGCATGGTCGCGGAGATGACGGTTTCAGAAGCAGGACGACTGTCAGGCTATCGTTTTTACGAAGCTGTGATGAACTCCCATGCACGACTGACATATACAAAAGTACATGCAATTTTACAAGGTGATGAAAAGCTACGAGCAGAATATGCTGATGTAACGCCTCATCTGACAGAGCTTCACAACATGTATATGGCGCTTAAATCGGCGCGTCAAACACGTGGTGCCATTGAATTTGAGACACTGGAAACTCGTTTTGTATTCAATGCTTATCGTAAAATTGAATCGATAGTACCTGTTGTACGTAACGATGCGCATAAACTCATCGAAGAGTGTATGATTTTGGCAAATGTGTCGGCGGCAAGGTTACTTGAAAAACACGAAGCAAGTAGCTTATACCGTGTCCATGATGAGCCAGATCCTGAAAAGCTTAGCCACTTTAGGCAGTTCTTAAATGATCTGGGGATAGAGAGTCCAATTGGCCATGAGCCTACACCGCTTGAACTGACTGAGGCGCTAGCATCGCTAGGTCAACGTCCAGAGACTGAGCTTATCCAAACCATGTTACTGCGCTCTATGAAGCAAGCGGTATATCAACCAGATAATATTGGTCATTATGGCCTGGCGCTTAAAGCGTATGCTCACTTTACTTCACCTATCAGGCGTTATCCTGATCTGGTTGTGCACAGAGCAATCAAAGGGATCTTAGCTGAACAAGGGCAAAAAGTGTCTGGCGCGTATGTGTACGATGCGGATGAAGCCGATCAACTTGGTGAGCAGTGTTCGATGACCGAGCGCCGTGCTGATGATGCAACGCGAGAAGTGGCTGACTGGTTGAAGTGCGAATTTATGCAAGACCATGTCGGCAGTGAGTTCTCAGGTGTGATTTCATCAGTAACCAATTTTGGCTTGTTTGTTCGCCTTGATGAGTTGCAAATTGATGGCATGATCCACGTTAGCAATTTGGGTCACGAGTATTTCCATTTTGATGGTGCAAAGCACTGCTTAGTCGGAGAGCATAGTAAAACGGTATACCGTTTAGGCGACAAATTGAGTGTCGTCGTAGCATCTGTGAGCCTAGATGAGCGACGCATTAATTTGGTATTGGCGGATGAAGCCGAGCCTGATCGTTATGCAAGGCGTCGCAAAAAATCCAGCTCTGATGCAGAACCAGCTGCAAAAAGTAGTGTTCGCGCTCAGTTGAAAGCGGGTAAAATTCCAAAAGGAAAATCGGATAAGCAAGACGACTCGCCAGATAAAGGCAGCAAACAGGCTAAAAAACGTAAAAAAACCACGCCGAAAGGGGTGTTGAAGAAGAGCAAAAAAGCGGGTGCATCAGGAAGTAAAAAAGCCGCTAAAAAAAGTACAGGAAAAAAAGCCACTAAGGCGAAAAGACCGGGTAAAAATGCCCGCAAGAGACAAAAAAATAGTGCCGGAGCATAGTTTTGAGTAATGAATTAATTTTTGGCTTTCACTCCATTGAAGCCATTTTAGCCAAAGAACCTGAACGCTTTTTAGAAATTTACGCATTGAAAGGTCGTGATGACAAGCGCTTGAGTGCGGTGGTCAATGAAGCGCGTAAGTTTGGTATTTCAGTGCAGTTTATGCAGCGTAAAGCCCTAGATAACAAAGCAAAAGGCGAACAGCATCAAGGCATTATTGCCAACGTCAAAGCCCCGCGCACATTGAATGAAAACGATTTACAAGGGATCATTGATGCGAATGCAGCACCCTTTTTCTTGGTGCTAGACGGTGTCACAGATCCTCATAACTTAGGAGCATGCTTGCGTAGTGCTGATGCGGCAGGCGTGCACGCGGTTATCGTGCCAAAAGATAAGTCTGCCAAGCTGAATGGCACAGCACGCAAAGTGGCGTGTGGTGCAGCGGAAACGGTGCCACTTATTCAAGTAACAAACCTAGCGCGTACATTACGTGATATTAAAGACGCAGGTGTTTGGGTTGTTGGTACAGCAGGAGAGACAGATAATGAGATTTTCACATCTGATCTAAAGGGCCCTGTTGCGATAGTTATGGGAGCAGAGGGCGATGGTATGCGTCGCTTAACAAGAGAGCACTGCGACTTATTGGTGAAAATCCCAATGGTCGGCACTGTATCTAGTTTGAACGTGTCGGTTGCTACAGGCGTTTGCTTGTTTGAAGTGCTGCGTCAGCGCAATTTATAAGTTACTGTTAGAGACTTTACTTAACTAGTAAAGTCTCTAACTCTGCCAAATCGCCCACCCGATAAGTTGGTTTAATATCATCGGGACAAGTTTGACCTTCATGTTGTAACCAGCAGCTGTCTATGCCAAATCTATTGGCGCCCAATATGTCACTTTTTGGTGTATCTCCTACCATCAAAACATTTGCCTTATTAGGGTTACCTAACAGCTCTAAGGTGTGTTCAAATACTTGCGGATCGGGTTTAGCTACGCCAACTTGCTCAGAAATAACGACATGATCAAAAAAATGCTTAAATCCGGTATTGTTTAAACGCTTTTCTTGCAGCGCGCTAAATCCATTGGTGATGATATTCAAAGAAGTTGTTGGATTGAGCGCCGATAATAAAGAGTGCGCGCCAGGTAAGGGCTTACATATGTCTGCCATGGCATTTAAAAAGCCAAGATTTAACAGTTCAGGTGAGACAGCCAGCTTTGTAGCCCAGGTATCAAAGCGAGTAATTTGAAGCGTTTGCGCATCAATTTTCCCTTCCTGATACTGAATCCACAAGGGCGCATTGAGTGTCTGATATTCATTGTAGTCTTGCTGACTAAACACCACATTATGTTGTTTGAACATGGTTTGTAAGCCGAGAAAAGCGTCAAAATGAAACAGGGTTTCATCGGCGTCAAAGATGATATGAGAATACTTCATCAAATATATAACTCTGAGTGAATAAAAGGAGCCATTGCCAAGGTGAGTGCCTGTGTGTATGAACTCTCTCTGGTGGCTAGATTATTTGTTAGTAAGCCAATCGCCCCGCCTTTTTGTTTGATATTGGTCGTGTTAAAAACTCGGTCCATGACATGGCCAAGCTCTTCACCTTGCTCAAGCGCATTATATATTTTCTCTGGCAGTGGGAGATTACAGCTTCTACTAACACTGGAGTGCTGATCATTGGCGATCACCACAAAGGCAAATGTCGCCGCACCGTAGTCAAACTTGGCGGCACCGCCTTCCATCGCGCAGTAAAAGTCCGCATCAAAATGTGCTTTGAGGTATTCGACTCTATTTTGAGCACCAAGACGTGTATCTAATTCACCCAGAGGTTGATCGGGCACGCCACTTGGTGCATGGCAGCCCTCACAGTGGATTTCCAGCTCCGGAAAGTACTGCTGAAAAATTGTTTTTGCGGCGTTAATTTTTACTGGGTTTTTTGAACCTACAAGTATTTTGAGCATAATAAATTTCACATCCCTCAAATTTGAGTCGTTAGTTTACTGAGGGAAAGTGAAATAAGGCAAATTTAAATATTTAGCTCCGTGGGCGCTAAGTTTTCATAGGCACGTTTTTTAATGAGAAGATCTTTTATGAGCGGGGTTAAGACCAGCTCCATTGCCAAGCCCATTTTACCGCCAGGCACAACCAATGTATTGACGCGAGACATAAAGCTGCCTTCTATCATTTGTAAATAATAGGGGAAGTTGACATCGTCAATGCCACGAAAACGGATCACTACAAAGCTTTCATCTAAAGACGGAATGTCTTTTGCGCTGAAAGGGTTCGACGTATCGACAGTTGGAACGCGCTGAAAATTAATATGTGTACGTGAAAACTGCGGTGTTATATGGTTTATATAATCATCCATACTGCGCACGATGGAGGTCATAACGGCTTCTCGTGAATGACCTCGTTCGTGGGTGTCGCGGATGAGTTTTTGGATCCATTCAAGGTTGATTATAGGCACCATGCCAATCAACAGGTCTACATGTTTGGCAACATTGTGTTCTTCAGTGACCACGCCGCCATGTAGGCCTTCATAAAACAGCACATCGGTGTTTTTTTCTAAATCTTGATACGGCGTAAATGTACCTGGAAGTTGGTTATAGGGGACGGCATCGTCGAATGTGTGTAAATACTTACGTATTCTACCATTACCTGTCTTTCCGTAACTTGCAAATAGCTCCTCCAATGCCTCGAAATCATTTGCCTGTTGCCCGAAGTAGCTCAAATGCTTACCTTCTTGTAAGGCCTCTCGTTTAAGTTTGTCCATTTCTGGACGAGTGTAGCGGTGGAAGCTATCTCCTTCAACAAGCGTGGCTTTGGCATCAAGACTACGAAATATATGTTTTATGGCGTTGGTAGTCGTAGTCGTCCCGGCGCCTGAACTTCCTGTAATGGCGATAATTGGGTGTTGTTGTGACATGGTAACCTCAATAAAAACGGAGTCTAATAGCGGCGGTTGGTTGAGCTGTTCACCTGTTTAGCCGCTCGCTGTTGCGCTGATATTGCGCTTGATTAAAGCTATGTGAAGCACAACTGCATTGTAGCCATCACCGCTGGAACATCTGAATTGATGTTACTGAAAGACGAGAATTTCGCAAGCGCTTTGCGAGTATACGATGTTGAGTGTGTGTAAAAAATTGAGGAGAACGTGATAAATTATTGGTTTTTGATTGGCTACTCGGTAAGATCAAAAATAAAAAAGGACGCATAATGTTTAAAGTCATGCTTGGCGCACTCTTTGCGTGCAGCCTAATGTCACAAGCTCATGCAGCTATGCCGAAGAGCCAAATTTGGTTAGCAAAAAGCCACGACAATGGAATTACCGTTAAACCACTGACAAGCGATGATGCCTATCATAACCAGCCATTGGTAAGTGCAGAGGGTGTCTATTATACAAAAGAGATCACCAGCGCAGAGCGCTCTCAGACTGATCTATTTTTGTATCGGTTTGCTGATAACTCTCATACCAATTTAACTAATACGCCTGAATCGGAATACTCACCAACCATTTATCCGCATAAAGATGGCGTGTCTGCGATTGTGGTTGAGCCGACTGGTAAGCAAAGATTGTGGTTTTACCCTGAAGAAGCGTCACAAAAACCCCAGCGTATTTTTGAGCACATTGAGCCTGTAGGCTACCATGCATGGGGCAATGATGATGATTTAATTATGTTTATTTTGGGAGAGCCTCACACATTACAATTCACTGATTTGTCTGGGCACCTACCTAAAGTTATTGCAAAAAACATTGGCCGTAGCCTTGCTTTTAATGCAAAAAGAGATGTGTATAGCTTTACATTTGTAGAACACGGTGAGCAGTGGTTCGCTACATATTCAAACCAGTTAGGTTCGGTAAAGAAACATTTTCAACTACCAAGTAGCGTAAAAGACTATACTTGGCTCGATAGCGATACACTTGCATATGCTATTGATAATAAAGTATTTACAAGGAACATAGATGCGCCAAAATCGGTAAAGTTATGGCGTAATTTTGAAGGTTATTGCAAAGCAAATATTACCCGACTAAGCTTCCATGAAGAAACTTTGGCTTTTGTCTGCGATCGATAATCTTGATATTTAGTCGTTTACAGTAGAGCTGTAGCGCATATTATTTTTTATTATTTTATAGGGTCAACATGATAGTTTTAGTAACAGGTGGTGCGGGGTATATTGGTTCGCATACGGTTGTTGAGTTACTCAATAAAGGTGATGAAGTGGTTGTGGTTGATAACCTAGCTAATTCTTCAGCCCTTGCATTGGATAGAGTTAAAAGGATTACAGGCAAAGATGTTACTTTCTACAAAGGAAGTATTTTAGATCGTGTTTTTTTAGACTCCGTATTTGCAAAACATACTATTGATCAAGTAATTCATTTTGCCGGTCTAAAGGCTGTTGGTGAGTCTGTTCAACAACCTATTGAGTATTACCAAACGAATGTACAAGGCACCTTGACGCTGCTGGATGCCATGCGTGATGCGAATGTATTTAAATTGGTATTTAGCTCGTCTGCCACTGTTTATGGTGATCCGCATAGTTTACCGATCCGTGAAGACTTTCCTGTTGGCGGCACGACAAATCCATATGGTAGCTCTAAGCTAATGGTTGAAATGATGTTACAGGATCTTGCAAAATCTGATGAACGTTGGGCTTTCGCGATATTGCGCTATTTTAATCCAGTTGGTGCCCATGAGTCTGGTTTGATTGGCGAAGATCCCAATGGTATTCCAAATAACTTGTTGCCGTATATCACACAGGTTGCGGTAGGGAAGTTGGAGCGCTTAGGGGTGTTTGGTGATGATTATGATACCCATGATGGCACAGGCGTACGTGATTATATTCATGTAGTTGATCTGGCTTTGGGTCACTTAAAATCCCTAGATCGACTCGAACAATTTAATGGTGTGCATATATACAATTTAGGCACAGGCAATGGATACTCTGTATTGGATATGGTAAAAGCGTTTGAGTCAGCATCAAACAGAGCCATTCCCTTTGACATAAAACCACGTCGTTCTGGGGATATATCTGCTTGTTATGCCGCACCAGAAAAAGCCTTGCAAGAACTTAACTGGAAGGCTGAAAGGGGCATCGACAGTATGATGAAAGATTCGTGGCATTGGCAAAATAATAATCCAGAAGGATACCAAGCGTAGTTGAGTACATTGGTGTTTAAAGATTAACAATCCTGATGATGAATGATACTTCTTAATTGATTAGTGAAGTGCGCAGGTAATATGAATTTCAAAGGCTTCTGATGAAAAAACAAGCAGAAGCCTTTTGTTTGACTTAAAAAAATAGGGTTGTTACATTCCTTTAAATGAAAATATTCATTAAAGGAAATCAGCAAATGAAACTTCAAAAGAAAGAATTGAAGCAGCTATCGTCAAAAGACGTTAAAGTAATTGCTGGTGGAACTTCAGTTAGTAAGGCGCCGCCTCAGCAAATGGCGAGGATGATGCATTTACAGCAAGGATGATGCTTTTACAGCAAGGATGATAACACTTTAAAGAAGGGTACAGGCTAATATGAATGAAATTCTTGCCTATGTTGATTGGGTATTTAGAGCATTGTTTTTATTGGTTGTTCTCTTTTTAATGGTCATTTTCTGGGAGAGAAAGTTCAGCCTTTTTTTTGGTGGTAAAAGTAGTTTAAGAACTAAAGCCGATCATACACTCCACTCTTGTTTCCTTACCGCACTTTGCACTGTGGTGTTTTTTATCATCGGCAATATACTTTCCGACCACATAATAACTTTACCTATGGAAAAGATTGCACTGCGTCGATTATTTTACTTTTTAGGTATGGTTAATTTAACCTTTTTCTTTGTTTCTTTATTTTTACTTCATGCTATCAGGCAGTGTGGGTTTTCGAATATTGCAAGGACAGTATCCTATCTAATGTTTATTGAACTATCCTTGTATTTTATTCAGCTGGTAGTACGTGGATACTTAGATATTAGCTATAGTTTATTAAATTCATTTGTTGCTGCATCTTTTTTCATATGTAATATCAGTGCGTTTATTATATTAATAAGCTATCCAACTAAGTTGTTCCTAGATAAAAAGCATTTTGATTTAGGTAATAGGTGACCTCTCAATGCATTGGCATACATGTTTTTTATATTTATCTATTCTCTGATTTAGTCACCACCTTATAAAGGCTGCTGCAATCTATTACACCATTTACTCCTTTTTCAAACTCATTAAATTAGGGGGGTGTAGGTTTTTTTTACTTAAACTCAAGGTGTTTTATGTGGTCTGATTCATTGACTTTTTATTATGAGTTGTTTAGCTGGGAAGGGGACTTTTTATTTTAAATGATGGGGTTTTCATTTTATTTTTCTTTTTATGTTGGTTTTAATAAGGGTTTTACTTATTTGGAGATTAAAACTTAAGGGCCCATGTTTTAACTGCTAAGCGAAGTCAGCATGGAGAAAGGTGGTACTGACTTTGGTGGTGAACTTCCAAGACCTGTACGTTGATTTTTATTTCGAGATCGAAAATTAGCACTATCTCTGTTTTGCTTGTGCACACCCTACAAATATACAGTGTGTCAGGGACTTATGCTGCAGCTACAGATCCTATACTTTCCTTTTTTCTGATTGATGGCTTTTTACTGAATGTTTTACTTTCATTGTGTATAATCTTGCCATTAAACTTTACTCTAACTCGACATTTGTATCGAGTTTCACCGCTTGTAGTCTTGCGTTTTTCTATTGCGTTAAATGCCATTCGAAGCTCTCCTTAAAGGGTTCCCGTCCTACTATTTGGGGGGACCGGTGGGGGCACTCTATGTCGAAAAATAGGCTCAAACAAGCGTAAATCAGGTAAAATTGTCATTATGAAAAGTACTGATAAATCAGGCGTTAGCCCAGTCAATACCAGTGATTCAGCGTTTAGACGCTTCTCCGTTGCACCTATGCTAGATTGGACAGATAGGCATTGTCGCACTTTTCACCGTAAGCTAAGTAAGCATGCGGTGTTATATACAGAAATGATCACAACGGGTGCAATTATTTTTGGTAAAGGTGATTATCTGGCATTTGGTGATCATGAAATGCCAGTAGCGTTGCAACTTGGCGGATCCGATCCAAAAGCTTTGGCTGAGTGTGCTAGGCGTGCTCAAGAGTATGGATATAACGAAGTGAATCTGAATGTTGGTTGCCCATCTGATAGAGTGCAAAATGGACGTTTTGGTGCATGTTTGATGGCTGAGCCAAATTTGGTTGCTGAATGTGTTGCAGCGATGAAGGCGGAAGTGTCGATACCCGTGACAGTTAAAACTCGTATCGGAATTGATGAGCATGACTCTTATGAGTTTTTAACCAATTTGATTGAGGCATCTCATCAGGTTGGGTGTGACGATTTTATTATCCATGCGCGAAAAGCGTGGCTTCAAGGCTTGAGTCCAAAAGAAAACAGGGAGATCCCACCACTGGATTATCCGCGTGTCTATCAACTCAAGCAGGACTATCCACACCTACATGTGAGTATCAACGGAGGTGTAAAAACACTGGATGAGTGTTTGCATCACTTAGATCATATAGATGGAGTGATGATAGGAAGAGAGGCCTATAGCAATCCATTTTTGCTATCTCAAATAGATGAAAAGCTTTATGGGGATGCACCATTTACTCAAACAAGACATGAAGTTGTCCGCAGCATGTATGACTATTTCGAGCAGGAAATGACTCGTGGTGCAAATTTCTGGCATATCGCAAGGCATATGCTAGGTATTTTCCAGAATCAGCCTGGTGCACGCGGCTTTAGACGTCACCTATCTGAAAATGGACATAAAAAAGAAGCGGATATCAGAGTTATGGAAAAAGCGCTGACGTTCGTTCCTGAGCACAAATAAATGGCTGTGGCCAAAAAGACTACTTTTTGGCCTTTTCAACTACAATTTAATAATCCACATTTTTTCTCCCCTCTGCTTTTTATACTAATTATCTGATAATTAAATGATTTTATCATTGGCATAAAGATTGGAGTGTTAAAGTCACTATATGTTACTAAGGAACATGTTATGGCTTTAATCGACCGCATAGAAGATTTAATCAAAACAGAAATAAACACTTTATTGGGGAAATCAGCGCTCTGTGCTAGTTCGGGATCACACGTGAAGACGAGCGTGTCGAGAATTCAATCCCTTATTGCACAGTTAAAAGTCGAAGAATCGGTTGTTCGCCGGCAAATCGCAAGTTATGAAAAAGCAATAAATGACTGGTATGAAAAAGCGCAATTTGCGTTAGAGAAGGGGCGGGAAGATCTAGCTAAAGCGGCTTTGCGTGAAAAGCTAGCATGCGAAAATAAAGTACAGCAAGTGCAGCAGTATGCACAGCAGCTATCAAATTCCCTCAGCGAGCTTGAAAATGAATACGCTGTATTGCATTCACGCACTGAGTCTTCTCAAGTAAAAATGAATCGATCAATTCGAGAAGAGTGTCTGTCAGCAAGACTGAAGTTAAAGCAGGCTTTGCACAGCCCCGTGGTACGAGACTTGGCGTCTCACATAACGAATTGGGAAAACAGATTACTAAAAACAGAGGACAATGTGTCAAAAGGAGTGCAATTCGAAGATGGGCAGACAAAGAAAGTAAAATTTGAGTTCAACAACCTGCTGAAACAAGAGCAAGTTTCTTCTATGTTGCAGGCGCTGAAAAATAAGGCTGCCTCTACATCGACAAATAAAACTTTGTCAAATTAAGGAGCCAATATTATGTATTCAGACAGAGTTAGAGATTTAAAGCATCAAGCTGCACAAAAGAAAATCGCTGGTGTTTGTGTTCAGTTAGGAAAGCACTTCGATTTACCTGTATGGCTGGTCAGGTTACTGGTTGTACTACTGGCACTCAAATTTACTTGGCCATGCATCATAGGATATGGCATTGGGTGGTTATGTATGTCAAACAAGAAGTAGGGGGTGTGATGAAGTTTATGGCAATTGTTATAAGTTCCTTGCTGATTTTACTGCTATTTTCATGGCTATCCATTCCTTTGACAACTCTAGGGTTATCAGAGCTATTTCAAGGGCTTGGGTGGGTTGGAATTGAGCTATTTGGCTTTTTGCTGTTAATGATAGTGGGATTTGCGATTGTGGCGTTACTCAGTGTAGGAATACTGGGTGTTGGGTTAGTTGTGCTCATTGGGCTAGTATTGGCGTTTTTATTTAACTCCGCCATGATTGCAATTCCACTTTTCTTATTGGTTACATTAGCTTGGCTAGTGTTTGAAAAAAGTGCTGAACACTGATTGATTAAGGAGAATACGAATATAATTTACTGTGAATTCAGTATTCAAGCGCTGTATAATCAAGGCGTCTAATACTGTTTTAATCAGAATTAAGGAATCCAGCTATGCGCAAAGCTTTTGCATTTGTATCACTTTTGTCGTTTTCTTGCTTAGGGGTCGCTCACAATCATCAACATGATGGGCATGAACACCACCATCATGCAACACAAGATTCAGCAAACCTTCAGGTATCACAAGCAAAAATTCGAGCTTTTCTACCGGCTGCAAAGTCAACTGCGGGTTACATGACGGTATTCAATAACTCAGACAAGCCGATCACGATTGTCAGTGCAAAAATAGAAGGCCTGGGGCGCGTCGAAATTCACGAGCATATTCACAGTAATGGAATGATGAAAATGCAGCCTGTTAAAGCACTTTTAGTACCAGCGAAGCAGCGCATTGAGTTTAAGCCAGGAGGGCATCATTTAATGGGGTTTGATCCAAAAGTTAAGTTAAAAGTAGGCGAAACCCGCAAACTCACACTATATTTTTCTGATGGTGAGAAAGTTGAAAATGAAATTAAAGTTGTTTCGTTAAAGGATGCATTTTCAAGTGAGTCACACCATCATCATCATTAGGAGTTAGGATGAAAGAATACAAGGGCAAGGTATTTGCCGCGTTGTCAGGTGTGCTGATTTTAGGTTATGTGTTGGCAGTATATTGGAGCTTTGAACCTGATCAATTTGATGTTGTAGAGCGCGCCAAGCTACGTGCTGATGCTCAAGGGGCAACCTTAGTGACGGGATATGTTACTAGTAATACATTGGTTGAAGTGATGCAGACACTGTTAGACAAACCGGGTGGGTACCTATCTAATGATGTACTACCTCCAAGCGTATTAATGGATAATATGCCCGCTTGGGAGTTTGGTGTTTTAGAGATGTCTAGAGATTTGGCGCTGTCAATGCGAAAAGATTTCAGTCGCTCGCAATCACAATCGACGGAACACCCGAGTTTAAAAAAAGCGCAACCGAAATTTAATATTAGTTCTACGGCCTGGATATTGCCCAGTGCGGAGAGTGAGTATCAAGCTGGTATTAATTATTTACATGAATACCAAACGCAAATTTCAAATCAAGCGCAGGTAGATAGCCAGTTTTATGCCCGGGCTGACAATTTAAGAGGGTGGCTCAAAGAAGCCGAAAAACGTCTTGGTAGTTTAAGTCAACGACTTAGTGCGAGTGTCGGACAAGAAAGAATCAATACCGATTTGGCTGGTGAGTCAACGGCTGTGCAAGCGACAGCAGGTGCCCAACAGTCTATGGTAAAAACGTCATGGTGGAAAATAGACGATGTTTTCTACGAGTCACGCGGTGCGACCTGGGCATTAATACACTTTTTAAAAGCAGTAGAGCATGACTTTTCTGATGTGTTAGAAAAGAAAAATGCCAAAGTGAGCTTGCAACAGATTATCAGGGAGCTTGAAGCCACACAGGAAACTGTTTGGAGCCCGGTAATTTTAAATGGCAGCGGTTTTGGATTTGTGGCCAATCACTCTTTGGTGATGGCAAATTATATTTCTAGAGCAAATGCAGCTCTTATAGAACTCAGTGAACTTTTAGCGCAAGGATAAAAAAATGAAAAAGTATTGTTTAGCGGCAGCGTTGTCTTTGGCTTGCCTTACACCTGCAGCACATGCTGATACTTTATTAGGTTTATATTTAGGAGCAGAAGGGTGGCAAAATGACCCCGAAGGTAGCTTTGCTGAAAAAGGCAATCTTCAGTCATTCGATTTTGAAGATGAGACGTTTTCGAGCTTTTATGCTGCTTTAGAGCACCCTGTACCATTGGTGCCTAATGTTAAGTTGAAATACACTGAGCTTGAGCTGGTGGGTAGTACAACGTTGACAGATACGTTTGAATTTGGCGACAGCAACTTCACTGTCGGCACAAAGGCAAACACAGTCGCAGATTTAAATCACATCGATTACATTTTTTACTATGAGTTGTTTGACAATGACTTAGTTTCTTTTGATTTTGGTATTAATGCCAAACAGTTCGATGCTGATGTTACTGTAACGGGTGATGTGAACGGTACGACTGTGACTGAAACAGTCGACTTTTCAGGCTTTGTTCCTCTTGGTTATTTGAGAGCTGAGGTTGGCTTGCCATTAACTGGCCTGAGTGTTTTTGCAGAGGGTAGCTTATTAGCGATAGACGACAGTAAAATCCAGGACTATCAAATTGGCGTCGCTTGGGAGTTTATTGATAACCTAGCTGTTGATGTTGCTGTAAGAGCTGGATATCGTTCACTTGTTTTAGAGTTAGATGACATCGACGACTTTGATTCTGACATTGATGCGTCAGGTCCATTTGCTGGTTTACAGGTTCACTTCTAAAAGCCGAGCAAAGTAGCATGTTCAAGCCCTGTGATAGCCAAACGTTGTCACAGGGCTTTTTATTTTCAAAACTATTCGAAGGTGAGCGTGAACTCTTCTTCCAGTGTTTTACTAAGTAACTGTCGATACGTTTTGTTGACCGGTGTATTGATGAGTTTTTTCAACTCATCTCCTGTTTGTGTCAATTTATAGTAGCTGAGTACGAGATCGTTGCTTTTGGCCTCAAAGTTTATTTTTTTGTTTTGATAGATGAGCGTGAGGGATTGGCCTTTTTGAAGGCTCGTGGATTCAATTTCCTGTCGATACATCAAATTAATATCCATCAGAGTAAGGATATGTGGGAAGCTTAATCCCGCTTGCGCTAGATTGATTGTTTCTGTGCTTCCTTTTCTCAATAAGTCTAAAATTGAAGGCTTTTTGTAGTATCCGAGGATAATCAAGTAACTGTCTTCTTTTTCTAAATAACCACAAAGAGATGCGCATTTTTGCAATGCTTCAGCTTCTCGTTGAGTCATCAATTTGAGTGTTTGTAAGCTCTTTATTGAAAAAGTGCCAGGGGCTATGGACTCACCAACTAAAATCTTGGCCCATAATTTTTGCATTGTATGATTAGCAATGTCTTCGGCAAGAGAAATAAAGTGCTCTAACCAATCGGGGTCGGGTCGTCCGCGACTGGTGACATCGGGACACAGAGAGAGCGACATGCCCATTACCGCCTCAATATTTTGTTGACGCTGAATTTTTTGCAGTTGCTGTCTTTTTAAAGCGCGTTTTAGGGGGCTATGCTGGCTTTGTACAAAAAAGCTAGTTTGCTGAGCCGTATTTGGCGTCGAATAGCGTCCACTAGATTGCATGGGCTTAGCTTGTTTAATCATTGCATAGCCGAGCTTCTCTTCTATCAGCAAAGCTAAGCTAGAACGTGCTTGGGCGCTTTTAATTGTCATTCTTCATGCCCCACTTGTTGTAATTTAAGCTGTGAATTCATTTCATTGACTGCCGTTTGTACTATTTTTTCTAAATAATGCTTAGTGAGTAAAGCATTTAAGCCACCAATGACAGGAGAAAGTACTTCGCCTTGAATAGTGATTGTGATGTCTTTAGTTTCTTGTTGCAGGAGGATGCGCATTTTGGCTTGGTGTTCTTCATGAAAACGTAGGTGATATTGAAGTTCGTTGTTTTGTCTTTCAACCAATGTTGCATCAACTCGGCCTCCTGAGTGATTGAATGCGACAAACCCGCCTACTTTTTCTGCATTTTGTGTCGATAGCAGGTGAATTTTACTAGACTGTAAAACACTGAAAGCTTGCACCCAATTTTTTGTCGAGAGCATAAACGGCGCTGCGTTCGCGTGCTCACTAGGCAAGGGAGCAGAGACAGTAATTCGGTAGGTAGTAGGCAGCATATTTACAACGATTAAGCTTATAAGTAAGCTAAATATAATCACTTTTAAAGCTGTTTGAATTAATTGCACCATGCCTCCCTCTGCGTTTTATTTGCACCTCAACAAAGCGCAAGTATTTGAACATCGTCTATAATATTACTTAGGTGTTAACGAATGTAGATCACGATAGTAAAAACCTATCATATTTTATAAGATGAACCATAGAGAAAGCTGCTCTTGCAGAATTGATGTGATTAAGCATAAGGTGGATGATGGCGTCTGAGCAAGAAGATTTTTTGTTTGCAGATCAAGAGGTTTCCCATGATACTCAAGAGAATGTAACGGGGTACTGGGATGTATTGGTTGTTGATGACGACCCAGAAATACACTCTGTGACTAAGCTCGCCTTATCTGGTGTCGAGTTTTGGGGGAGAACTTTACGGTTCCATCACGCATACTCAGGTAAAGAAGCCGTGGAATCACTACGGCGCAGGTCAGAGGTGTGCGTCCTTTTACTCGATGTGGTCATGGAAAGTGATGATGCTGGGTTAAACGTTGTAAAGCAAGTTCGCGAAGAAATTGGCAATCATGCTGTGCGCATTATTTTGCGTACAGGGCAACCGGGGTATGCACCTGAAGAAAAAGTTATCCGTGAGTACGACATCAATGATTACAAAATGAAAACCGAACTTACACGTGGTAAGTTGGTGACTTCGTTGATGACCGCAATCAGATCCTATCAGCAAATTTGTGAGTTAGAGCAGCAAAGTGTTGCACTGACTAATATCCTTGACGCATCTCAAGCCATTTTAGGGCACACCGATATGGTGTCTTTTGGTAAGGCTGTGGTGTTGCAGTTGGCCAAAATAATTGGCGCTCAAGAAAGTGGCTTGGTTGCGGGTATCAGCAGTGGATCTCGCGTGATTATTTTTGGTGGTACAGAGCAATACGACGAATTCATTGGAGAGGGCCTAGAGCAACTCGACAATGGACGAGTAATTATGCAGGTTCAAAATTGCTTCGATAGAGAAGTCCATCAACACACTGGGCATGACATTACTTTTTTACTCAAAGGTAAGAGTCGCAAAGCAGCCATATTTTTAGAGGTTGACCATGCACCGAGTGCCTCGCAGCTTCAATTTGCCGAAATTTTCTTAACTAATGTGGGCGTGGGCGTTGATAATATCAAACTCATTAATGAATTACGCGATGTTGCCTACAAAGACACTCTGACTCGTTTGCCAAATCGTGCCAATTTTGTGGACTTAATTGCTCAGCACTACAGGCCTAACGGCAGCGATGAGCTAGTTTTCGTACTATTAGATATTGCTCAGTTTTCCGATATTAACAATGGGCTTGGTCAAGAAGTTGGCAATTTACTGCTGTTGGCGGTTAAAGAGCGACTGTGCATTGAATTTCCTCAAAGTAAATTACTCTCAAGAATTGGTGCTGATGTCTTTGGCTTGTTGTTGCCGGCACAAACGTTTGATGAACAAAGTTTCATCGATATATTAACAGTGCCCTATCAGGTAGGTGAGCACGTTTTAACGATGCATTTTCATGTTGGTGTATGTCGACAGGCCGATTTTCACCACTTAGGTCTTGAGACACTCAAATTGGCTTATATTGCATTGAATCAGGCTAAACAAGCGAACAAAATCTTAGATTGGTATACCCCAGACTTAGAAGAAAAAATGGCTTGGCGTTTGGGTTTAATTCGCCAATTGAGACAAGATTTTGAGTTGCATAAATTAGAAGTTTGGTACCAGCCACAATTTAGTTTAGAAACCAATAAAGTCATTGGCTGCGAAGCGCTTTTACGTTGGCCTTCGGGCAATGGCGACTATATCTCTCCGGGAATTTTTGTACCACTAGCTGAAGACTCGGGTCTAATCGTTGAAATTGGCCAGTGGGTGTTAGAGCAAGCTTGTAAATTACAGCAGCAATTAAGTGCTCAAAATATAGATATCAGTGTCGCGGTGAATGTGTCTGTGCCCCAGTTCAAAGTCAATAATTATGCTGAACAAGTTAAAAATACCATTCTCAGCCATCAGGTAGCGCCGGAGAAAATCGAGCTTGAAGTAACTGAAAGTGTGGTAATGGATGAAATCAAGACAGTGATAGAAACGCTGGGCGAATTGAAGTCATTTGGTGTCGAAGTGGCAATTGATGACTTCGGTACAGGCTTTTCTTCTTTGAGTTATTTACAGCAGTTGCCGTTAGCGAGATTAAAAATCGACCGAGCTTTTGTAAAAGACATCCCTGATTCTGATAGTGGTGCAATTGCTGAGTTGGTGATTTCATTGGGGCGTCATTTAGGCTTAAAAACAATTGCAGAAGGTGTGGAAACACAAGAGCAGGCGCAGGTGCTTAAAAAGCTTGGCTGTGATGAGGTTCAAGGATTTTTATTAGCAAAACCGATGCCTAAAAATGAACTGTTAGAGTTTTTGGGTGCTACTAACAACACTGAGCGTGGATGAGTGCTATTTAGTGTTGTATAGCTAGAAATGGCAAATAAGCCTCTTTTCGTTATTCTATTCTCATTTATGGCTAAATTTTAGATTAATAATTACAAAGGTTTAGTGTTCTTAGCTTATATTCACGCCAGATATAGTACGGTATGGAGTGTCGCTGAGGTATAATAGATGCCTTGCAAATTTTATGAGCCGTCACTCTATGAATACATCAAAGCCCTCAGGGCTTCAAGCTGAGCGTTCGCTTTTTTCATATCCCAAATACTGGGCAGAATGTTTTGGTCCTGCGCCATTCTTACCTACGTGCCGTGCTGAAATGGATGCATTAGGATGGGATAGCTGTGACATTATTATTGTTACAGGCGATGCCTATGTTGACCATCCTAGTTTTGGCATGGCTGTGATTGGCCGGGTGTTGGAAGCACAGGGGTTTCGTGTTGGAATTATTGCACAACCTGACTGGTCAGATAAAACTGCGTTTGAGTCATTGGGTAAACCAAATTTATTTTTTGGTGTGACGGCTGGCAATATGGATTCAATGATCAATCGTTATACTGCGGAAAAGCGTATTCGTCACGATGATGCATACACGCCGGGTAATATCGGTGGCAAACGGCCAGACCGCGCTGTTGTAGTATATAGCCAGCGCTGTCGAGAAGCGTATAAAGATGTGCCAGTTGTGATCGGAGGTATTGAAGCGAGTTTACGTCGTATTGCACATTATGATTACTGGCAGGAAAAGGTACGCCGTAGTGTTATTTTCGACGCCAAAGCGGATATTCTAATCTATGGAAATGCAGAGCGCCCGCTGGTCGAAGTAGCGCATCGCATAGCCAATGGCGAGTCAATGGACACGATTCAGGATGTGCGCGGCACAGCGGTTATTCGTAAGACGCCGATAGCAGGCTGGCGTGGTAGTGATTCAACTGCAATTGATAAAGTTGGCAAAATTGATCCTATTCCGAATCCCTATGGTGCGGATGATATGGGCTGTAGTAAATCTGAATTTGCCAAAGCTGGTGTTGACCTTCAGAGTGATATGGCCAAGCCCATTACAGTGCAGCCGCCAAGGCTTAAACCTTGGGAAAAAGTGTACGTAAAATTGCCTGCTTTTGAACAGGTGAGTGTCAATAAACCTCTCTATGCTCATGCATCTAGGATCTTGCACCAAGAAACGAACCCGGGATGCGCAAGGGCCTTGTTCCAACGTCACGGAGATCGCTCTGTGTGGGTTAATCCGCCCGCTTTTCCGCTAGAAACGGAAGAGATGGATCATGTCTTTGGTTTGCCATATCAGCGTATTCCTCATCCGGCATATGGAGATGACAAGATCCCAGCATACGATATGATCAAGACATCGGTTAACATTATGCGTGGTTGTTTTGGTGGGTGTAGTTTTTGCTCAATCACAGAGCATGAAGGGCGCATCATTCAAAGTCGTTCAGAAGAGTCAATTATCGAAGAAATTGAGCAAATACGCGACAAGGTTCCGGGCTTTACAGGTGTGATTTCAGATCTCGGCGGGCCAACGGCGAATATGTATAAATTACGCTGTAAAAGTAAAAAAGCCGAGAGTACATGCCGTCGTTTATCTTGTGTGTACCCTGATATTTGCAAGCATATGGATACTGACCATACGCCAACAATAGAGCTTTATCGCAAAGCCCGTGATGTCGAAGGAGTCAAAAAGATTCTCATCGCGTCAGGTGTTCGTTACGATCTGGCTATTGAAGATCCCCGTTATGTAAAGGAGCTGGTGTCTCACCATGTGGGTGGATACTTAAAAATTGCTCCTGAGCATACTGAGAGTGGCCCGCTTTCTAAAATGATGAAGCCGGGTATGGGCACTTACGACAAGTTCAAAGAGCTGTTTGATAAGTACTCTAAAGAAGCCGGTAAAAAGCAATATCTGATCCCTTATTTCATCTCAGCACACCCAGGGACAACGGACGAAGATATGGTGAATATGGCGCTGTGGTTAAAAGCGCATGACTTTAAGCTGGATCAGGTGCAAAACTTTTACCCTTCTCCGATGGCCAATGCTACGACCATTTACCATACCGAGATGAATTCGCTGCGAAATATCAAAAATAATCATGAAGAGGTAGCAGTTCCAAAAGGAGCAAGGCAACGCCGCTTACACAAGGCTATTCTGCGTTATCATGATCCTGCTGGGTGGCCACAAATTCGCGAAGCACTGAAGAGTATGGGCAAAGCACATTTAATTGGTCGCGGCCCAGAGTGTTTGGTGCCTGATGAAAACAGCCGGGGTAAGTCGTCTAAACCGGGACACAAGCGAGGCAATAAAGCGCTTACTAAGCACACTGGCTTTAGTCAGTTTAATCAGGCAAACACCAAGCCGAGAGTCGGTAAAAACAAACGCAAACCAAATAAGAGCAAACCAACTCATCATTAAAAAAAGCCGCGTGATGCGGCTTTTTTTACGACTTAAATTGCGAAATTGAACTTATTCTTCAGGACGATGTGGTTTACCTGATGTGATCCACTGCGGTGCAGGCATGCCACGCAGGTAATGATCAAAGTACTCCATCATACGGACTGAGAAGTCCACTTGATTTGGGAACTGCTTTAAATGATGTGGTTCGCCTTCGTACTGCAAGAAAATAGCGTCTTTGTTATGGCGGCGCAGTGCCAGATAGTACTGGATCCCTTCTTGCCAAGGTACAGCGCCATCTTTATCGCCAAACATTAGTAAAATAGGTGTATTTACTTTATCGGCAAAAAAGACTGGAGAGTTTTCAATGTACAGCTCAGGCGCTTCGGTTAAAGGTTTACCAATGCGGCTTTGTCCTGTTTCATACTGGAATTGACGTGCCAACCCGGATTTGAGACGAATACCGCTATACGCTGAAGTCATATTTGACACAGGAGCACCTGACACAACAGCCTTAAACATGTCTGTTTGAGTGACGGCAAATGCACTTTGGTATCCAGCCCAAGAGTGACCTTGTAGGCCAATCTTATGTTTATCAGCTATCCCTAAGTCAATGAGCTTTTGTGCTGCGTTGATAAGGGTTTGCGTTGATGATGGACCTGGCTTACCAATCTCAAAGCGGATATCTGGTAAAAATACTGCGTAGCCATTCGAAGTAAACATTGGGAAGTTTGGTCTATGGTTTAGCTCCATCTTCGGGAAGTCGTACATGCGCTGGCTCATATAGCGGTAAAAATAGATGACGACAGGGAGCTTTTGACCTGGCTGATAATCAGCCGGTTTTATGAGCACGCCTTGCATTTGTTCGCCGTTAAAGCCTTTGTATTGAATTAACTCTGGTTTTTGTCCCCAGGCAAAGTTTTTAACTTGTGGGTTTAGATTGGTGACTTGTTTTGGTGTATTAAAATCACTGTTTGACTGCCAGTAGTCAGGGAACTGGTGGTAGCTTTGCTGCGTGAAGATGACTTTATCTGCGTGTTTTGCTTTTTTCACTAAATCAAAACGCGCAGCTCCTTCTAAGACGGTCTCGAGCGCACCAGTTTGTAGGTTAAGCTTTGCAATATGGGTTTGTTTATTTTGTAAATTGTGAGCAGACAAAAAGAGCGTTTCATCCGCAGCAAAACCCACTTGCTTCTTATCGAGTTTGACCACTCTGTAACGGGTATTACTCTCTTTACCCGATGTGAGCCTTTTGGCTTGGCCTGTGACGCTGTCAAAAGCCCAAATATCATATTTACTGTATGCATATAGGGTACTGCCATCTTTTTGCCATCCAGCAAAGCCGTAGCCTGGGTTAGGCTCCGGATAATCATGTTGGTCATCGGCAAAAATTGCTGTTCGTACAGCTTTGCTGACCGCATGCTCTTTTTGTTGGTGTAAATCTTTTAACCAAATTTGGTCATTTAGAAAGTAAGCTGCATGTCTGCCAGAAGGAGAAAGGCTGGGCTTGTTTGGTGAGTCCTTAACGATATACCCTTTTGCACCGGTGCTTACTTTGACTGCATAGTAATCAGCATAAAACCCGTCATACATGATTTTTTCTAAATAAGGCTGGTCATTTTTACCTAGTAAGTAGTCAGCTTCAGTATTGAGTGTGATATCGCGAACGGTTTCGTCAGCAAGCTGCACCACTTTTTGTGATTCAATGTGGTAAACCGCTTGATACTGACGTTCTCGATTGGTTTTTTTCCAAGTATTTTGCTCTCGAGTTTTGATTTCGGGATCGTTGTTATGCCAAATATTGATGCCTGATTGCTGGCGAATAGTATTGAAGTCACGTAGCGAAGTTGAGTCGTCATATTTTAGCTTTTCGACTTTGTCATTGAGCAGTGGACGGTTATCGAAATAGAGTCGTTCGCCTTGTTCAGACCACTTTAGTTTAGCCGTTTTTGAACTATACCACCCACTTGGGTTTTCTATCTTGCTCAGCTTGTCTGTTGTTGCATCCCAAAGGGTCACATCATAGCTGCGGCGGCGTTTATCTTCATTGACGTAGTTGCCTAAATTAAAGGCCACAATACTGGAGTAAGGATGCCATGCAATGGCACTGACCGTGACACCTGGTTCGCTAAATAATGGACTCGTTGTCTTGTTGTTTAAATCTAGATATTGAACTTGGTTCTTGGCGCCAGTACTGTCATGTTGGCTAAACAATACCCCGTATTCTGCGGGGCTTAGTCCGTAGTTGATGACGTTTTCGAAGCGCTGAGTTTGTTGAGACGTCAGATCAACAACAACCAACGTGAGTGGTTTATCTTTTTTATCTGCATTGATTTTAGGCGTATCTGCCTCGACGTCTTTATCTTTTTGCGCAGCTTTACTGTCCTCACGATAAGCAAGCCAGCGTCCATCATCACTTAATTGATAGTCCTTCACTTGGTTAAACACGTATTGCTTTGCTGATTGTGTGTTTACCAGTACCAAATTATTTTTTAGAGATTTTTTTTCTTTTTTACTGGCCGTTTCCGACTCTAGCAAGGTTGGGACTTGTGTAAATGCGGCCCATGTAGATGACTTATTTAGATGTGCCTTTGTACCGCGTTCTACCGTTGCAATAAGCTTATTGGTTTCTAAGTTATAGACTTGTCCTTGTGTGTTACCGCGGTATGGTTTCGCACTGAGGGCAAGGAACTTGCCGTCTTCAGCAAGCTGAGTCGTCTTCGCATATTTAAAGTCAAAGACATCGGAAAATTCGAGTGGGGCTTTATTGGCCACAGCTTGGCCAGACAATAAAGCGGCTGCAATGAGCGAGTAAGTAAACTTCATAATTCTGTCTGTTTGATTAATTATTTGTATCTTTGTAACACTTTTAGCGGTCAAACAAAATCATGGTGCGTTGTGTGGAAGTGAAAAGTCGTTGGAAGCGGTTTTGTACCGCTTCTTGTTACAACCAGATGCGTTGTAATTCTTGCCAATGATTATTGAATGTCGCAGTCGGCTTCGCTTTAAAGTCGCTGCGTACAAACTGATTCATTTTGCCTTCTACATGAGCTAAAAATAAATTGGCCAGTGCAGCTTCATCGCTGTTGAACGCTTTGCCTTCTCGCAACTTTCTTTCTCTTAATACTTGCTTGAATTGCGTTTCAAGCTTTTCAAACAAGCTTTGCACGCGCTCTCTCAGACGCTCTTGCTCTCCTTGTAGTGCATCCCCAGTCAAGATCCGTGTGATCCCTGGGTTTTTCTCTGAAAAGGTTAATAGCAAGTGGAGGATATTATAGATACGGCTTTGTGTATCCTTTTCGTTTTCTAAAATAATATTGATACGCGAAAGTAGTGTGTCTTCAATAAATTCAATCAGCCCCTCAAACATTCTAGCTTTGCTTGGGAAGTGGCGATAGAGAGCAGCTTCAGAGACGCCGACTTCAGCTGCGAGCTTAGCAGTTGTGATCCGTTGACCTGGGCTAGTTTCAAGCATTTGCGCAAGAGATTGAAGAATTTGCTCTTTGCGATTACTGCGTTTAGTCGCTGGCATGAACTTTCCTTTAATAATTATCGTTATTCTGGTCTGTATGGTGTATTTTTATTAGGTCCATACTTAGTAAAGACCTATGTTAATGTTTTATTCAGCTTCTTTCCAGCCTTTTAACACTAGGTAAACCAAGTTTACCAGCAATTGCTTTAACGACAGTGAGTGCTAACTCTTTTTTGTTGGATGCAGGCAAAGATTGTTGATCATTTTCCCAAAATAACGTTAAAGCATTGTTATCTGAGTTAAATCCAAGTCCTTCTTGTGAAACATCATTGGCACAGATCATATTAAGGTGCTTGTTTTTCAGCTTGCCCAATGCATACTTTTTGACATCTTGGGTTTCTGCTGCAAACCCAACGGTATATGGTCTATTTTGTGTGAGTGCGGCAACCTCAGCAATGATGTCGGGGTTTTTAACTAAGGCAATGGTCATTTCGTCACCTTGTTTTTTAATTTTTTGCTCAGAGATATCCGCGGCGCGATAATCGGCAACAGCAGCACAGCCAATAAAGACATCTGATTTTGCAGCAAGCGTTATGGCTGCATCACGCATCTCTACTGCACTGTTGACATAGGTGACGTCTACGCCTTGAGGTGCAGGTATATTGACTGGACCTGAGATTAAATTTACGCGTGCCCCCAAGGCACACGCAGCTTGAGCAAGGGCATAGCCCATTTTCCCTGAGCTGTGATTGGTGATATAGCGCACTGGGTCAAGTGCTTCTCTTGTCGGGCCTGCGGTAACAGTAAAGACTTTACCATCGAGTACCTGAGGAACAGGGCTTAGTTGTGCTGTGCAGTGTTCTAGGAGCTCCATGGGTTCTAACATTCTTCCCTTGCCAACATCGCCACAAGCTTGCTCACCGCTGCCCGGCCCCCATATTGAAACTCCAAATGATGCTAAAGTGGCAATGTTTTGTTGAGTTGCGGGATGGGCATACATCTGTTGATTCATGGCTGGTGCAATAGCGACCTTGGCGGGTGTTGCAAGCACCAATGTGGTTAATAGGTCATCGGCTATTCCATTGGCCATTTTTGCGATAGTGTTGCATGTAGCCGGTGCAATTAAAATGAGATCAGCCCATTTGGCAAATTCGATGTGCCCCATTGCAGCTTCAGCTTGAGGATCAAGGAGTGAATCTGATACGGGTTCACCTGAAACAGCTTGCATGGTGAGTGGCGTAATAAAGTGTTTTGCCGATTCAGTCATAACCACTTTCACTTCGCATTGTTGCTCTTTTAAACGCCTTACAAGTTCTGCGCATTTATACGCTGCAATACCGCCACTTATACCCAATACTATTTTTTTGCCAGATAAGTTCATCTTTACATTCTCACAACTCAAACTGAGTTAAAGATATCACAGCCTTCGGGCTGTTTTGAATCTTCTCATGAAAAGTCAGTCATTAACTGAACAAAGGATAATCTTTGGGCGTTTTTTTTATTCTCTTACGTGTTAAATAATGAGTCGTTATCAGCTTCAATGAATGTTATATCAGGGAAAGGATATGCAATTGACACAATTACCGAAACACACCAGGCCAAGAGAAAAGTTACTATCTGATGGCCCGGACACGCTCAGTGATGCAGAGCTATTGGCTATTTTTTTGCGCACAGGAGTCAAAGGCATGAATGCCATTGAGCTGGCAGATTCTTTGTTATCACAGCGACAAACATTACAGAGCTTATTTAATACGTCCCTTGAAGATTTCCTAGCCCTTAAGGGAATGGGTGAAGCGAAATATGTTCTCTTTCAAGCTGTGCTTGAGTTATGCCGGCGCTATTTAAAGGAGGGGTGTGAGCGGGCGTTTAAATTTGAAAGCCCTGTACAGGTGCATAACTATTTGAGCTTTCAACTCAAAGGGCTAGAGCATGAAGTATTTATGGTTCTATATTTAGATAGCCAAAATCAGCTAATAAAGGACGAAGTGTTATTTCGTGGCACGATTAATACTGCGTCTGTTTACCCAAGGGAAGTGGTAAAAGCGGCATTGAAACATAATGCAGCTGCAATTATTTTTGCTCACAACCATCCTTCGGGTGTGTGTGAACCGAGCCATGCAGATAAAGTTTTGACCGAAAAATTACGAAAAGCATTGGCACTTATGGATATCAAAGTGTTAGATCATGTCCTTGTGGCAGGAAATCGCTGTATATCTTTCGCAGATAGAGGCTTGTTATGAGCTTTTATTGACCATTTTTTGGCTGCAAACCGTTATTTCGCTTAAATTTTATAAAATAGTTTAATTTAAATGCAGTTTTTACTTTCCACAGCGGCCTATGATCATTATAATTGGCCGCTATCAAATTTTACCCATGAGCTGACTAGGATATCATCAGATCCTTGATCTCTGCCTGCAGATGCTGTATAAAGAGCGCCCTTTGATTTTACCCGGGGCACACCAGTGTAAGGCCTAAGGGGAAATTAAGCTCGAGCGAAGTTATTGGAGATACATAGACATGTCTAAAGTCTGTCAAGTTACAGGTAAGCGCCCGGTTGTTGGTAACAACCGTTCACACGCGCGCAACGCAACTAAGCGTCGTTTCCTACCTAACCTACAAACACACCGTTTCTGGGTTGAAAGTGAAAAGCGTTTCGTTACTCTACGTACTACTACTAAAGGTATGCGTATTATTGATAAAAAAGGCATCGACGCGGTATTAGTAGATATCCGTGCTCGCGGCGAAAAAGTATAAGGAGCTAAATCATGCGTGATAAGATCCGTTTAGTTTCAACTGCTGGTACTGGTTATTTCTACACTACCGACAAGAACAAGCGTAACATGCCTGAAAAAATGGAGATCAAAAAGTACGATCCTAAAGTACGTAAGCACGTGATCTTCAAAGAAGCAAAAATCAAGTAATTTTGCTTTAAGAATTGAAAAACCCAGTCTCGTACTGGGTTTTTTGTTGCCTGAAATTTAGTAATTGCTCGGGATTTACAGTGTCAACGCATGTATATCACCCGGCGTTAGCTTTAACTCGACATAGGCAATTGTCTTTGGACTATTACTGATTGCATACTGGTGCAAAAAACCATTGGGCTGCGCAAGCAGGCGCTGTGTTTGCTCGGTATCTAAGTCAAATTGAAAATGCCTTCCTCAAACTGATAAAAATAAATGCGCCCGGCTGATATGCGCCAGTTGAGCGAATTGATGTTTCCTACATTTGGTAGCACGAGCAGCTCTTGCCCTTCACTCAAAGTCCACACGCCACTGATGTGCCGTTTGGCATAGTACAACTTAGCTTGATAGTAAAAGCCGCTGTATCTACCTGCGTGAGTTAATTGTGAATACTGCTTTGTACTGCGATCAAATAACCAAAGTTGCCAGTCACCTTGTTTGTTGCTGTAAATAATTTAATTTCCACCACTATGCTGTGGGAGATACGTTATCCTCCCTAGTACTAATAAATTTTTCCCGGGGATTTTGCTGGCGCAGTAAAGCCGAGTAAATGTGATTGACCGTTTGGCAGCGCATAAAGGTGGGTAATCAGGTGATACGTATTAAAGGAGTAATGAGTTATTACGATGATTTAAATACGGTAAGAATGCTTGAGAGCGCGATCACCATACCTGTAAGTATCATTGGTGGTGATTTTTGAAAGTCATAATATTGACCTCGCCCACGAAGATGAAAAATCGGCTTTGATACAGTGGCGTCAAGAGGGAGTGGCATGGAGCCAACGGCTCGCTTATAAAACAGGCGGTATTTATTACCCTTTAATTAATGCAAGTCATCAACTTTTCTTTGAATATCCTGAATCAGTAATTGAAGTGGTTTTAGCAAGACATCGAGCTCAGTAAGGCGAATGAACAAAAAAACCGAAGCGGTTGCTTCGGTTTTTTTAGTGTAAAAAGAGGTTATGCAAACGCTTCTTGTAGCGGTGGCACAACTTGCTTTTTACGGCTTAATACACCATCAAGCCATACACGGCTTTGCTCAGGTGCCTGGCCATATGCTTTTTCAATAATGCCTTCATCGTTTGATGCGATCAGCATTTGTGAGCCTTCTTTCATGATGTCAGTAAGAAGTAGCAATACAGAGTGGCGACCGCCTTCTTCTTTTAGTTTTGCAATATCAGCTTCAAGATCTGCTTTGATATCGTCAAATACCGATAGGTCAATCACTTCTAACTGACCAATACCAACTAGGTTGCCGTTCATGTTGAAGTCTTTAAAGTCACGCATTACAAGATCACGTGCTGGCGTGCCTTCAACTGCTGATTTGACTTTGAACATTTCCATGCCAAATGCTTTGAAGTCCTCAATACCAGCAATCTCTGCAAGTACTTCAACACATTTAATATCAGCAGTTGTACAGGTTGGTGATTTGAAGATAACTGTGTCAGATAAAATTGCACCTAACATCAGGCCTGCGATACCTTTAGGGATCTCAACGCCATAAAAGTCATACATCATTTTAATAATGGTATTACTACAGCCTACTGGGCGGATCCAACACTCAAGTGGTGTTGAAGTGGTTAGGTCACCTAGTTTGTGGTGATCTACAACACCTACTACTGTCGCTTCGTCAATGTCATCTGGTGCTTGTGTTTTTTCTGTGTGATCAACGATATAAACTTCTTCACCCGCATAGCTTAATTTAAGCTCAGGGGCTTCGAAACCAAAGCGATCGAGAATAAACTGTGTTTCAGGTGATACATCACCTAAACGTGTAGGGATAGCTTCTTCTCCAATTTGGTTTTTGAGGTAAGAAAGTGCAATTGCACCACAAATTGAATCAGAATCAGGGATTTTATGACCCACTACATACATTGCCATTGACGGACTCCTAAAAAATTTTGTCGCTTATTTTAGCAAAAATTAACCACATTAATACAGTGTCGGAAAGGTTTTGGACCTAGAAAATAGTCTAAGCTGAGATTATGAAATCCTATGGATCGGTGAATTAAATGTACAGCTGCGCTCAACAGCAGGGTATAGTACAGTGATCTAAGCAATGAAATAATCAGTATTGATGGAACTGACATGGGACTGAGCCGTAAAGCGTGGAACAATGTGGTTATTTTTTCCATGTTGATCATGATTTTTTTTCTCAACGGGTTACATCACAAATTAAACCCACAACAAGCTGAATTAACACGTGTTATGGTTTTGCCGGAGCAGAGCTTTGTACTCGCCATGGCGTATCCTGGTGTCAAAATTGAGCGTATAGGTACAACGTGGCGCATAGACAATAAACTTGTGGATGGCACTTCGTCGTCTTATAGCGCCCAAGACTTAGTTCAGATTGTACAGATGTGGCAAAATTTGGAGTTACAGGCTGTTGAAAAGAAAAAGGTTAATCCAGAGTCAGCGATATCTGTAGCAACTTTTTGGTTGGCGGGTGAAGAGCTACCTTTGAGTTACCAGTTGTATCGCGGATCCGACACATACCTGTTGTTTGCTCAACGTCAACAGCATTGGTTGGAACTGAGCGCAGACCAAGCTAAACAATTATTTAAACCGATAGATATATAGTTATGCCAGAATTACCTGAAGTTGAAGTCAGTCGCATGGGTATAGAGCCTCATGTCAAAGGGCAAGTTGTTAATCATGTTCGTGTCCATAATGGTCGACTGCGCTGGCCTGTGCCAGAAGAAGTCTCATTGTTGGAAAACACTGAAATTACGGCTGTGAAGCGTAGGGCCAAATATTTACTGTTGGAAAGTGATGTAGGGACTGCAATTTTGCATTTGGGCATGTCAGGTAATTTACGGGTCGTGTGTCAAAGCGAGCCGTTAAAGAAGCACGACCATATTGAACTCGTGTTTGCCAATGGGTTGGCATTGCGTTTGAACGACCCGCGTCGCTTTGGTGCTTTTTTATGGCAAAACCCACAGCAACAGCACAGTGTATTTGCTAAATTAGGCCCCGAGCCTCTAACCGATCTATTTGATGCCAAACACTTGTATCAAGCCAGCCGTGGAAAAAAAGTTGCAGTAAAGCAGTTTATCATGGACAACCATGTAGTCGTGGGGGTCGGTAATATCTACGCCAATGAGTCATTGTTTAAAGCTGGGATACACCCAAAACGTGAAGCTGGCAAAATATCTTTGGCGCGTTATCAAAAGCTCACGCCAATAATTAAAGACACCTTAGCCGCAGCTATTGAGCAAGGTGGGACGACTTTAAAAGATTTTGCACAAAGTGATGGAAAACCGGGTTACTTTGCTCAGGAGTTATTGGTTTATGGCCGTAAAGGTGAGCCGTGTGTACGCTGTGAAACGACCTTACAAGAGATCCGTTTAGGGCAGCGCAGCACAGTTTATTGTACTAAGTGCCAACGCTGACCAAAGTGATTGTTATGCTTGGTATACGGCAGATTCAGCAGCCTGTGTACGATAACATAACTGCGAGAGGATCGCCGTCATCTGTGCGATGCGAAGCTCAAAGCTACGTTTGAGTGCGCGTTCATTGCGGGTATGATCGCCGTCACCATATGGACCAAAGCCATCCAAAGTTGGTGTACCAGTCGCTGCTGCCGTATTGGCATCGGATACGCCGCCTCGGTGCTCAATCGGTTGTTCCTCACCTAAGATCTCATTGATTTGCTCAAGTAAAGCTTGCTGTGCTGACGTTGGCGCCATAACGCCACGTTGCAAGCCTCCTTGTATATCCACTTCTACACCAGTAATTTCAATGGCCATACAAATGTTTTCTATGCCTTCTAGCAATCTTTGTTGCTCTGCTTGATTAGTAAAGCGTGCTTCTACTTGTAATGTCGCCTTGCCAGAGATGGTATTGGCACCTATCCCACCTTGTACTTTACCAACGTTGACTGTGCTACCCGCTTTGAGATCTGTGAGCGAAGTCATTTCTAACAACATATTTGCCATGGCAAAATTAGCGTCGATTCCGTCTCGATAGTGGTTGCCTGCATGTGCAGGTTTACCTGTGACAGTAATGTGATAAGTTGCGATCCCTTTTCGCGCGACGACCAACTCATGGGATTTACCGGCGGCTTCAAATACAAAACATGCATCGTATTGCTTGGCTATTTTAGTTGTCAGTGCTTGACTATCATCACTGCCAATTTCTTCGTCACTGACTAGCAGCCAATCTATGTTCAGCAGCTGACCAAATTGCTGCTTCAACTGTCGCAGCGCATTGAGTGCGACCCAGTTCCCGCCCTTCATGTCACACACGCCGGGGCCATAAACATAGTTATCATCCTCATGAAACTCAGTGAATGACCCGTCAGGAAACACCGTATCTAAATGGCCCAGCAGCAAAACCCGTTTACCTGTGTTACGTGCGGAGCGAAACAGCAAATGATCGCCGATCAGCTCTCGTTGATAGCGGGTGAGTGAAAACCCTAAAGGTTCTGCCAAAGCAACCATTTGCTCACCGTGTCTATCCACTCCGGCTTTGTTTTTACTGTGCGAGTTGCAGCGTATTAAGTCTGCTAGTTCTGCATAGTCCAGATTCATCCTAATCTTCTCCCTGTGAAGGTTTGGCTCATCGTGGCGTTTTTCAGTTGCAGTTCGGTGAAGCTTTTATGAACAGTTTTTAGATCATTAAAAGGATCAAAAATTTGTCATACAGATGGTCTTAACTAGTAAAACATCGCTCTATTTCAGCACCTATTTTTAACCAAGGAGATACTTTATGACAGCCGTATCGCGGGCGCCTCATGTCGGGATTTGGATGTACGAAAATGGCGGAGGAAAAGAAATTGAACAACAGTTGGTTCACGCGTTAGCAGAGCGCGGGATCCTAGCGAGTACGGGCCTCAATTTACGTGATGCCAGAGCGCGAGATGGTGGTATCGAGTGCAATGGTGTTGCAATGGAGCAGTTGGATGCCTTTTTGAGTTACAACGCGGGACAACAAACGCAATATCAGCTTTATCTCTATGAAACACTGAATGAAACCGTACCAACACTCAACAACTATCGCGCGTTCGCTTTAGCGGAAGATAAGTTCCGTACGTCTCATTTACTCAATAGTCATGGGATCTGCACACCAGATTATCGCCTATGTCATAAAAATGATATGGATGGCCTACGTGCTGCACTGCATGATTTTGGTGGCAAGTTAGTTTATAAGCCGACAGATGGATGGGGCGGTGTGGGCATTGTCAAGATCGAAGGTGAACAGGCGTTAGATATGATTTTGCCATTTTTGACCCGTACAGATCTTCGTTACTTTTACGTCGAACGTTTTATTAACTATGACAATACAGATTACCGAGTCGACATTGTCGATGGGCAGTTTGTTGGGTGTTATGGCAGAAAGGCCCCGAAGGACGATTGGAAAACCAATGTAACTAGCGGTGGCAGTGTATTCGTGCGAGAGGCCAATGACGACGTGATAGAGCTAGCGTTGAAAGCGACCAAAGCATTAGGGCTTGAAATCGCGGGGGTGGATCTGATTTATGACCGCGAAAAAGAGCAATATGTGGTTTTGGAGGTCAATACCATTCCTGCGTTTGCAACTCCTGAACAAGAGCAGCTTGGACTGACATTCAATCAAGCAAAGATCCAAGCAATGGTTGGTTTGATCGAAAAAACGGTTGCCAACAAAACTTCATACCAATCAGCCAAGGTGGCCTAATCTCATGACAAACAAAACGCAACTACCAAAAATTGGACTGCTATATCTGGACTATGTCTTGCGCTTTTTCGACAAGTCTAATTTTAAAGGTTGGCCAGACAAAATTGAAACTGTGGTTTATCACTGGGGCAACGACAAAGCGCGCTTTATCGCCGAAGTGAAGCGTAAAAAAATTGATGTATTGATCGGTAATATTCCCGCAACCGCGTATGAGACATTTAGAGAGATCGCAAGAGCACTGCCAGAGGTGCGATTCTTGCCCTCCTTGGATAGCCAGTTTTCCAATAAATCAAAGGAAAATGTGACTCACTTTTGCCGCAAATATAAATTACCGGCACCTCATACAGAGATATTTTATATCCCTGACAGAGCACAGCAATATCTTGCCAATGCTCAGTATCCAAAAATCATCAAGCGCTCTTATGGACCTTCTAACTATGGCGGATATTTTGTGCACAAGGTCGACAATGCACAAGAGGCTCAGGCTCTACTGAGCGAAAAGAAGTACTATCCGCTTTATATTCAAGATTTTGTGCCCATGGAAGCGGATATCCGGGTGATGTTAATTGGGCACAAACCCGTTTGCGCGTTTTGGCGTCGTCCGCCAGAAGGAGAGTGGCTGACTAATACTAGCCAAGGTGGCAGCATGGATTACCAAGCGGTACCCAAGTCTGTGTTAAAACTGGCGACTGCCGCCTCCAAGGCTGCAAATGCGGAGTATTGGGCATGTGACATAGCACTCGGTAAGGATGGTAAGCTGCGGATCTTAGAGTGTGCGACCGCATTTGCTGCATTTCCATATATCCGTGATTGGATCGGGCAATATTTAATGTGGTTACTCTCCAGTGGCTACTTTAGAAAGCCCAATATCCCGTTATACAACTGGGAAGAGTTAGGCAAAATAGATTCTCGTTTGTTACGTACTATGCGTCATATTGGGTTTTCTCAGTATGCCCCCAGCCAAGATAGTGGCGAGTTGTTCAGCGCATTTGATGAACAAGCTTTTCCGATTTTAGATACTGAGTTTAAATTTGGCGAAGAGTGGCCAAGTGAAGTCTGGAACCTCCAAGATAACTTTGTGTTTGGAGCGAAAGCGGTAGATGCCAAAGCTATGCAGCCGATCCCTGCCAGCGACGAAATAACTGAGGACCTCAATAACTATGAAGCGCCGCAGTTTGACGAAGCGCAGGTGAGGGCACTGTTGAACCAAGTGCGTGGTATCGGTGAAAAAATGGTAGAAGATATCATGACGACATTCGGTGCTCATGGTGTTGTGGAAGCACTAAATACCGATCCGACAAAACTCTGTGTGGTTAAAAACCTCAAGGAAAAAAAGCTCGAAAAAATTGTTGAGCATTGGCAAAACCATGCCGGGTAAATTCTCTGGTTTTTATATTGATTGTACCAAATGGCGACAGTGGCAACTGTCGTCTCATTTCGCCCAATGAGTAAATCTGTGCTATGAAAATTCAATATGCTTCCTATCAAGATACGATAGATGCGCTGCAAAGTGCAATGAATGAACACCCCCATTTAATTCGACTGCAAAGTATTGGCAAAACATGGGAGGGACGTCCAATCATGTTGGTAACAGTTTCTTTAGATGTGACCTATGCCGATGATAAACCAGCCCTACTGTACACAGGATCGATTCATGCGAGGGAGTGGATCGGCAATGAATTGGCACTTAAATTTATTCAATATGTGACAGAAAATTACCGCTTCAACCCAAAGCTACAAACTGCGCTGACACGCAACACATTGTATATGGTGCCCTGTTTGAACCCCGATGGGTTCGAGTATTCTCGCAATCACTTTTCATTTTGGCGTAAGAATCGTCGCAACAATGGAGATGGTACATTTGGTGTCGATCTTAATCGTAATTTTGATGCCAAATTTATGCGTAATCAAAACACAGGTTCAAACACATATGGGGGTCCTCATGCTTTTTCAGAGCCTGAAACTTGTGCTATCCGTGACTTTGTAGAGCAGCATGAGAATATTCGCATCGCGCTAGACTACCACTCTCAAGGCAATGTTTTTTTCCCTGCGCATAAGTTTAACCATGAAGTTGAGGTTGAAGGGGCTGACTTAAACATCTTATGTGCCAACATGAATCATGAGATAAAAAAAGTGACCGGCAGGCAGTATGGAATTCATCGTGGCAAGCCACCAGCTCAATTAATACACGGCAGTGGTAGAGAGTATTACTATCGCAAAGGGATCATCGCGACTGTTGTTGAGGTGGGCACTAGAAACATACCTGACTATATGAAGAATATGTCAGAAAGCGTGGCAGAGAACATTCCTGCAATTTTGCATGCACTTGGTGAGGCTATTAACTATTCGCCTCTGGCACCGCTACGTGTGGCTGATTTTACTATCAAAGCAGTCGATCATGAAGGGGTCGAGCTGGAGTGGCAATATGAAAATCGAGATGACATATATTTTGAGTTGTATCGTAGCGAAAGTAACAAAAGTCCCTGTGGTGAAGAGAGCTTAATTGCCATTACCAAATCGCTGTCATTTCGTGATTCTCAGCTACGCAGTGGGCAAAGCTACTTTTACAATATTCGTGCAGTGGATAAGGTCACCAAGATCAAGTCGCCTTTTAGCCCTGAACTAAGATTGAAAACGCATTTGGCGAGACATCAAAGTGCACGCACTTTGTTTCCAGCAAAAGAGTACGTAGGTTATCTTTCAGAGAATTTCACCTCGAAAAATAAAGAGCACTTTGGTTATAACTCAATGTTTATTGGTGTGGATAAAAAACGGGGAGTGAGTCTTGGTCTAGTGCAATTTGATTTGAGCAGCTTACCGAGTGGCGCCAACATTGAGCGGGCTGAATTTTCTCTTTATCCTATGAATCGCGTCGCCGCAAAAATTGAAAAATACGGCGAGTGGTCAGTTTCCATCATTGACCCCGATAGTCTGACCGATATCTATGATTATCAAGCTGTGAGTGAAGCAAAGCCTTTACATACACTCGGACAAACATTTGAGTCGGATAAAATGACACAAGGGATTTGGATGAAATGGCAGCTCAATGGTGTAGAGCGCGCGTTGTTGAATTCTTTGATAGCGCAAAATCGCTTGTTACTGCGTTTACAGGGTCCTAAAGCGTTACCAATAGGTAACGATTCTCAGGTTATGCAATTTGATATAGGCTATGGGCCTTTTGGTAGCGGGTTACATTATCGTCCAAACCTAGAGCTTGTTTATCAGGTCCCAGAGCAGCAATTGTCGTTAAGTCCAACTAGGTGCAATACCATCTACAAAAACGCGGTAGTCGCAGATAGGCTGGCCTCAGGCTTTGATGAGCAAGGAGAAATTGTGTATGGCCAAATGGCTTTTGCGCTTAATGCCGATCTCCCGGTGGAGAAAACAGTTTTTACCCAAGCTTGCTTGACGTTGCGAAGTAGCAACAGCATTGCCAGTGCTAAAGATGTACGCTTCACCATTGAGCTGGTGGAATTACAAGATGTGGATTTTCAAGCGGTTAAACAAAGGCAAAAAATAGAATATATAGGCTACGAAGTCAGTAACGAACAGCTGCGTGAACGCGCTGAACACCACTTTATCTTTGATAGTTATAGCCTACAGGCCTTAGAACGTTTGCATCAGGCACATACGCCCTTTTACTTCATTATTCGTGCCACCTCGGAGTCTCAAGCGACTAACGCATTGGTAAACTGGGCTGCATGCCAAGATCAGCATCCCGCCCAATTAAAAATACACTATATAGAGCGGCGAAAAAATGCATTAAAAGCACCCCAAAATTTGGCTGCACAAATTGAGGGTGGCGTTGTTAAGCTGACTTGGGAAAATCCTGAGGATGAGGACTTTGTTGGGTGTTTTGTGGTGCGAAATCGCTTCCATCCGCCTCGCTCTCCCTTTGATGGCGTGAAATTATACGGTGGAAAAGATGCGTATACGTTGGATAATTTTGGCAACGCCAAGTTAAGCAAGTATTACGCAGTATTTAGTTACGATGATGTGCCTAATTACTCAGAACCCGTGGCGTTATTTTATTCAGGAGATGAATAGATTGCGCGATGCAGGAAGCACAAGCTTCCTGCCATCTCTTATAAGCTTTTTGATTTTAACTTAAAATAAACTTTAAATTAATAATTTAATTCCACTGCCACACGCCTTCGCTTTTGTTTTAACTTATTAATTTAATTATTTATCTGGATTTATTCTAACTTTTTGTGGCAAGAAAAATTCTCAATCCACCTGATACTTTGTTCGCCAGTAAGCGAGGAAGTGTTAACACCTACTAAGGCTGTTTTATATTCTTTTGTTTCATATAAAGAAATGCAACACGCGCTTGCTGAGAGTATCGCTCTTCCCTATTTTTTATTTTTACTTGAGCCGGTTTTGGGGTGAATTGTATGGGAACGGGAGGGTGGCCAAACTGTCCGTAAATGGGTGACCCATTTTAAATTCGATCGACGCGATGGAGAGCGAAGATAAGAGCGATACGCAAGGATGCTAAATAAATATGAATCATACTTGCAGGCAAAGTAATAATATTTGGCGCCATTTAGAGATGTCAGTTAACATTTAGATTTTACTCTATTGATGAATAATATGTATGACAGAACTGTATCACTGGTTTGATTTGTTGGGTGTTATGGTCTTCGCAATTTCAGGTACTTTGTTGGCACATCGTAAGCATATGGATGGTTTTGGCGTGGTGGTGCTGGCCACGGTGACAGGGATTGGAGGCGGTACCATGCGAGATATAATTTTGGATACACCAGTGTTTTGGTTACATGATAGCAGTTATTTTGTGGCCATTTTTAGTGCTGTACTGCTGTGTATTTGGTGGCTTAATCGTCAAAAGACGGTGCCTAAACAACGATTATTGTTGGCAGACGCATTTGGTCTCGCATTTTTTGCTGTTATGGGTATGCAAAAAGCAATGAGTTTAGATATGCCTGATACCACTGTGATTATTATGGGTGTACTGACAGGGTGTTTTGGTGGCGTGATCCGAGATGTACTGGCGGATGACATGCCAATGTTATTAAAAGGAGAGTTATATGCCATCACCTGTATTTTAGGGGGCGTAGTATATACGCAGCTAACACACCTCGGTGTGTCACTTGAAATTACTATGGTCGTGTCGATGCTATCTATTTTATTGTTGCGCTTGGCTGCGATACGTTGGCATCTTGTATTGCATGTATTTAGGTACAAGACTTAGCTAACCATCCTGTACGGCTTAAAGTTGTGTCAAACTAAATCGAACTCAGCGGGTCATTGACACCTTACATTGAGATAAACTGGGACAAAGGATGTCACTAGCAAAAACTTATACACGTGCACAAGTTGGTGTTAATGCGCCGCTTGTGACAGTAGAAGTGCATTTAAGCAATGGTTTACCGGCATTCAATATTGTTGGTTTGCCTGAAGCGTCGGTAAAAGAGTCTAAGGAACGCGTTCGCTGTGCTTTAGCACATTGCCATTTTTTATTTCCAGAGCAGCGTATTACGGTGAATTTAGCACCGGCAGATCTACCGAAACAAGGTGGACGCTATGACTTGGCCATTGCCGTGGGAATATTACTGGCATCTGGGCAAGTGCAAAACCGCCAAATAGGCGACTATGAGTTTTATGGGGAGTTAGCGCTTACGGGCGAAGTTCGCGAAGTAACAGCGGTGATCCCTGCATTAATGGCAGCCGCTGCAGCTGGGCGCTGTTGTTACATTCCAAAACCAAATCAAATGATGGCGAGCTTAGTGTCCAGTGGCGTACGTAAGTCCGTCGTGAGCTTGCGGGATGTTTGGGCTGATTTAGGCGGGCAAAATGCGCTGCCTTATGACGAGGTAATGTCTTGCCCTGAAGAGACACAATTGAATGCTCATGTGGATATGAGCGAGGTGAAAGGTCAAACCGCAGCTAAAAGGGTACTAGAAATAGCCGCCGCAGGGGCACATAATGTGTTATTTTTAGGTCCTCCTGGTACAGGTAAATCTATGCTGGCGCAGCGCATGCCTACGATTATGCCACCAATGCAGTTGAAACAAGCATTGGAAACGGCAGCAGTGTATTCGCTAATAGGGAAAGAAATCGATCCTCATAAATGGCGTCAACGTCCATTTCGCTCCCCACATCATACATGTTCAGCTGTAGCACTAGTGGGTGGCTCTTCAACACCTAGGCCAGGGGAGATCTCTCTTGCACACAATGGCATTCTTTTTTTGGATGAACTTCCAGAATATGAACGTAAGGTGCTAGATTCTCTTAGAGAGCCAATGGAAACAGGTATGGTGAATATTTCACGGGCGGCGCAACAGGTTGACTTTCCAGCTCGATTTCAACTTATTGCAGCACTCAACCCGAGTCCAACAGGGTGCCACCATGACAAGCGCTCCACTCCCGAGCAAGTGTTACGTTACCTCAGTAAGGTGTCGGGTCCCTTTGTGGACAGAATTGATCTTCAAATTGAATTACCAAGATTGAGTACTGCTGAATTGCAGTCGGGTACTGAGTCTGAAAGCAGCGCCTCCATTCGTACTCGTGTTGAAAACGCGAGGTTAGTAGCAATGCATCGTCAAGGTAAAGAGAATGCCTTGCTATCTAGCAAAGAGCTGGAGAAGTATTGCGGCTTGCCTCAAGGCGTGGCCGATTATTTAGCGAATGCCACAGAAAAGCTGCATTTATCGCCGCGTTCCTATCATCGAGTGGTTAAAGTCGCAAGAACGATAGCCGATCTCAGTAAACGCGATAATATAGCGCTGCCAGATATTAAAGAAGCACTTAGTTACCGCGCGTTTGAGCGCTTGCTCTCCCAGCTAATCCGTTAAGCAGAAAGCATGTACCCTTTGCCACGGACAGTGACAATGCGTTTTTGATCTTTTTCATCACCGAGTTTTTTACGTAATCGACCGATTAATACATCGACAGTGCGATCGCTAGGGCTCCAATCTGGTTGGCCGATATCTTCTGAAATTTTTGCGCGTGATGTCGCTTTGCCCGCATTGGCAATTAAGCAGATCAAAACCTTGTGCTCTGCTTCAGTTAACCTAGCTTCATCGCCATTTGGGTTAATTAAAGTGCGGTTATCTGGGTGCAATTTAAAGTCAGCGTACTCGATGAATTCTTCTGATTCATCTTCGTTGCGAGCGCCTGCTAAACGTTTGTACAGTGCGCGCATACGCAGCTCAAGCTCTAGTAAATCAACGGGTTTACAGACGTAATCATCTGCACCTTGTGCAAGTCCAGCGATGCGGTCAGCTTGTGAGTCGCGACTTGATAGCATAATCACACCGAGATCGGTTAATGTATTAAGTTCCTTAGCTAGCTGCAACCCATCTGTGGCAGGCAATACAATATCTATGATAGCCATCATAAAAGGAGTGCCTGTTTGGGCTTGCTCCTGCACGTGCTCTAGGGTCCGAGCACCGGTATTATCAACGGTGATTTGAAACTCCGTTTGCGCAAAGTGACTTTCAACTCTTTTAGCCAGTAACTCATCGTCCTCGACTAATAATACGTTTATGCTCATGGTCTCGAAACTTATTCAACAATTAATCTTAATCTTAGCACCGAGAATTCTCGGCTGAGAACCCTAAGTTATCTATTTTTATATAAAAACTCTAATGAAAAGCGACATTAATTAGTACGCTATTTGGTCACTTTTTAAAAATCATGAAATAGTTCTAGCTTTTTATTACTTGCACATAAAAAAATAGCAGCACTAAAGTGCTGCTACAAGGTTTTATTTACCATACATGTGTTGCCACCATTGTGGCTCGTCTTTTAGATGCTTATCGAAATAAGCAAGCATAGTATCCCACCACTGGAAACGACGGTCTCTGGCAAATATTTGGTGATCTGCACCTTTATATTCAATAAGCTCGACGTCTTGATTGAGCATTTTTAAGGCGGTGTACATAATGTGGCTTTCTCCGACTGGTACGTTCACATCAGCATCGCCATGAACTAATAGCAGAGGGGTTTTAACTTTATCGGCATTGAACACAGGACTTTGCTGACTGTACAGCTTGCTGTTATTCCACGGGTAGCTATGCTTAGATGCCTCAGATGAGTATAGGTACCCCCACCAGCCATGACCCCAGTATGAAGTTAGGTTAGAGATCCCCGCGTGTGAAATTGAAGCGCTGAACATATCTGTTTTGGTGGCCAATGTCATTGTCATGAAGCCACCATAAGATGCGCCTAAATTACCTAAACGGTCCTTATCGACAAACTGGTACGCACTTAAGAATGCATTAGTGCCTTCAATGATATCGTCAGCTGCACGGTTGCCCCAATCATTGACATGTTTTGCCGAGAATTCTTGACCAAACCCTGTTGCGCCTGATGGTTGCAACACATAGACAACGTAGCCATTAGTTGCCCAAAAGTTAAATGGGTAACGGCCTGTAAAACCGCGTGAAACTGGCGATGTACCACCGTAATAGTAAATCAGTGCAGGGTGCTTTTTGTTTTTATCTAAGCCGTGTGGGATATATACGCGGCCTTTTATTTCAGTACCAGCGGAATTGGTAAAGTTAAACTCTTCCAGTGCGGCTATTTCTGCATTTTTGTATGCTAGAGGTTTTGAGTCCCACAGTGTGCTGACACGGTTGTTCTTTGCATTGAGTTGAACCAGCTTTTGTGGCGTTGAAGCTGTTGTTCCAGTGGCAATAATAATAGGGCTGCGCTTGTCGGCAACACTGTATCTCTCTACAACGTCTAATTTAGCTTTAAGTGGCTTAAATTTATTTTTACTCTCATCGAATAAATATAGCTTCTTGCGATCTTCATCAGTCACTCTTAGTACTAGATCACCGTTATTTAATACTTTGAATGAATCAATCGAAGGATCAAATTGCTTACTTAGGGCTTTAATTTCTTTGCCTTGTGTATTCATCCAGAACAACTGTGTGTCATAGTTGTTGGCTAGCACACCTTGAGCGAGTGTACGACCAGCTCCGTTGCCGAACTCTGCACCTGCTGTGACATAGATGCCATCATTACCATAGCGGGCATCATTGAATGTACCGTACTGGCCCAAAACTTTACTGCTATTGTTTGTTAGATCAAACTCTACCAATTCAGTTATGCCATGATATGGTGCATCGTAATGCTGTGGTGAGCGAGTCGCTAGGATACGCTTATTTTTGGCGTCGAAATCTTCAAGAGAATGGCTAAGGTCATGTTCAGTCACTGCTTGAATTAGACCTGTGCTGATGTCCATTAAATATACTTGGCTGATATTGCGCGCATAAGACCAGCGATCTTCTAGGCCTTTATAGTGTTTAACTATCTTGTCGCCTTCTGGAGCTGTTTTGGTCCAAGAGAAGATCAAAGTATTGTTATCAAAGAATTTGAACCCACTTGCGCCGGTTAAATCTTCAGCGATGACTGTTTCTTTAAGCGTTTTGATATTGAGCGTTTTAAGCTGTTTGTTTTGAACAAAGACCACAGCTTTAGAATCTTCTCTCCAACTAACCCCATTTGCATTAACGCCATTTAAACGATATACGACTTCACCGTCTTCGTTATAAAGTACAGTATCACGTAGCGCAGAGTTGCCTTTATTGTCTTGATATTGCTGCTTGGTGGCAACGTAGTGGTTTGCATCAGGAGATAGTGAAATTGCGCTGATAGTCGGAGAGTCGAAAAGCTGCTTTGCGGACAACGCTTTGGTGCTTTTTTGGGTAAATACCAGGGCATCATGCTCAGCATTTGGAGTATAGTCTACGACTACTTTTTTCCAATCACTGACTTGCTCAGCGACAATTAATAGTTGGTGATCGCCAGTGACGGCGTTCAATGAATAGCTATCTTTGCCTTCAATTTGTTGGCCATTCAAAAAGACATGGGCTTTCTCTATACCAGTCAGGTTCAGTTTACCTTGTACAAAGCGCGCTGCAGAAAACTCAAGTTTTAGTGCCTGTAAGCCACCCATTGTTAATGCATTGACGTCAGCCAGTGGTTGCCACTTGATCTGTTCGCCAAAGACTTCTAATGAGCTATTGTCTTCACTTAACTTGCTAACGAGCGTGTTCACAATTGCCGTTTGGTGGCCGGTATGGTGCGGTTTAGTTTGAATGTTTTGACCAATTGGACCAATAAATTGAATGTGCTGGCTATCGATTGGCGCTGCGCTGAGTTGCGTAGCTATTGCGGAAAATAGTAAAGTTACCGCTGACTTAAATTTCATAGTATGCGCCTATTGTAGGTAAATAATATGCGTTAATATAACATATTCATAAAGATTACTATGGGCTGTGCGATTAAGTGCTGTACAGCTAAGATATAAGAGAACGGTTGTTACGTGAGGAGTAGACCTTGTTTTTGTTAATTAGCTACATGTTTTTAGCTATCGCGATTTCTTTTTTATGCTCGGTTATGGAGGCGGTACTACTGAGTATCACGCCTAGCCATGTTGGGATGATGAAGCAACAAAACCCAACTTTGGCATCACGTGTGCAAAAGTTGAAAGACAATATTGATAAACCTCTAGCCGCTATATTGACGCTCAATACGGTTGCTCATACCGCAGGTGCAGCGGGGGTTGGTGCTCAAGCTGCCGTAGTATTTGGAGACGCGGCCGTTGGTATGGCTTCCGCGGTGATGACCTTGTTAGTACTCGTGCTGTCTGAAATTATTCCAAAAACGTTAGGTGCGACTTATTGGCGTGGACTCACGCCGAGTGTGAGTTTCGCTTTGGTGTGGATGGTACGCCTATTGAAGCCATTTGTGTGGATGTCTGATCAGTTAACCAAGCTCATAGGTAAAAAAGGTGATGAGTCTATTTATATTCGTCAGGAAATAGAGGCCATGGCGGAAATGGGCTCTCAAGCAGGCGCATTACAAGCTGAAGAATCAGCAACCATACGCAGCTTGCTCCAGTTTAGACATGCAAAGCTAGAAAACTTAATGACACCAAGAACGGTGTTATTTAAGGTGCATAAAGATATGACGGTGCATGATTATCTTGCAGATCACGGTTCAGTGTCTTTCTCGCGCGTGTTGGTTTTTGACCAAAACAGCGACGATATTGTTGGGTTTGTGCACAAAAATGACATTATGCTGGCTTATCACCGACTTGGTGAAGATTATAAGATCAGCAAGCTAATGAAGCCACTGTACACAGTGCCAGAAACCTTGGCTGCCCCGACTTTATTTCAAACCCTGTTAGAAAAACGTATTCATATTGCCCTGGTGGTCGACGAATATGGAGATATTCAAGGTATCGTCACGTTGGAAGACTTGTTGGAGTCCCTGATGGGCATGGATATCGTCGATGAACGTGAGCAAACTAGCGATATGCAGGCGGCGGCGAAACAAAAATGGCAACAACGTATAGACAATCATAGCCATTTAATTGTCACTGAAAATGAGCCTGAAGGACAAGATAAAAAGTAGTCTCAGACGTGCTGCGCTGGAAAGTTAAGGGTTTGAGTTAATCATTCTTTCCCATGAGTGTATCCAGCGCACAAATTCAGAGAGGGCTTTTGGTCGGCTGATCAAATAGCCCTGCATTAGCAGGCTGAATTTATACCTTTCTAAGTATTGAAGCTCTTCAATACGCTCAATGCCTTCGGCAACAATATCGAGTTGTTCATTTTGGGCTATGTCTATCAAACTATCGACCAAAACTTGTGAAAACCGATCTGACTCGATATAGGTGATCAAAGAGCGGTCGATTTTAATTTCTGTAAACGGCAGCGTTTTCAGCTGGTGGATATTAGTAAATCCAGTACCAAAATCATCAAGAGCAAGATCAAAGCCACGTAACCTGAGGCGGTTGATGGTTTCCAGTTGTAAACTGGTGACAATTGGTTGATGCTCGGTGATTTCGACAATGACCTCTTGAGGTTTTAAACGATTAAGCTCCAAAATTAGCGCAAGCTTATCTGGGCAGCTGGTATCATTGAGTTGAATGGGTGAAAGGTTAAAGGCCAACTTGAACGGGTAGTTTAATTCATTTCGGATGAGTTGAAACTCGGTTGCTGCTTTTTCAAAAAGCTGAAAAGTAAGCAAGTTTATCAAATCTAGATCTTCTGCAACGCCGATAAAGCGTTTTGGCAGCATGACTTGACCGTGCTCTTTAGACACAATACGCGCGAGTACTTCAATACTTTTAATTTGTTTGGTACCACGGTGCACCTTGGGTTGATAAAAAGGTGTGATCTCATGTTGGCTAATTGCCTCTAACAGCTTTTCTTCAGTGATGGGCTGTTCATACTCTTCTTCTGTTCCGACAAAGCTGTCTAATTTTTTTAAGTTTCTTTCAACATCAATGAGCTGCACTGGCTTTGCGATATTGCCAATTAAGTGTGTACAGTGTTGGCGCGCCAAATTGGCCGCTAAATCAATGATGCGATTTTCCATCTCTGAAATGATAATGATCCCGCCGGGATAATGTATTTCACCTAAATGGCGAATAAATTCCATACCATCCATTTCAGGCATGTTGAGATCGGTGAAGATGGCATCATAAGGGTAGGGGGACTGACGTATTTTTTCCAGAGCTTTTGGCGCACTGTCTACGGCGGTGACATGTTCAATATCGAGTTCAGATAGAATGGCTTGCATCACTACAAGGATCGCGTGAGAATCATCTACAACAAGTATACGTCGGCTACGATTGTTCATAATTTCCTGTCCCTAGGGCTGACTGTCTCTATGTGCTCGTTAAAGTTAGGCTGCTCTAATCTCTTTCATATCATTAATTAGATGACAAAAATATTTCAAAGAGGTCGAAAGACTCGGGTGAATTCGACATCCTAAGCGTAGTACAACTTGGTAAGAATTCACTCATTGTCTCTTCAATAGAGACTATGAATTGAGGATAATAGTGAAAATTTCGCAAAGTAGTGAATACGATGACAAGAATTGAGCTTCCTATCGGTGGCATGGCTATATCGATTATGGTAAGTCAGCATACGGTGGTACAGGTGTACAAAGAGCAGCAGTCAGTCCCCATTGAGGAGCACAGTGAACATCAGTTTAGTGTGGATTTAGGGACACATGTTTTGATGTTGGATACCACACAATTACAAACCAATGCGCTTGCTGTATCAATTGATCAATCACCGTGGCAATGGATTGAAGTACCTCATGCCATAGAAGAGCGACGGGGCAACTGGTTGGGCTTAGCGGCACTGGGTTTTAAGCTATTTAAAAGTGCCAAAGTAGTCAAAGCGGCATTGCTTGGTGCATCGGTAGCCGGGTATGCGTGGTTGTTTTCTTGGCAATTTGCATTGATGCTGGTGGCTTGTCTTGTGGTCCATGAATATGGGCATGTGCGCGCTATGAAATACTTTGGGTTGAAAACCAAAGGTTTTTATCTGATCCCTTTTGTCGGTGGCTTGGCTATGAGTGAAGATAAGATGACCACCCGTTGGCAGGATGTCATTATTTCTTTGATGGGACCCGCGTTTGGCTTGTTTACATCGGTGCTGGGTGTGGTGCTTTATTATGCGACCGGTGCGGAAATATTCGCAGGTGTTGCGGTACTCAGTGCACTGTTAAATTTATTTAACTTACTACCTATTTTGCCGCTGGATGGCGGGCATGTACTTAAAAGTATTAGTTTTTCAATGCGTTCTTGGGTAGGTTTGCTCGCTTGCCTTGCAGGGTTAGGGCTTGGGCTCTGGATCAGCTTCAGCTTTGGTTTGATGTTGTTGGCATTTTTCATCTTTATTGGCAGCATTGAAATTTTATTGGAATGGCGTACTCGTCATCAAACCCACATGCTGCCCTTAGACCGTTATGGACAGGTTGTCTCCGCTGTATTGTATGCGCTTGTCGCTGTCGGGCATATTGCCGTGATGTGGCATTTTGCAGACTCAGACAATGTGATCCTGAGCCTGCCTGTGAAAATTTTGTCTAGCTAAACAAAGGTTAAGATAGCCGCAATGATAATGCCTGTTACTAGAAGTTGTAGCAGGCAAAATCCCATAATATCTCTTGCTTTTAGCCCTGCAATTGCGAGCACAGGCAAGGCCCAAAATGGTTGGATAAGGTTTGTCCACGCATCTCCCCAGGCGACCGCCATGGCTACACGGGCAATATCGGCTTCTAAGGCCTGGGCCGCCGGGATCACAATTGGCGCCTGCACAGCCCACTGCCCACCCCCTGAAGGCACAAAAATATTCACTAAACCTGCACTCAGAAAGCTCCAAAAGGGCAGGCTTTGTGCGTCACTGATTGAGACGAATTCCGCTGAAATCTGCTCTGCAAGACCTGTTTGAACCATAATCGCCATGATCCCAGCATAAAATGGAAATTGGATCACAATACCGGCGCCCCCTTTAATTGCCTCTTGCAAAGAGTTGAGAATAAGGGTGGCCGAACCATGAAACAGAATTGCCAAGAACAAAAAGAGTGCAATGATGATATTGAGGTTTAGTCCACCTCCGGTAGCAATAAAATAGTAGCCTAAGTAGCAACAGCCTAGTAAGCCTATAGCCCTGCCAAGTAACGGTGTGTGCTCTAACCGTTCTGCGGGCGTTAATATATTTACCGTCTTTTCTGGCTCTGATGTTTTCAGCTTCGTTTTATCAATTAAAACTTGCTCTTTTTCAGGTGGTAACATAGCGCGATTTAGCAGCGGTAGCACCACCAGCATTGCACCGAGCAAGATTAAATTAAAGTATGAAAAAATGGTTTGTCCGGTGTTTAGAATACCAATTTGTGACTCGGCAAAGTGACCATCTGATGCAATGGTGAGGGGCACTGAGCCTGCAAGCCCGCCATGCCATACAATAAAGCCAGAATAAGCGCTGGCGACCAGCACCCGGTAATCTACATTGATGTGTCTGGCCAAAGCTTTGGCAAAGAGCGCACCGACCACTAGGCCAAAGCCCCAGTTTAACCAGCTTGCGAGCATCGAGATCAATGTGACTAGTAAAATAGCTTGCTTTGGAGACTTGGCACAGCGTGCAAGTTTATTGAGCAGCCTGCCACAAAAGGGGGTATTTGCCAGCATAAAGCCTGCAATCAAAACAAGTAACATCTGCATCGCAAATGTCAGTAAATTCCACAATCCACTTCCCCAGATTTGTACGGTTTCAATCGGGGTGGTTGGTGTGAATAGGGTTGCCATAAACATAACAAACAAGGTTAGTATAATGACAAAAACAAAGGGATCTGGCAGATAGCGCTCGACAAGTCGACTCAGTGGCCGTGTAATGGTGTTTAGCATGGATAAAGTCCTGTTGTTATTATGTAGGCCAGCATGGCTTTTTGTCACATAGTGAAGTGTATATGAAACAATGTGCTAAACAATAGTGGTGATATTGAACAATGTAACTAATAAAAGGACTAATAGTTAGTTAATTAGACTAATCTCAATTCTTTAATTTGAACTCTTTGTTTTTAACTTGTTGATACTTAACAAGTTAAATGTTGGCATATATTGTGATTAGTATTAAATATAGTGAATGAAGCAAGGAGCTTCTGTACACTCTGTCAAAATTTGATGTTTTTGGAATAGACATACAACAAAGAGAGGTATTTATGGCAGGACAAGGTTCTGGCGGTAATGTTATTGCGGCAATATGTAACGTATTTTTTCCTGGTTTAGGGCAGTTAGTTCAAGGCCGTTTGTTGGCAGCCATTATATTTGCCATTATTACGGTTGGTGGTTATGCACTGTGGTTTTTAGTCGTGCCCGCTATCATTGCTGCCGTTGTACACCTTTGGGCAATCATTGACGCAGCAAAGTACTCTTCACGGGATTAGCTTTGATAGCTAGATATATAAAATAGCTAGCTCAGTTGTATGGACAGAGTCATACCACTGAGCTTGACATATTAGTTGTCGGCTAAGCCTACCATTTACAATGAATGGCCCCTTTTTACTTTCAATGTTCTTTTGAAAATTCTCGTTTAAAGCTATTTGCAAATCAGCGAGTTTAGTCTGCTTATAGTGTTGTTTTATAAAGCACCTTGCAATACCATGCGGCTGGATTTTAATAAACTGGAAATTTCAATGCAGTCTCAAATTGAAAAACAGGTCATGATGACTAAAAAGCTCGCCTTAACCGCTGCTGTTGCGCTATCTCTTAGTGCATGTGGTGGTGGTTCTGGGGGGTCAAATGACACCCCGCAGGTAGCAGCTACACAAACAATTACTTACCAAGCATTACCTCATTTTGTCGACGCTAATGAAGGCGAACAAGTACGTTTATCGCTTAATACAACGGGAAGCGGTGCGTCAGATTTAAAGTTTGATTGGAAGGTAACATTTGATAATCAGCCTTTGACAATCACTGGGCAAGGTTCTGATTCTATTTCTTTCATAGCACCTGAAGTAGACGGTCGTCGCACAGTTCAAGTAAGAGTGTCATTGTCGGAAAGTAGTGCCGCTAATACATTTGGCTTTCAAGATCAGAATTTAACGGTCAATGTTGCTGATTTAACGCCTACAGGACCGACTGTAAGTCCAGAAAGTGATCTGGGCAATGTCGTAACAGAAGTCGACATGTCTGCGATGACGGCAGGTAGTACTTGGATAGAGACACAAAACGTATATTCAAAAGAAACACAGCTAGATAACGCACATACGGCATTGAATGTTCAGCTTACGCGTTCTTTTATTATGGGATCGGTTGATCAAAATAATCAGACGATTGAAACAAATTACTGTGGTTTCAAAGATGTTACTTCTGTTGATCTGGCTTCTGTGTTTGCCAGCGTAAGTTGTGATTCAGGTAACAGAACACGACAGTTTTTCCAAAAAGATGGCAGTTTCTCTGTTGTTGAAAAATGTGATGACACTGTAATTGGTCAAAGCACATTCAAACAAAAAAGTGCAGAATCTGTCACCAATTTTGGTAGTTTAACAATTAATTTTGCTAATTACCCTAAGCTTGAAAACAGCGCATGTGGTGTCATTGTATCAACGGTAGGTGAATCAATTAGCACAGAGAATGAAGTGCTGGCCTCTGTTGAGGCGACTGCGTTCCGTCTAATTACTGAATATGAAGGTAATAACTTTGAGGTTATGTTTGGCTTTGAAGGGACGACCGATGATTTCCTTGTTTCACTGGGTGGTATAGCTGGCGCTGAAAATAAAGCATCAGTTCAATCAGTTAGCTATGCGGAGCTTAACGGTGAAGCTACACGCGGACTATTAAAGTTAGACTTTGGTAATACTGATCTAAATATTAAAGGTACATTCGATTTAACTTTACCTAGTTCAACGGGTGTGAGTGAACAGCTTGAAGGTGAATTTGATCTTGTACTTGAATAAGTGTTGATAGCTGTTCAAAAGGGTCGTATTGATAACCAAATTCAACTCTAAAGTTACGAGGGTTGCAAAGATACATTTTGCAACCTTATTTTTTAAAATATCTTAAAGAACAAGCCAGTACAGCCACAGACTCATAGTTAGTGGGCTTAGAAGTGTGGACATGACAACGCTACTTGCCAGCGTTGCTTGCGCACATTTTTGCTGCCTAGCTACAAGGTAAGCATTCACACCAAGTGGGGATGCGGCCATTAACGTCAATACAGAAATATGCACCGAGGGTAAGCCCAACATCGATGCAAACCCCCAAACTATTGCAGGCAATAGCATGAGTTTCACTAGGCTTAGCAGTAGTGCACTCTGCCATGCTTGTTTCAATGAGTATTGCACTAAACTGACTCCCAGTACAAAAAGAGCACCTGCAATAGCGGGTTTAGCCAACCAATCTAATCCAGAAAGCACTAGAGTGGGAATAGAAAATTCAACTGCGTTAAGGAGCAGTCCTAAGCTGATACTCAATACAATCGGGTTGATAAATAAAGGTTTCAGTGTAGTTATAAGAGATTGTTGAGCTGTACTTGAGAACAAAAAGCTCAACGCAAACAGCAATGCACTATGAAAGGTAATAATCATAAATACCATTGCACCAGCATCATTGCCTAGGGCTGCGATGATCACCGGAAGGCCAACCAAAACCGTATTAGAATAGGTTCCCCCAAGTCCCCACATAGCAGCGTCACTTAAAGCCTCTCGATGAACGAGCCACTTTGCTGCAAGGGTTAAAAAGTAGCAGGCAGCCACGGGTAAGTAGAATGCGAGCATAATCTCAGCTGAAGCAACCTGAGACAGATCGGCACGATACATGTTTAAGAATAAAAATACGGGAATGGCGAGATAAAAAATAAAGCGCCTAAGCCCTTCTAGTTGATTGGTTGCAATAAAGCCACTCTTACCGCATACAAACCCGGTGAGTACTAAAAAAATCAAAGGAAAAAGAATTTCAACGGGTGTCATAAGCATACTGTTTACGCGTTAAGGAGCAGTATTATACGAATTACACAAATATTTTCACTGTCTTAATGAGGCTTATATTATTAACCGGATTACCCTTTTATTGTGAGTTAAGGATATAATTAAAGACTGTCCAGAAGAAATGAAAGTAGTATGGAATATCAGTTTATTAGAGATCCAATCACCGGCTATCGTGTTCGTATGTCGCAAGAGCATGCGCTGGTAGGTCGTTGGCTGAACGAAGAATTGGCAATTGCCGATGTGAAACAGTTTGTACAACAAATGGATATGATAGGCCAAGGTCAGGAAGAAATACGCTTAGAAGGCAAAGAAGTACGTCTTACGCTATCAAAAGATGAAGCATTATTTGAAGCGCACACGCTGTATCAAAATGAGGTTGATCTATCTCGCTATGAAGATGATTTTTTAGAATTAGACGAAGATGGATTAATGGCAGGGTGTGGGTTTGAAGATTTTCAAGCCCTGATGCTTGACTGGCAAGCATTTACTCAGGGCCGCAGGTAATTGTCGTTTAAGCTGTTGCTTGTTGAGGCGGTGCGCCGTATAAACGTTCGGCTCTTTGGAATAGCACCCAAGAGGTGAGAATATATTTATCATTGGAGCGCGGCATGTTGCCCCTGTGAGTATGGGTGAAATAACTAGGGGCGATCACCATACTGCCCTGCTTTGGTGCTAGCTTTTTGTTTTGATAGAAAAACTCAGTTTCTCCGCCTTCTTCAACATCATTGAGGTAAAACATAAATAACAACACGCGGTGTAGCGCTTCATTGTGATGAAGTTGAGGGTATACCTCACTGTGCCAGTATGGATAGCCGCCTTTATTTACTGGATACTTTTGCGCTTGAATGGGGCCAAGTCTAAACAGTTGTTGAGTTAATACGTGAAGTTGGGGCTTACCTACTTCTTCAAAGTTTTCTACAGTTAGGTTTACTGGTTCACCTGTTTGCGGATGGTAGACATTGAGACCAAACGCCCCTAGCATCATAAAAAAGTGTTCTTCGATGTATTGAAATAGATACTTTGATGTGACTTGTTCAATTTCTCGCAATTGATTTTGATATTCAGGGTGATTGTTGAGATATAAATCTTGGCTGACTTTTTTGCTAAGGTCGACGCCGCCAGAAGTTTGCCCTTGAGCTAAATGTGGACTTTTATCAAAGGTTTGCATAAATTTGTTGCAAAACTCTGCACTGAGTGCATTGTCATAAACGCGAATAAAATCAGTCATCTCAATCCTCAAAGGTTGTTAGAATTATTATGCTTACAGAAAAAATCATGCCACGTTTTAGTGAAACTGACGTGCTAGGCCATATAAACAATACCGTACTCCCCGTTTGGTTTGAAGCGGCAAGGGCACCTATTTTCAAAATTTTTACACCAGATTTAAATCCACGCAACTGGAAGTTGATTGTTGCTAAGGTGGAAGTCACTTTTAAAGGAGAGCTATTTTACGGTCAGGAAGTGGAGATCAAGACCATGATTGAAAAAGTGGGCAATAGCTCCTTTGTTATTTTACAGCAAGCCTGGCAGCACGCAGAGTGCTGCGCTGAGGGGCGAACTACCATGGTACGTTATGACTTTGCAGCGAAAGCATCGCAATCTCTTGATGAACGTGAGCGAACTGCGTTGTCAGAGTATCTCGTAAAGTAGCAATAAGGCGCTGTATATACAGCGCCATCTAGTATTGGTTATTTGGTCATTACCCGAGTCTTAAATTGATGTCCTAGCGCTGCGGAGATGCAGGGGAGGACATCGTATTTGTAGCTTGATAAAGTATTGGAGTCATCGAGTTTGGTGATTTGTAAAATCTCGTAATCATTCAATTCAATTACTCGTGTTCCTGATGCATGTTCACAACGTGAGCGTGAGTCAGCTTCATACTCATAGATAAAATGTGCCAATATACGTTTTAAGTGGGTTTCGTACTTAACCGAATTTTCACTGACTGTAGAAATTCTCATTTTAAAATCTTCAAAGTCAGGGTCTTGCTCTGCCGATACTTTTTGTTGATCTGCGGGCTCAAGTTTTAATACATTCACTGTGCTAGTTTGCGGTCCTTCATTATTTGCAGTTGTCACATTGATAGGTTGATTGGCGATAATCTCAAACCACCCTTTGAAAAACTGATTCACGCCACCAGACAAGCCTGTGTGCGATAACAGATTGGCTACTTGTACCAGAATAAATAAGCTAAAGATAAAACGTAACAGCCCAGTGGTCACTGGGAATTTGTAATCTATGGGTTGCCAAATACGGTGTAAGCCAAATGGCCTAAGTAATATCAGCATTAATAAGTATAACGGCTGAATGATTTGTAAGAGCAGCAACAATACAATGGTGGTAAGAAAAAACCATGTTGGCAGCGAGAGAAGGACACTGAGATTATGGCTATATGGCAAAGGATCTGAACTGACACCTGTAATGTCATTGATCATGCCAGCGGCTTGTACCAATGCATAGTTAGCGATAAAGGCATAAAAGAGTAAAATAATTGCCTTACCAGGTAAACTCTCCCAAAACACCAAAAATTTTGGCCAAAATTCATAGGTCATGGCACACAGAACAAGTACTGCAACCAAATTCACCCAGCCGGTATTATCCTGATTTGCAAATACTATTGCGTAGATGCTAATAAAAAAAGCTGAAAAGTAAAGTCGTTGTGGTGTGTTAAGTGAATGCCAAAAGCGTTCGAATGGTGCGCTTATTTTTGTCGCAGCTTGCTTCATTGCGATCCAAGCGGGGTGGTTCATTGTTATTATCATCCCTACTGTTAAAACCAAGTTGCAGCGGCGAGTATACGCCGCTGCACCTCAGTATTTATAACATAGGCTTAAGATAACGACCAGTATGGGATTGCGGGTGCTGTGCCACTTCTTCAGGTGTGCCTGACACCAAAATTTGACCTCCGCCTGAGCCTCCTTCTGGGCCAAGGTCGACAATCCAGTCTGCGGTTTTAATGACATCCAAGTTGTGCTCGATAACCACAACCGTGTTGCCATGATCTCGAAGCCGATGCAGTACTACTAGTAGCTGTTGAATATCGTGAAAATGCAGGCCTGTGGTTGGTTCATCCAAAATGTAGAGTGTTTTACCTGTATCCCGCTTGGATAACTCACGAGCTAACTTAACTCGTTGTGCCTCACCGCCAGAGAGTGTTGTAGCTGCTTGACCGAGACGGATATATGATAAACCAACGTCCATAAGAGTTTGTAGCTTGCGGTTGATAGCGGGAATTTTATCGAAAAATTCTCTGGCATCTTCAACGGTCATCTCCAAAACTTCATGGATATTCTTACCTTTGTATAACACCTCTAGAGTTTCTCTATTATAACGTTTACCTGTACATACATCGCAGGGAACATAGACGTCTGGTAAAAAGTGCATCTCTACCTTGAGTACCCCGTCACCCTGACAAGCCTCACAGCGACCACCTTTGACATTAAAACTAAATCGACCCACTTTATAACCACGAGAGCGGGCCTCTTGAGTACCTGCAAATAGTTCTCGGATCGCAGTAAAGATACCTGTGTAAGTTGCGGGGTTGGAACGCGGAGTTCTGCCTATTGGGCTTTGATCAATGTCGATGACTTTGTCAAAGTGATCCAGACCTTTAATGTCCTTATGTGGTGCAGGCTCTGACACTGTAGCACCATTTAAAGCACGGTGCGCCAGTTTATATAAAGTGTCATTGACCAGGGTCGATTTACCTGAACCTGATACACCTGTGATGCACGTCATCAAGCCAAATGGGATCCTTAAGTCGACATTTTTTAAGTTGTTACCAGTTGCTCCAAACAGCTCTAACCATTTATCATTTGACTGGTGTCGCTCTTTTGGTACTGCGATTTCTTTACTACCTGCTAAATACTGCCCTGTTAGAGAGTCTGGGTTTGCAATAATGTCTTCTCGACTCCCCTCTGCTACCACATGGCCACCATGAACGCCTGCACCAGGGCCTATATCAATAATGTGATCCGCGGCGCGTATTGCGTCTTCATCATGTTCGACGACAATAACGGTATTTCCGAGATCACGTAAATGTGTCAGTGTGCTAAGAAGTCGATCGTTATCCCTTTGGTGTAGGCCAATTGAGGGTTCATCGAGTACATACATAACGCCTACCAGCCCGGCTCCTATTTGGCTTGCCAGCCTGATCCGTTGAGCTTCACCACCCGATAAAGTGTCAGCACTGCGCTCGAGAGATAAGTAGTTGAGTCCAACATTGATTAAAAATGACAGTCTATCGCGGATTTCTTTTAATACTTTTTCAGCGATTTGTGCTTTTTGGCCCGTGAGCGTCAACGACTCAAAAAACTGACATGCTTCACCAATACTCATCGTTGTGACGACTGGTAGATTAGTATCGCCAATAAAGACGTGTCTCGCTTCTTCTCTGAGGCGTGAACCATTACAGCTTGGGCATGCTTGACTGGTTTGGTATTTTGCGAGCTCTTCACGAACTGAAGTGGATTCGGTTTCATGATAGCGGCGGTTCATATTATTTAACACGCCTTCAAACTCGTGATTTCGGGTGATCAGATCACCTCTATCATTGCGATAATTAAAGGCAATTTTGGTGTTGCCAGAGCCTTCTAAGACAACCTTTTGCGCCGCTTCGGGCAGCTCGCCAAAGGGAAGCTCTAAATCAAAGTCGTAGTGCTCTGCAACAGAGCTGAGCATCTGAAAGTAATAGAAACTACGCTTGTCCCACCCTTTAATTGCACCGCCAGCAAGACTTAACTCAGGATTCTGTACAACTCGATTTGGATCGAAATACTGCCTTACACCTAGACCATCACAGCTTTGACAAGCACCGGCTGGATTGTTAAACGAAAACAGCCGAGGCTCCAACTCCGCCATTGCGTAGCCGCAGGTTGGGCAGGCAAAATTGGCTGAAAAAATAATGTCTTCAGCATCTGGGTCATCCATACTGGCAATTTGTGCAATACCATCTGCTAAATCCAGCGCAGTTTCAAAGGATTCAGCTAAACGTTGTTGCAGGCCATCTTTGACTTTAAATCGGTCGACCACAACTTCTATCGTGTGCTTTTTATGCAGTTCTAATGTCGGAGGATCTGACAGGTCACATACTTCACCATCGATCCGTGCTCGTATGAAACCTTGGCTTGCCAACTGCTCTAATAACTTAACATGTTCACCTTTACGGTTTTTAACTACCGGGGCGAGTAACATGAGTTTACTGCCTTCAGGTTGAGCCAGAGCTGTATCAACCATTTGGCTGATAGTTTGCGCTTTCAGAGGGAGATCGTGGGTCGGGCAGCGGGGTTCTCCAACACGGGCGAATAACAGTCGCAAATAATCATAGATTTCAGTGATGGTACCAACTGTTGAGCGCGGGTTATGCGAAGTTGACTTTTGCTCGATAGAAATTGCAGGGGATAGCCCCTCAATGTGGTCAACGTCAGGCTTCTCCATCAGAGATAAAAACTGTCTGGCATAAGCGGAAAGAGATTCTACATAGCGTCTTTGGCCTTCAGCGTATAGCGTATCGAAAGCGAGCGATGACTTCCCTGAACCAGATAGTCCTGTAATGACGATTAATTTGTCTCTTGGGATGGTCAAAGAGATGTCTTTGAGGTTATGCGTTCGCGCACCTCTTACTTCTATTTTATCCATAGTGGCCTTTTGTGAATCTCATGTGCTTGCAACCAATTCTTGGAGTGTATATCACATTCGCTTATTTTTAATATTTCACCGCTGCGCTGAGATATGTATACCTTACATGACACTATTTGAAGCTAAGTGATCATTCAATGGGTATGCAAACTAAATTATGGGTAGCTGTATACTCATACAGTATACATAAAAGCTGTGGTTATTCTACCTTTGCTACGTGCTAAGCGCTGTGATGGCTCACTCAAATGAGGTAGATTGCAAAACTAGCTGGATTAAGCCCTGCATGGTATCGCATCGCAAAGACAAAATTAAGCTTTTGTAAAAATAAACAACTAAACTTGTTTTTGAGTATTGGCAACAGAGTTGTGTGTGTGCGCTTTTTGCTTTTGAGTCTTTTTTTTCTGTCGCCAGTGTGGGCGTGTGAGATGACGGTGCGATTTGAAAATTACGCCGCACAATCGCGCTTGGATGAAGAAAAAGGCTGGCATGGCATGGATGTAGACTTTGCTAAGGCATTACTTGATGAAGCTGGGTGTAGTTATAAATTTGTCAGTATTCCTTGGGGCCGATCTTTGAAAATGCTCGAAGCAGGTAATATTGATTTGGTGCTGAGTGTTACGCAAACTGAAGAACGTACCAAGTTTGCCCACTTTGTTGGCCCACAACGGATGGAAACTATTGTATTTGCTATGAATGCAGAGCGGTTATTTGATGTGGAAACAATGGAAGACTTATTTTCTCTACCTGTGCCAGTAGCTATTCAACAGGGGGCATTTTATGGCCCTAGATTCACACAGCGGTATGAAAAACAATTAAACAAAGGTACTCAATTTATTTTTGTTCCCGATAATCAAACTAAGCTAAGTTTACTAAAACATGGGCGCATAGCCGGATTTTTGGAAGAAAAATTTAACATCATTTTTCAGTCAACCAATCACCCTGATTTTATGACCATCAAGATCGCGCCTTTAATAATCAATCAGTCTCCTGTCTATTATGCATTTAGCAAAAAAAGTGTGTCTGAGAAGCAATTAAAGCAGTTGACTGAAGCCTTTAGTTCATTAAATAAATCTGGGCGTTTAAGTGAGATATTAAAAAAATATCAGTTAGACTGAGTTTTTGCTAAACTAGCTCGCGATTTTTTACTGTTTGACTTTACATTGCTTTATGTCCAATCAATCTTTGAACCAAATTGAAAAACGCGCCGCATTTTCGTTAGCGGGTGTCTTCGCATTTCGCATGCTCGGGTTATTCATGCTCATGCCTGTGTTGGCGATTTATAGTGATTCTTTCGAAGATGTGTCACCGCTTTGGATTGGTTTGGCCATTGGGGCGTATGGTTTGACCCAAGCGCTATTGCAAATACCAATGGGGTGGCTATCGGATAAGTACGGGCGTAAACCCATTATTATTGGTGGGTTAGTTGTTTTTGCTATCGGCTCTGTGATAGCGGCAACGGCTGAGTCTATTTACTGGGTAACCGCCGGCAGGGCTCTTCAAGGTATGGGGGCGATTGCCAGTGCGCTACTTGCCTTGGCGTCTGATTTAAGCCGTGATGAGCAGCGACCAAAAGTGATGGCCGTAATAGGTATGTGTATCGGGCTAAGCTTTGCGGTGGCGATGTTAGTGGGCCCCATGGTCGCAGCTGCTTTTGGTATTGCGGGGGTATTTTGGTTAACTGCAATTTTGGCTTTAGTGGGCATCTTGATTGTGTTATTTGTGGTTCCAAATGCAGTGCACAAAGCACCTAAAGGCGATACGGTGGCATCCTTGTCAGATATCAAGAACCTTATTAAACACCCACAACTGCTGCGTCTTGACCTTGGGGTGTTAATGCTACATTTAACGCTAACAACCCTGTTTGTGGTGTTACCAGCCAAGTTAATCGACGATGGTCTGGACGCACAGTCTCATTGGCAAATATATATCCCAGTACTCATTTTAGCTTTTGTGTTGATGGCGCCAATGATGATTGTTGCGATCAAAAAACAAAAAGAAAAGCAGGTCTTTTTGGGCGCAATTGCGATGTTAAGCATAAGCACTTTTCTGCTGATTTGGCTATCACATTCACTGTGGGGCATTGCACTGGCTATGACTTTATACTTCATCGCATTTAACTTCCTAGAAGCCACAATGCCAGCATTGGTATCTAGAATATCGCCTGCTACACAAAAAGGTTCAGCGATGGGCGTGTTTTCTTCCGGCCAATTCTTGGGGGCTTTTCTAGGTGGTGTGCTGGGAGGGTATCTCGCGCAAAACTACGAAACGCAATCTGTATTTGCCGCTGCGGCAGGAATTGGGGTAATATGGCTGGTTATTGCATGGCGCATGCAAGTCCCTCCACGTAGTAAGGCGCTGAGCTTTGTAACGGAACTCGATAAACCTCAGCATGCACAAACACTTGCTGATAAACTGGTTACATTACCGGGCGTGTTAGAGGCGACTGTTGTCAGTGAAGAAAATCGCGCTTATCTAAAAGTGGACGAAAGTAAATTTGATTTAAACCAAGCTAAGCAAATTTTATATCCTGCGTAACGGGTACTTGGTTGCGATGAGAAGTCGAATTCGAAGCGCAATCGTTATACAATCGTGTTGTAGAATATAACTAAGCAATGCTTGTAATTGTGTGAGGAGAGGGTGCCATGGCACGCGGTGTGAATAAAGTAATCTTGGTGGGTAACTTAGGCCAAGATCCTGAAGTACGATATATGCCCAACGGTAATGGTGTGGCGAATATTAGTATTGCTACCACTGATAGTTGGAAAGACAAAAATACAGGCCAGATGCAAGAGCGTACTGAATGGCACCGAGTGGTGTTGTTTGGCAAATTAGCTGAAGTGGCTGGTGAATACTTACGCAAGGGTTCTCAGGTTTATATTGAAGGCCGTTTGCAAACGCGTAAGTGGACTGATCAAAGTGGTCAAGATAAATACACCACGGAGATTGTCGTTGATATGGGCGGCCAAATGCAAATGTTAGGCGGTCGCAACGAGCAGGGTGGTCAATATCAGTCTGGTGGTAACCAAGGTGGTTATGGTCAGCAGCAAGGCGGTTTTGCACCTCAGCAAAACAACCAACAGCAATATGGTCAGCAGCCTGCGGCTCAGCAAGGTGGCTTTGCTCCTCAGCAACAAGCACCTCAACAAAATGCACCTCAACCACAAAACAACAACTTTGGTGGCCAGTCTCAAAGTGCACCAGCTCAAGGCAGTCAGCCACAGGGCGGTTTTGCACCTCAGCAGCAAGGCAGTGCTTCTAATCCAATGGAGCCACCAATCGACTTTGACGACGATATTCCGTTCTAAGCGTTATCTGAGATCGACTGTTGATACAACAGAAAAAGCCTCGTTTGATACGAGGCTTTTTTGTTTTTGGCTCTTAAGACGTAATGAGGTTCAAACCCACTAAAAATAATACACGCAAGATCAGCAGCTTTTAGGATTCTTAATCAGGTCTCCTTGAGTTTTGTATTAGATTGAACAAAACTTTAATCAGAATCATTAATGGCAGCTTTATCATGTTTCACTTTGCGCTTACAGAACACTCAGTTAAACGTGAGTACGTGTTTTTGGGGGCGTGGTGTGTGTTATTCATAGTATTAAACTTGGCGATAGTCCAGTTTACCGGCACTTGGATAGCAGAAGAAGCAAATCGTCTAAATGTTCAATTGGCGTACTACATTGTACCCGTTCCAGCTCAAGAGTTAAGTGTGCTGGTCCAGCAATTTGGGTTTAGTATTTTCCCCAGCAATGATGTGTTAATAGCTTGGCTTTCAAGTCCTTATCATTTTAAAGTTGGTGAGCATTCAATGAGCCTCTATCCAAGTAATATGATCAATTGGGCTGTTACGTGCTGTTTGTGGCTCAATGCAGTATTAGTGAGCGCAGGTGTATTGGGCTGGATTGCTATGTCGAAGCGGGCTAAGTCCCCTGATCGTAGGCGCAAACTGATTGGCGAAAAAACGATGAGTGCCAGCCCAGATGTAATGCATGTTGCTACAGAGCAGCAAGTAACCATGTTTGCGATGTTTAAGTGGCGTTGTGAATTACCCAAACATATCGAGCCACAAAGCCATTTTAGCGTGACATTGGCCAAGTGTTTTAACAAATATAAGTACTGTTCGGCCAAGTATCTATCGTCAGGTACACTCACCGTCACACTCAGCGTATTAAATAAAGATGAAGTAGAGCAAACTGTTAAACGATTGCATGAAGTGGTGTATCAGGCTTTGCTAGCTTTCAGGGGGGATTTATCACGCAGCGCGGTAAAATGTGGAGCATGCTTTTACAGCGAAGGAGCAGACCAAACACAAGTATATCAAATTGCGAGGTCGTCCCTCAGTGTCGCGCAAAATCACGTTTGGCAGCATATTCATATGTTACCGCTCAATCACACCTTAGCCGAAAGCCTATTGGATGCTGAAATCAACATCATGGAAGACATTAGAGCAGGTCGGTTTGTGTTATTTTGCCAGCCCTTGTTTGATTTTAAATCACAGGATGTGATCCAAAGTGAAGCGCTGTTGCGTGTAAGACATAAAACCTTGGGGCTGATCACCGCTGGTCAATTTATCCATAAAATACATCTTAATGAACACTTAATTGAACTTGATAAAGCCATCGTTGTACAGGCGTTAAAAGTGCTGGCAAAAGAGCCTAGAGGGTTTTCTGTGAGTGTAAATTTACACGTAGTGAATTGGTCCAATAGTGATTTTTTAAACTGGCTGATTGTGACGCTGAAAGAATCGGGTCGAGCGAGCGAAGTGACCTTGGAATTAATGATTAATGATTTTTACCAACATAAGGCTTATTTTGAGCAGTTTTTTAGCTCGCTGGCGTCATTAGGAACGAATGTGGTATTGGATCATGTTATTAAACCGCTAGACATAGTGCAGCTCCATACATTGCATAATGTGGTGGGGATCAAACTTGCCTTTGAATTAATTCATGACATTAACAGTTGTGCCAAACGCAGGGCGGTCGTCAAACAAATCGTGAATCAAGCGAAAAAGTTGCAGATCCCAGTCTATGCAGTGGGGGTTGAAACACAGGATGAGTTTAATTGTATCAAGCGATTGGGTGTAGATGGAGCACAAGGCTATTTCTTCAGTGCTCCGCTGTTAGAGTTGGAAAACAGTTTAAATTAGTTGTCGATAACGCAAACCATCAAGCCCTTGCAAACCACCTGTATGTATGGCGACGATGGTGCTGCCGCGAGGGAAGTAATCTTGTTGAATGAGTTGCCAAAGGCCAAAGAGCATTTTTCCACTATAAATAGGTTCTAGAGGGAGATGGTATTGGCGTTTCATGTGCTGACAAAACTGCCACAAAGCAGCTGAAAATTTGCCATAACCTCCATCGTGAAACTGCGAAAGTATCTGCCAGTTTGGTTTTGTTGCAGCACTGGGGTTCAATTTAGTGACCTCTTCATTGAGATAGTGAGCGCCTTTTAGTACCGCAAGTCCCAGCACGTGTGTTGCATCATCAATACCGTTTAGTAGCCCCGCGAGTGTTCCACCACTGCCGACAGCACAGCAAAGGTAGTCGCTTCTAGGGAGAGATTGGGCTAGCTCTTTACAACCTTGTAGGGCGAATTTGTTACTGCCGCCTTCGGGAATGATGTACGCGGTTGGAAATTGACGCTGAAGTTGTGCCAAATAGTCTGTTTCATGGCGCTGGCGATACTCGACACGGGTAACTGGAAGCAAATTAACGCCACAGGCTTTTGCAAAGCGAAGTGTTGGATTTTTGGGGTCTAGGTTTGGACCTCTGACAATGAAATGGGCAGGTATCTGAAATACCTTGCTCGCCATTGCTGTGGCGTATAAATGATTGGAAAATGCGCCACCAAATGTAAGGAGCGATTGGTATTGCTGACGTTTTAGCTCTAGGAGGTTGTATTTCAGTTTTCGCCATTTATTACCTTGTACTGTAGGGTGAAGTAGGTCGTCTCTTTTTATAATTAAGTCGATTTTCTTTTCTACCAATAATGGGTGATTAATGGTCTGAAGAGGCGATTCTGTGTGGCTTGAGGTCAGCATATGATTTTCGAATTATCTATAAATAGGCGCTTTGAGGTTATTATTTCATGAAAATGTGCTCAGAACACTGGTAAGGACGTGACTATTAGTTGTAAACTCAGATATTAATTGTGCAAGGCTTGTGTTTTACTTCGTAAGTACATAGCATTAAGCATTAAAACATTAAAAATAACAAAGACCAAAACAACTGCCGCTGTTGGGAATGGAATATATGCGAATTGCTCCTTTATCTCTTTTTGTCTCTGCCGCCTTATTGTCTGTAAGTGTTTGGGCACAAGATACTGCGACTGTGACAGCTATCGAGTCAGAGCGCTCCGAGAAACAAGCTGAGTTAGATAGATATACTCAGGTATTAGACAAACACGTGGCTGAAGAAGCCCGTTTACAATCACAGCTTGAACTGTTGAGGAATAACTCGACAGAGTTGGACAAAGAAAAAAATCAGGCACTAGATGCCATGAATGACTTGTATCGTCGCCTTATCGACGATCCTTCTATCGATATTTCCTCTGCACAGACGAGATATCAGCAATCAGTGGCTGATCATAAGTCTAACAAAGAAGATATTGCGATGCAGTTAGCGGCCATAGCATCGCACCGTAAAGATATTGAGCAAATTCGCGTTAGCAAACACACCTTAGTTAACACACTTGCTAGCTTAAAAGACCAGCTGAGCACGGCGCGCGTTGAGCGACTTCGCAATGAGTTTACTCGAGAGGGGACATTGGAAGTTGAGCATACCATTAACTGTAAGCGCACCGAGACACTGGCAGCGTGTGAACAGAGGGGCCAACAGCTAGGATTGCAAAAAGCGACCAAGCGCTTTATCGATCAAATCTTTGCCAACTTAACCGAGCAGCGTATTGTCGAACCAAAAAGGCACCTAGCAGGTGCTCAAGTGCAGGTTGTCAGTAGCCATGTAATAGGCAGTGCGTTTAGCGGTCAAGGTAATTACAGCGTTAATTTAAGTGTCACAATGCGTGGTGACGTGAACAACAGTCGCCTGTGTGGCTTGTTGACACTTGATAATCGTTTTTGTAGTGAGTATGGCACACCGCTGTCAGTTGGATATCAAGCAAGTTATCCAACAACATTTAGTGATAGCCAGCTCACATTCAAAGATGAGTTAGATAAACCTGAAACAAGTATTCCTAGTGTTACTACATTGCAGCCAAAGGCTGAAATCAAATCACAAATTATTCAGCAATCACCACAAGACAGACAAGTTGATCTGACATTACGTTCAAATGTCTATGATGATGAAGTGTTTATTGATGGCGTAAGCTACGGCTCGACCAAGTTAGTTGTGAGTGTACCACTTGGCTCATACGATATTGAAATTCGCAAGCTCGGTTATGAGTCATATACGGCAAGAGTCGATGTACGACGTGCTCGAACGATTAACGCGAAGCTCATAAAAAAGCCTGAGTCGATTGCTGCACCGACACCCAAAAGAGAGCAAGTTGAGCGCCAAGCAGCGGTACAAAAATCGGTGACTCCTAACTTGATTAAAAACAAAGAGGTCATTATCCCAGCAGGGTCCTTCCAAATGGGGGATTTGACGGGAAATGGACTAGCCAATGAGCGCCCTGTTGTTGAAAAAGTGCTCAGTCATTCGTATGCAATGCAAAGTAATGAAGTGACGGTTGCTGAATTTCGACAGTTTGTCACCAGCTCAGGATTTCAAACTGAAGCAGAAAAAGGCGCTGGATGTGCTCACTACAAAAATGGTGAGCCGATTTGGGAAAGTGAATACAATTGGAGCAACCCAGGTTTTGAGCAGGCAGATAACTTTCCTGTTGTTTGCGTGACATACGAAGATGCAAAGGCTTATGCCAACTGGTTGTCAGCCGAACAGGGGATCCAATATCGTCTACCCAATGAAGTTGAGTGGGAATACGCAGCGAGAGCTGGCACTGGTTCAGAGTACCCGTGGGGCAATGAGATTGGTAGAGGGCTCGCTAACTGCGGTTGGTGTGGTAGTGAGTGGTCAAATAAAAGTCCTGCTCCTGTAGGTGAATTTTCACCAAATAACTATGGTTTATATGATACCGTTGGCAACGTGTGGGAGTGGACGCAAAAGCGAGCTTCACAAGAGGATGTAACGGTACGCGGTGGTGCATGGAATTTTGCACCTAGCTTGGCTCGAGTGTCGACTCGCCTAGCGCTAGCGCCTGATTTTAGAGCCAACTACATTGGTTTTAGATTGGTTCGAGAAAGATAACTAAAACGTGCCCTGAAATAAGGGCACGTTCAGTCAAAGTGCAGTTTGCATTTTGTAGACTTAAATATTTCAGCCTTAGCGCACAGTTGCTTTGGCTTGGTTAAAAGAATTCTTTAAGGTTACCCAGCCTCATGTTTAAAAAGCTACGTGGATTATTTTCAAATGACCTGTCTATTGATTTAGGCACGGCTAATACACTGATTTATGTAAAAGAAGAAGGTATCGTACTAAACGAGCCCTCGGTGGTGGCAATTCGTCAGGAGAGAGCCGGCGGGCCAAAGAGTGTTGCTTCAGTAGGTACTGCTGCAAAACAAATGCTAGGCAGAACACCTGGGAATATTAAAGCCATCAGACCTATGAAAGATGGTGTTATTGCCGATTTCTATGTTACTGAAAAGATGCTTCAACACTTTATAAAACAGGTTCACAATAACAACTTTATGCGCCCAAGTCCTCGCGTTTTGATTTGTGTACCGTGTGGTGCAACACAAGTTGAAAAACGTGCGATCCGTGAATCTGCAATGGGTGCAGGCGCCCGCGAAGTATATTTGATTGAAGAGCCAATGGCAGCAGCGATTGGAGCTGGCCTACCGGTATCTGAGGCGACAGGTTCGATGGTTGTTGATATCGGTGGTGGTACTACTGAGGTTGCAATTATCTCGCTCAATGGTGTGGTTTACTCGTCCTCAGTGCGCATAGGTGGTGATAAATTTGATGAAGCCATTATTAATTATGTAAGACGTAACTTCGGTAGTCTGATCGGTGAAGCTACTGCTGAACATATTAAGCATGAAATCGGCTCCGCATTTAAGAGTGAAACACCAATTGAGATAGAGGTACGTGGTCGTAACCTTGCTGAAGGTGTACCGCGCTCGTTTACCTTGAATTCCCATGAAATTTTGGAAGCGTTGCAAGAGCCTTTGATGGGCATTGTGAGTGCTGTTATGGTTGCCTTGGAGCAATCGCCACCAGAACTGGCTTCAGATATTTCTGCTCATGGTATGGTGTTAACTGGTGGTGGGGCTTTACTGAAAGACCTTGATCGTCTATTAATGGAAGAAACAGGTATCCCAGTTGTGGTTGCTGATGACCCTCTCACTTGTGTAGCACGAGGCGGTGGTAAAGCATTAGAGATGATAGACATGCATGGTGGCGACGTATTTAGTTACGACTGATGAATTTACTGTTTGGCCGAAGCATATCTTTACAACTGCGACTTACTGTCGCAGTTGTGCTTAGTATTGTCCTGATCATAGGCGATAGATACACCTCTGGCGGCACGTTTGTCAGAACCACGCTAAATACGTTAGTAAGCCCTGTTTTGTATGCAGCAAATATACCCTATGAGTTATTTAACGTTGGGGCAAAAAGCTTGCATACCAGAGATAGATTGCTCGATGAAAATGAAGTGCTCAGGGCCAAGCAATTATTGCAAAGCGAGCAACTTCAACAGTACCAGTTTCTGCTCAAAGAAAATAATGAACTAAGGGCACTGCTAGGTGCGTCTGCGCGTCAATCCCATAACCGACAAATTGCGCAAGTGCTTTCTGTGCGTTCCAATCGATATAACCACCAAGTAGTCATTAATAAGGGCACCATTGATGGAGTGTCGGAGGGACAAGCAGTTATCGATGAGTTAGGACTAGTAGGTCAACTAACACATGTAGGCACAACGACATCCCGTGTTTTACTCATGACAGATACAACCCATGCGACACCGGTAAGAATACTGAGAAATGATGTCAGCATGGTGGTTGAAGGGATAGGTAAAATTAACCTAGTTCAATTGGCACATGTTTCCCATAGCTTGGATATTCGCATCGGCGATATTTTGGTCACTTCAGGGCTCGGTAGTCGTTTTCCTGAAGGTTATCCTGTCGCCGTCGTTACAGAAATCGATAGAGATGAGGGACTGCCTTTTGCCAAAGTTTATGCTGAACCAATTGCTCAGCTCGATAGGATTAGGTTGCTGGTAATTTTGGGAGAGAACTCCACAGAGGTCAGTGATGAGCCGTAGTTTTTCTTTTATTACCTTTAGTGTTTTTTTGGCACTTATCATGGCATTAATGCCATTACCTTTCTCATTAGAACCTTTTAGGCCTGATTGGGTCTTACTGGTATTGATGTATTGGTCTATCGCGCTACCGCATAGAGTGAATATAGGCTGGGCTTGGTGTACAGGACTGATCATGGATTTGGCCGTAGGTTCGCCATTGGGTATAAATTCATTGACCTATTCTGTATGTATTTATATTACGGTCAGTAATTTCCAGAAACTAAGAAATTTCTCACTGTGGCAACAAGCCATGTTAATTGGCTTGTTTTTAGCGCTATACCACTTATTGCAGTTTTGGTTAAATCATTTCCTATTAGATATTTATTTTAACCCTGCATACTTATGGCCAGCATTGATTGGCATGTTATGTTGGCCTTGGATATTTCTATTGCTGAGAAAATACCGTAGACACTTTAGGATCCGTTAATGGCAGTAAAATTATATTTGGCTTCGGCTTCTCCACGCCGAAAAGCGCTATTGAGCCAACTGGGATACACCTTTGAGCAATTTTCTGTTGATGCCGATGAGAGTGCACACCCAAATGAGGAGCCACATGCCTTGGTTGAGCGCCTCGCGCGTTTGAAGGCACAAAGTGGAGTTGGTATTGGTGATGAAGACCGTCCCGTACTAGGCAGTGATACTGTTGTTGTGGCCGATGGAAAAGCCTTGGGTAAGCCACAGAACAAAGCTGACTTTATGTCAATGATGACAATACTTTCAGGTAAAACTCATCAAGTGATGACGGCAATAGCAGTGGCCGATAAGCATGCAGTAATAAGCAAAACAGTGATAACTGACGTAACATTTAAAGTACTTTCTACGGCAGAAATAGAACAGTATTGGTCAAGCGGTGAACCGCTAGACAAAGCTGGCGGTTATGGAATTCAGGGCTTAGGCGGTCGGTTTGTGACGCAATTGAGTGGTAGCTATTTTGCTGTAGTGGGACTGCCTTTGTACGAAACAGACGAACTAATTCAATCTTTTATGGCGGAACGAGATGAGTAGCGAATTATTGATCAATGTGACACCAAGCGAAAGTCGCGTCGCACTAATTGAAAATGGCGTATTGCAGGAAGTTCAGGTAGAACGTGTTGGCAATTTAGGCATTGTTGGCAATATATATTTGGGCAAAGTGAGTCGAGTCTTACCTGGTATGCAGGCTGCTTTTGTAGATATTGGCTTGGAAAAAGCTGCATTTTTACATGCTTCCGATATTGTCAGCAGTGCGTCTATAGAAGAGGCTGTTGATGAACAGCCGGTAAAAAAAGTACAAGATATTAGAGAGCTGGTTAAGCAGGGCCAGTTTATTATGGTTCAGGTAGTCAAAGACCCTATAGGTACCAAGGGGGCACGTTTGACCACAGATATAACCATTCCGTCTCGCTATCTGGTATTTATGCCTGATGCCACCCATGTTGGAGTCAGCCAAAGAATTGAAACAGAAGAAGAGCGCGATCGCTTAAAACGCATTGTCGCTCAGTATAACGATGAAAATGGCGGGTTTATTGTTCGTACAGCAGCTGAAGGTGCAGCTGAGGCTGAATTGAAACACGATGCTGAATTTTTAAAAAAACTCTGGCAAAAAATAGTCAGTAAGCGCAGAAAAACCAGCAAAGCGAGCATACTGCACGAAGATTTAACACTCGCATTTCGTACTTTACGCGACTATGTCGGTGAAGATATGGAGCGTATTAGAGTGGATTCAAAGCTCACATATCAACAGCTAAAGTCTTTTACAGAAGAGTTTGTTCCGCAACTCTCAGAAACACTTGAGTATTATCCTGGTGAACGCCCTATCTTTGACTTGTTTGATGTAGAAGCCGAAATTCAAAAGGCGCTGCATCGTAAAGTGGAGTTAAAATCTGGCGGGTATTTGATCATTGACCAAACAGAGGCAATGACAACTGTAGACGTGAATACCGGTGCGTTTGTAGGCCATAGAAACCTCGAAGAAACGATCTTTAATACCAATGTTGAAGCGACATCCGCAATCGCTCGTCAGCTTAGGTTAAGGAACCTTGGCGGTATTATTATTATTGACTTTATCGATATGATTTCCGATGAACACAAGCGGCGCGTATTGCATTCATTAGAAGCTGCGCTGGCAAAAGATCGTGCTAAGGCAAATATTAATGGTTTATCTGCACTCGGTCTTGTAGAAATGACGCGTAAACGCACTAGAGAAAGCTTAGAGCATATTTTATGTGATGTTTGCCCATCGTGCTCAGGCAGAGGTTCACTCAAAACAGTAGAAACAGTATGTTATGAGATATTACGTGAGATAGTGCGGGTAAATAGGGCCTATGATGCTGACAAGTTTATGGTGTATGCATCTGCGGCAGTCAGTGAGGCGTTGGTGAATGATGAGTATCATAATTTGGCAGAGCTTGAGCTGTTCATCGGAAAGCAAGTGAGTATCCAAACTGAGAACTTGTACAGCCAAGAGCAGTTTGATGTGGTAATGATGTAGGCCAATATGCACCCCAAAACAATCTGCTTTTTTTGTATCAGAAAAGTGTGGCAAATCTTTGCTGTCACTTTGGTTATGATCGCGGTATTGGTTTCGTTGCTAAAATTAAGCCTGCCATATGCCAATGATTACAAAAATAGCATTGAATCTTTGATTTACAGGCAACTTAATGTTGAATTGAGTATCGGCTCTATCAGCGCCAGCTGGCAAGGAACAGGGCCTGCCTTACTACTCGAAAATGTCAGTTTTGAAGACAATCAAAACGCACCGATTTCTCTGCACATTGACAACACCAGTTTACAGGTCAATGTCGTGCAATCTCTTAGGCAATGGCAGTTGGTGTCAAACTATTTCGTGTTAGATGGCTTCAAAGCAAATATTCACCTTGATAGGCTCGATTTGCAGGGAGACTCTGGAGATTTTGAGCAGCAAGCATTGATCGAAGGATTGTTTTTGGGGGAAACGGGGCACTTTGCAGTACAAAACAGTGAAGTAAACTTATTCAAAGAAAATAGACCACACCATAGTGTGCTTATTCAAGATATGGTGTGGCAGAACAGCGTCAGTGCACATCACGGTGAAGGTCGCTTAATATTCCCAAGCCTCTCACTGGGAAGCTTAAATACACGAGTCAAACTCAAAGGGGAAACTCTACAAAGCATTGAGGGTGATATTTATCTGCAAGCCAGTGAACTCAATGTTTTAGACTTAATCGGTGAGCATTTCAATACTAACCATCGCGACTTAAGTGCAAGTATAAACGGGCAATTGTGGGCCAGTTTAGAGTTGGGCAAATTAAAAGATATTTTGGTCCAATTTGAACCGAGTTACATCACTTGGTTGTCCGAAAATAAGCCTAATAAACTGGGTCTAGATAGTGGCCAATTCTATCTCAAGCCGTCAGGTCAAGGCTGGTCACTTTCAAGTTCGGAATTTATATTTCGTAGCGCTGAGCAAGTATATCAACCCGCGCATTTTCAAGGGTCATGGTCTGTCGATCAAGGAGCCCTTTGGCTTCAACAACTTAACTTAGAGCCGTTTGCACATGCACTTGCTCTTACCCACTATAACTGGGCAAAGGAAGTTGGTAAAAGTGATTTTCAAGGCACTTTGAGCAAAGCAAGGTTGCAATGGGGTGCTCAGGAAGGTTTAAGTATTTGGGGTTCCTTACTGGATGTTGGTTGGCAAGAAACCGAAGCAGCCCCTGGCTTAGAGGGGCTTAACCTAGAGCTTAATTGGCACGCGCAGCGTGGTGTCGTGAGCGTCAGTGCGCATCAACGTCAGCTGGTTACCGGGCCGCGTTTTGTAGCGCCGATTGACATCGATGAGCTCAACGGTGACATCCACTTTTGGCAGGACAGTAATGCTAAGTGGCATGTCGATTCCGATAATTTATGGCTGAGTAATTCACAACTTGCGGTAGCGTTAGAGTTTCATACTCGGCTATTTGAGCAGCCTGAGCTGGATTTATACGCAGAGGCCTACGGTAAAGACGCGTCTATTGCAGGGCGATATTTTCCATTGGATCTTATGCATAGCAATTTAGTGGAATACCTTGAACGCGGCATCATTGCTGGTAAGCATGTTAATGCTCAAGTGCTGTTTTCAGGGCCTTTGGCTGCGTTTCCGTTTCGAGATAAACAAGGGCAATTTGAAGTGCTTGCGCTCATTGATGAGGCTGAATTTTTATTTGCTCCGGATTGGCCTAGTGTGAAAAATGCGGGCGTAGAATTGCATTTTCATAATGAACGTATGGATATTACGGCGGGCTCAGGGCAATTAGCAAATCAATCGATAGCCGGTGAAGTGGTGGTAAGTCTTCCCGATCTTGAGCAAGCCGACAATCTTTATGTCAACATAAAACAGCAAACAGAGGCTGCAAGTTTACTGTCATTTTTTGCGGCCACGCCAATCGCAGATCCACTCGTCAATGTATTTGAAATCGTACAAGGCTCAGGTCAAGTATCTGGCAATATTGAACTCGACATAGACCTTAATAATCTCGACGTTGTCGCCAAAGGTGTTGTTGACCTCAATGGTATTGGTGTATTCCTGAGTAAGCCGGGTATGCAATTAAACAGTGTTTTTGGAGAATTGACCTTCCATGATGATGAAATAGCACTCCTTAATGCCAAAGCAACTTGGCTTAATATGCCAATGGATTTTTCTGTCAATGGCAGTGGCGATCAAGACAGTTATGAAGTGAGTGTGTCGACTAACTTACTGGCATCAAGTGAGCATTTACTCCCCTATGGGCATGGTTTAATGGATGGTTTCATTGCAGGTGAAGCGGCGTTGGAAACCCAGCTAACGTTAAATTTTGCTGAGCAAGGTTTTAACTATTTAGCGAGTTTTAGCTCCGATTTAAGTGATGTGTCTGTCATGTTACCCGCGCCGTATAGCCAAGAGACTGGTACCAAAGGGAAGCTAATTGGCGAAGTGAGAGGTGATGATATTTCCAATCTGATCACCGCAAACGTAAATGATTTACTCTACTTCAATGGCATTTTAGATAACCAAAGTGGCCAGTTTAGCAAAGCACATTTGATTGTGAGCGAGCAAAATCGTGGTTTAGAGCAGTCGGGATTTAACGTAACTATCGACCATGCTCAGTTACAACTAGATGAGTGGTTTGCATTTTTAGATAGGATAATAGAAAAAAGCGAAAACTCAGACAGGGATGCTGAAAGTCTATTACCTGCACTCAATGAAATCCGAGCTAATCTCAGTGAGCTATCTGTCGGAGATGTACTGTTTAACGATGTTGAAATGGTGATGCGTCCGAATGATCAAGGTTTGTCAATGCGCTTAAATGGCAAGGAGCTCAGGGCACAAGTACAGTTTCCCACGCAGCAAACTTCGCCGATAAGAGTGCAGGCAGATTATCTAAGGCTCAACTCAAAACAACCAACTCAAGAAGAGGAAGGCCAAACTAATTCACCACAAGATGATAGCTGGCTGGCCAATATTCCGGCAATAGAATTTGGCTGTGATGATTGCCGTGTGAACCAATATCAATTAGATAGAGTGACCTTGTCCATGCTTGGTAACGGTGAGCAACTGACGATCAGCAATCTTAACATTGATAAGGGCGCACATTCTTTGACAGCTAATGGCAGCTGGAAAAGTGGTCGCTCACAATTAAGTGGTAATTTAAGTAGCGCTGATTTTGGTGACTTGATGGAAGAGTTTGATATCACCTCTACTGTTAAGGATTCCCAAGCAAATATTGATTTTGATTTAAACTGGCAAGCAGCGCCGTATGATTTTCAGTGGGCAACATTAGGCGGAGATATTAAATGGCGATTAGGAGAGGGGCATTTAACTGACATCAGTGATCAAGGCGCGCGTGTTTTTTCATTGCTGAGTCTCGACTCTTTGGTACGCAAATTGAAGCTCGACTTTCGAGATGTATTTGCAAAAGGGTTTTTCTACAATCAAATGGAAGGCAGCTTGCAATTAGATAACGGCATTGCTTATACCCAAGACACTAAAATGGATGGTGTGCCTGCCGATCTTAGTATTTCAGGTTATGCCAATTTAAAAACTCACGAAATCAATTATGATTTGGCAATTGCGCCCCAAGTTACTTCAAGCCTACCGGTTATTGTGGGCTGGATGGTTAATCCTGTGACCGGTCTTGCCGCATTGGCAATTGATAAAGTTATCCATTCTGCTCGAGTGATCTCTGAAATTAACTTTAAAGTAACCGGCACAATGCAAGAGCCCATTGTCACCGAAGTGGACCGCAAGAGCAGGGAAGTTACACTCCCTGGTGTAAAGCCTCCAGCTTCAACTGAGTCTAACGACACAAAACAGCCAGATAATGAAAATCCTGAAGGGCCTAAAAAGGATATGGAAAATACCGTGCCTATACAGGCCCCTGTCCAGCAACAAAACCCTTCAGATACAAAAGCCAATCCCTCTGAGACTGAACAAAAGCTCAAACAGCTTGGTAATGGCGTAGTTGAAGCTCCAACCATCACATCGTCTGACAGCGAAGCACAGCAAAGTATCACGGCTGATGAGGGCAGTTTGTCGAGTGGTAAAGCTGAAACACCGTACATCTTTGACTTAAAGTGATATGAATTTTATGACTGTAAATGATGCTAATGTAGTTGTGCTCCCAATGTGTTCAGGCATAGATCCTGAAAAAAACTTTGACTATGTCGCACAACAGTTAGAAGCACTCACCATAGAGGGGCCGACCTTAGTGTGTTTACCCGAAGCTTGGTTGGCGTTTTGCAAAAGTGGTGCTGATACCTTCAAGATAGCAAGTAGCAGCGAGTATTGGATAGAGAAAATCTCGCAGCTATGTAGGAGAAATAAGATATGGCTAAGTGCAGGAACTATTCCTATCCCGTGCACTTCTGAAAAATACTATGCAGCGAGCTGCCTGTTTAACGAACGAGGGGAGCTCGTCGCTCAATACAATAAAATCCATTTATTTGATGCTGATGTACATGACAAATCAAAGCAGTATAGAGAGTCTCAACACACCGAAGCTGGGAATGAAGTTGTAGTTGTAGATAGTCCCTTTGGTAGACTAGGCTTAAGTGTGTGCTATGACATGCGTTTTACAGGACTATATCAGGTTCAGCGCGAGCAGGGTGCCTCTATATTACTGATCCCCAGCGCATTCACTACCGTGACGGGCAAGGCACATTGGTTACCGTTATTGCAAGCTAGGGCCATCGAAACACAGAGTTTTGTTATCGCCGCGGCGCAAGTTGGTGAGCACCAAAATGGACGAGCAACATTTGGTCACAGCGTGATAATTTCTCCTTGGGGAGAGGTACAAGATAATAGTGAATTATCTTTGCAGCCAATACAAAGACGGTTAAATTTAGCCGAGCTGGACAACATCAGGCTGTCTATGCCTGTGTTCAAGCACAATCGATTTAAGAGCAATATTATATGAATCAAGTTGAAAAAAGCTTGTTAGCTGATAGCCAGTTAACTAGAGAACAGCTAGAGCAAACACTCAGCTACATTCACCAGCACAATGTGGATTATTCCGATCTGTACTTTCAATCTAGCTATCATGAAACTTGGGTACTTGAAGATGGCAAGATCAAAGAGGGAAGTTATAACATTGAGCGTGGTGTTGGTGTGCGAGCAGTGAGTGGAGAGCAGACTGGGTTTAGTTATTCTGATGCCATCAATCTGGAAGCCATTAATCAAGCTGCTGAGGCGGCGAGATCGATTGCTCAACAAGGCAAATCGCAAAATGTGCAAGTGTTTACTGATATACAGGCACCAGTTCAATTTCAGCCAGTTCAACCGTTATTGAGTATGAGTGATGAAGAGAAAATCTCATTGCTCAGAGAAGTCGATAGTGCAATTAGAGATTTGGCCCCGGATGCAGAGCAAGTCGTTTGCTCTATCGCGGCGGTATATGAAGAAGTATTGATAGCGGCGAGTGATGGTACGTTTGCCACAGATATTCGTCCTTTAGTTCGTTTAAATTGCTCTGTGTTATTGGAAAACAATGGACGCAGAGAGCGGGGAAGTGCCGGTGGTGGTGCGCGCTTGGACTACGGATACTTTAAAGAGCTTGAAAACGGTAAGCCTCGTTGGATGAGTTATGTCGAAGAAGCGGTAAGACAAGCACAGGTTAACCTGACAGCTATTGATGCTCCCGCTGGTACCATGCCTGTGGTCTTAGGCGCTGGTTGGCCGGGAGTACTATTACATGAAGCTGTAGGACATGGTTTGGAAGGTGATTTTAACCGCAAGGGGGCATCTGCGTTTAGTGGTCGAGTGGGTGAGCAAGTGGCGTCATCACTATGCACGGTCGTGGACGATGGCACCATGGCTAACCGACGAGGTTCTTTAAATATAGATGATGAAGGTACGCCAGCAGGTTATAATGTACTGATTGAAAAGGGTATTTTAAAAGGTTACATGCAAGATAAGACCAATGCCCGTTTGATGGATGCAAAGCCCACCGGTAACGCTCGCAGAGAATCATTTGCCCATTTACCTATGCCTCGAATGACAAACACCTATATGTTGCCAGGAGAGACTAGCCAGCAAGAAATCATCAGCTCTGTGAAGAAGGGAATATTTGCGAGAAACTTTGGTGGTGGCCAGGTTGATATCACTTCTGGGAAATTCGTATTTTCTGCTTCAGAGGCGTACTTGATTGAAGATGGTAAAGTAACGCAGCCAATTAAAGGCGCAACGTTGATCGGCAATGGCCCAGAAGCAATGCAGCAGATCTCTATGGTTGGAAACGATTTAGAGCTCGACAGAGGCGTGGGTGTTTGTGGTAAAGACGGTCAAAGTGTCCCGGTTGGTGTCGGCCAGCCAAGCCTTAAAATTGATCAGCTAACAGTAGGTGGTACTGCGTAATATCAGTATGAGGGGAAGCGTGTCCCCTCATACTATCAACTAAGGCAAGATGGCTTCTTTCAAATATTGAAACAGCTCTTTGTACCCTTTTGCTGGTTTTTCTGCTTTCAATTCTTTGTTCGCTTGACGGACGAGTTGACGCAGTTTTTGTCGCTCCATGTCTGGGTGTTGCTCAAGTAATTCATTTATTTTGCTATCACCTTGCGCCAACACTTCATCACGAACGCGCTCCACCTGACCCAGTAATACTTCCGCTTGGTTGTTTTTATTTAATAACATATCTAATGCAGACTGAAGTTGCTCTACATTATCAGTCGTTCGAAGCACTTTCGCGATGTAATTCATGTGACGGCGGTAGGCGTCGTGTTTACCACGAATTTTGTCAGCGAGCGCCATGGCTTCAATGAGCTCATTGCTCAGTGGTAGTTTATCGCGTTGCTTTTTCCCCAACTCGGCTATATCAATACCAAGCTGTTGATATTGTTGAGCATCTCTTTTTAGCTCGCTTTTGGATACATAGATGATTTCTTCATCTTCGATGTTGTGATCTGGTTTTTTTGCCATAATCTAAGGCCATAAAATATTACAATTATATTGATTATACCAAGAAGCGACAAAAAATATCGCTCATCGTGCGGCCTTTAGTGATCTATCCCAGCGAAAATGCCACTCCTGTGTTAGGATTGTAATGTTTACAAGTATTTGGAAAATCAACATGAACGATAACCAAGCTGGATCTATATACCAGCAAATCGATGAAGTAAAAGACGCTGTCTCCGAAGTACTGGATCTTGCATCCCAGTTGGGTGCAACTTCTGCTGAAGCGGCTATGAGCCGTACTTCAGGGCTATCGGTTAGTACGCGAATGGGCGAAGTCGATACGATTGAGTTTAATCAAGATGGTAGCTTGGGGATCAGTGTATATGTTGGTAATCATAAGGGTTCAGCTTCCACTGCAGATCTAAGTGAGCAAGCATTGCGCTCAGTTGTGAAAAAAGCCATAGAAATAGCTAAGTATACAGCCGATGATGATTGCAATGGTTTGGCTGATAAGGACCTAATGGCGTGTTCTATGCCTGAACTGGATCTCTATCACCCTTGGTCATTATCCCCGCAAGAAGCCATTCAACACTGTATAGAAGCAGAAAAATCAGCGCTTGAATTTGATAGTCGCATTGTAAACTCTGATGGTGCGAGCATAGCCTCTCATCAAGGGTTACGAGTGTATGGAAATAGTCATGGATTTCTTGCCGGTTTCCCTCGCACACGCCACACATTGAGCACTATGGTTATTGGCCAAGAAGGCGATGTGATGCAAAGGGATTCAGCGTTCAGTATTGCGAGAAAACACGAACTGTTAAAAGCACCCAATACAGTAGGGATTGAAGCCGCGCAGTCTACAATTGCCAAACTAAATAGCCAAAAGCTATCAACGATGAAAGTGCCAGTGGTGTTTCGTGCTGATATAGCAAACAGTCTATTTGGTCACTTGGTTTCTGCGATTGGCGGTGGTGCGCTGTATCGTAAGTCGAGCTTTTTACTTGATACACTTGGTAAGCAAATTTTTAATCCATGTGTTTCTATTGCTGAACGACCGCATTTATTGCAAGGTTTGGCGTCGAGCTCGTTTGACAGTGAAGGGGTGTATACGCAGGACAGAGAGATAGTCGTCGACGGTACATTGCAAACTTATTTAATGGCAAGTTATGCAGCAAGAAAGCTGGGTATGAAGGCGACAGGGCACGCGGGTGGTATTCACAATTGGTTGATTCAAAAGACACATGATGACCTGAGTGCTGTGCTTAAAGAGATGGGCACTGGTTTGTTAGTCACAGAGTTAATGGGGCAAGGAGTGAATACGGTAACTGGTGATTACTCTCGTGGCGCTGCGGGTTTTTGGGTAGAAAATGGCGAGATTCAGTATCCTGTAAGCGAAATTACCATAGCGGGAAATCTCAAAGACATGTTCCAAAATATTCAAGCAATTGGTGGGGATGTCGAGTTGAGAGGGGCCGTACAAACAGGCTCAGTATTGATAGAAAGTATGCAAATCGCCGGAGCGTAAATAGACAAAACTCTATGATTTATTGCTCTAAGCCAAGCTTAGAGCAAGAACCAGGTTGCGGTGCCTAGAAACGCAAATATTCCGACAATATCCGTGACTGTAGTCAGGACTACGCTTCCTGCTAACGCAGGATCTATCTTCATACGCTTTAAAAGCAAGGGGATACTCGCTCCAGCGATCCCGGCAGCAACCAAATTCATAAACATGGCAAAGGCTATCACTGCACCAAGCTTAAAGTCCCACTGCCAAAGGGCTACTACACCCGCGATTAACAAAGACCACAGCACGCCATTGAGCGCGCCGATAGCAAGCTCTTTACCAAGTAAAAACCTTTGGTTAGTTTGATTGACATGGCCTAAAGCAATACCACGGATCACCAGTGTTAAGGTCTGGCTACCTGCAACTCCACCCATGCTGGGTACTATGCCATTGAGTACCGCTAGAATGGGTAAAATATCGAGCGTACTTTCAAAAAAGCTGGCGACAAAGGCTGCAAGTAGTGCTGTTAGTAAATTGATCCCAAGCCAAATTGAGCGTCTTTGGCTACTTTTCATAACAGGTGCAAAGGTATCTTCCTCATCCTCTAGACCTGCCATACTCATTAAGCTATGTTCGGCATCCTCTCTAATTACATCAACGATATCATCAATGGTGATCCTGCCTAATAGCTGCGTTTGATCATCGACTACCGGTGCCGAAATCCAATTGTGGCGCTCAAATAGCTGGGCTACTTCGCTTTCGGGCATTGTCACTGGGATCGTTTCTCTTTCCTCGTTCATCAGCTCTTGTACGAGCTTGTCTGGAGGATTAGTCAGCAATATACCTATGGGTAAAGAGCCCAAAAAGCGGTTTTCTTTGTCGACGACATAAAGGTCGTCGGTACCTTGTGGTAATTCTTCTTTTAATCGCAAATAGCGCAGTACCACATCTAAACTTACATCAGGTCGAATGGTGATGGTATCACCATTCATCAATGCTCCAGCAGAGTCTTCATTGTATGACAGTGCGAGTGTGGCACGTGCTCTATCTTGGCTATCCATTGCACTGATAACATCTTGATAGACAGGGACGGGCAAGCTACGCAGAACTTCACCTAAGTCATCATCGTCCATATCTTCCGTGGCTGCCGCGATTAACTCAGGCTCCATTTTGGCAATTATACTTAGTCGGACGTCTTCAGATAGCTCTTCAAGTACATCCCCCTGGATATCGGGATCAACTAATTGCCATAAGGCTGTTCTAATTTTATGAGGCGATGATTCGAGTAGTAGTGCTGTATCACATGGTGGGATCTCTGCCAATGTCTGTCTGACTTGAACGAACTGTCCACTGTTTATTGCTTTAGTTACTTGCTGTAATTGTTCCAGTGTATAGTCTTGTTCAAAAACGTCAGGCATAGGCTTCCAAATTTCAATTTAAGAATTAGTGATAGTGTTTTTTGATTAGCCATCCAGGACGGCTAATATGTATCCCACTAGATATGTTGACAGTGATCAACCTTGCGGCCATTACTGCCTTAGCATTCTAAAGTTATGGCGTTCAAAATAAATAGATCTGGGAGATCCTATCCGCGCCGTGCCAAATTACTGTAAAAGTGAAAATAATATAATGATTATAGCTGCTTAAATTAAAAGTATTGTATTACAGTTTATTTGCAGTAACAGATCTGTTGGGACAAAAAGTAGAACCCTCACAGCTCATTCGAAGTTAGACGTCATTCTGATTCATGGAACTTATCTTCAATGAGATTTCCAATTGCGAGCAAAGCGTCTTGTGCATCGGGACCTGTGCAGGTTACTTTAACTTCTTTACCCTGACTGCTTTCCAGCAGCAACAGAGCCAATACGCTGTCTCCTGGCGCACTTTTATCACCTTGATATAGAGTAACTTGAGCGTTAAATTGAGTAGACAACTGTGCTAGTACTGTTGCTGCTCGAGCATGTAAACCCAACTTATTTTTTATTAGAAAAACGCCTTCGTATTCTCGCGTCATTACTCTTGTTCTCGGTGACGAATCTTGACATTGGAGTGAGTCCTTTGAAAGCGCTCTCCAAGTGTTTGAGCCAAGTATACAGAGCGGTGTTGACCACCAGTACAACCTATGGCGATTGTTAAGTAGCTTCGATTATTACGCTCTAAGTGTGGTAGCCAAGTTTGCATAAAAGTCTGAATTTGCCAAACAAACTTTTGAACTATGCTATGGCTTGATAAATAATCCACTACGGGCTGATCTAAGCCTGTTAAGGGCTTCAATTCAGGCTCCCAATGCGGGTTTGGTAAAAAACGTGCATCAAAGACATAATCAGCCTCTTTAGGGATCCCGTGCTTAAACCCGAATGACTCGAACGTGATAATAAGCTGTTTGTCTTTTTGCCCGAGGATTTTTTCACGTACACTTTCTGCTAACTGATGAACACTGAGATCTGTGGTATCTATGGTGACATCAGCACGGCGGATTAACACATCAAGTAAGTTGCGCTCTTGTTTTATGGCCAAGTCTAGAGGTAAGTCGTTTAAAGACAGCGGGTGTAAGCGTCGCGTTTCAGAAAAGCGTTTAACCAGAGTTTGATCGTCACAATCTAAATAAAAAACACGTGGTTTCGCAAAACCAGGTAAATACTCTAAGATATCATGAAATTCTTGTTGCTCTTTAGGTAAGTTTCTAACATCGATGCTTACCGCAATTTTATTGTAGCTATCAGAGACACTGCGAACTAGAGCAGGCAGCAGGTTAACTGGAATATTATCAGCGCAGTAATAACCCAAGTCTTCTAAAACTCTTAATGCAACAGATTTACCTGAGCCAGAGCGGCCACTGATAATTATGAGTTCCACGTTTAATTCCTATTATTTATCAAACTCAACAAGGACTTGATGAAGCTCGCTATCATTACTTGCTTGCCTAAGTCGTTTACAAAAAGCTTTGTTATTTAGTTTACCAGCGATACTGGCTAAGGTCTCTAAATGTTGTTTATTTTCACCGTCTGGTACGATGAGTGCAACAAAAATGTCCACATTGCGATCGTCATAGGCATCAAAAGGAATGGCTTGTTGGTTTACAAGTATGATGGCAATAATGTTATTTAAACCTGGCAACCTGCCATGCGGGATCGCTATCCCTTTACCTATCCCTGTACTGCCTAGCTTTTCGCGGTTTAAAAGTGCTTCTAGAATCTCATGTTGATTGGCACTTGGAATTTTTGACTGCGCCAGCTCACTAATATATTGAAGTATTCTTTTTTTACTATTAAAAAGGACCGCAGCTTTGCTACAGTCCTCGGAAATGAGTGTGCTAAGTTTCATGATTTAGTGTCGAGTTAGCTTCTCTTTATGTTTAATCACTTGTCGATCTAGCTTATCAATCAAACCATCAATTGCTGCATACATATCTTTATGCTCTGTAGAAGCAAACAATTCACCTCCGTTGACATGCAATGTGGCTTCTGCTTTTTGTATGAGTTTTTCGACATCTAAGATTACATGTACGTTGTTGATGTGATCAAAATGCCTTTCTAGCTTCGCAAACTTACTCGTTACGTAGTCTCTTAATGAATCGGTAATTTCTACATGGCGACCAGTTAAATTTAGTTGCATAAGCATTTTTCCTTCTTTTGTTACGCCTAAATCAAGCTCTTACGTTGATTAGACGGTGGAATAGCCAAAGACTCTCGGTATTTGGCAATAGTACGTCTTGCCACCTTAATACCTTGATCAGCTAATACATCTGCAATTTTGCTATCACTTAAAGGCTTAGCAGCGTTTTCAGCAGCAATTAGCTTTTTGATGAGTGCTCGGATCGCTGTGGAAGAACATTCACCACCATTCTCGGTACTAACGTGGCTCGAGAAGAAGTATTTCAATTCATAAATGCCACGAGGCGTGTGCATGTATTTTTGCGTTGTTACTCGAGATATTGTCGACTCGTGCATGTCAACCATTTCAGCAACATCATTGAGTACCATAGGTCTCATTGCCTCAGGGCCATGTTCAAAGAATGCCTGTTGTTGCTGCACAATGCAATTAGTAACTTTCAATAAAGTTTCATTTCTGCTTTCAAGGCTTTTAATAAACCATTTTGCTTCTTGTAAATGAGAGCGAATGAATTGACTGTCACTGCTTGATTTTACAGAGCGAGACATAGCAGCATAATGATCGTTAACTCTTATTTTAGGCATAGAATCAGGGTTTAGCTCAACAACCCAACGTCCCTTGACCTTTTTAACGGAGACATCGGGGATTACGTAATCGGCCTCTTCTTGCACTATACTTGCAGCAGGCTTAGGGTTTAAGCTGTGGATCAACGTCATCACTTCTTTTAGCTCACCTTCTTTGAGCTTTGTTTTCTTCATGATAGTACGATAATCACGATTCGCTAATAGATCGATATGTTCATCGATAACTAGCTTGGTTTGTTCAAGCCAAGGCGTGCCTGCCGCAAATTGATTGAGTTGCACAATTAAGCATTCCTGAAGGCTTCGAGCGGCGATCCCTACTGGGTCAAAGAGTTGGATGCGTTTTAGGACAGCTTCAACTTCATCGAGCTCGACGGGGTCTTGATCATTGTCGAGATTCAAGCTTTCTAAAATGTCTTCGCACGATACTGTTAAAATGCCAGAGTCATCTACACCCTCAACAATTGACAGTGCGATCAACCTGTCCGTCGCGCTAAATGGTGTGAGCTCAAGCTGCCACATCAAGTATTCTTGCAAGCTTTCAGTTGTCTGTCCTTGGTAGACGCTTTCATCTTCAGGCATAGGCCCTGATGAACTTACCGGCGCCGCACTGATGTATTCATCCCAAGTCACATCCATCGCCATCTCATCGCTGAGGGTCTCTTTATTTAGAGCTGTATCAGTGTCTTGTTCATAATCGCTGATCTGTGGCTCAGGGATCTCCTCAGAGCTGGACTCTGCTTTTTCGCTTGCCTGTGATTGCTCTTGCGTTTTGTCTAGACCGTTGTCAAAAGATTCTTGTTCGTTTTCTTCTACTTCCAATAAAGGATTGCTGTCCAGCGCTTCTTGAATTTCTTGCTGGAGGTCTAATGTGCTCAACTGCAGCAGGCGTATCGCTTGCTGTAGTTGTGGTGTCATTGTTAATTGCTGCCCCATGCGCAGCTGTAGCGATTGCCTCATGTATCTCTAACAATCCTTTCTGTTGTTACGCTTATTCTTAACTATAGCCTGAATTGTTCGCCTAAGTAGACATCTCGGACTGTTTGATCCGCTAAAACATGTTCAGGGCTACCTGAAGCAATTAATTCACCATGGGAAACAATATAGGCTTTTTCACATACATCCAATGTTTCACGTACATTGTGATCTGTGATCAACACACCGATTCCACGATTTTTTAAATGCTCAATAATTTTCTTTATATCTAACACTGAAATGGGATCAACGCCAGCAAAAGGCTCATCTAATAGAATAAATTTTGGATCTGCGGCTAAAGCGCGAGCAATTTCTACTCGACGACGCTCTCCACCGGAAAGCGCCATTCCTAAACTAGAGCGAATATGTTGAATATTAAATTCGTCCAATAATTCGTTTAGTATCGTTTCACGCTGAGCTTTATTTAGGTCTTTACGTGTTTCCAAAATAGCCATTAAATTTTGATAAACCGTCAACTTTCTGAATATCGATGACTCTTGTGGTAAATAGCCGATCCCCATACGTGCGCGGCTATGCATTGGCAGCAAGGTGATATCCTGCTGATCAATATGAATGCTGCCTTTGTCACTTGGCACTAAACCCACAATCATATAAAAAGTGGTGGTTTTACCTGCGCCATTAGGCCCTAGCAATCCCACAATGCTTCCAGCTTCAACACTGAGTTCGACGTTTTTTACAACTTGTCTGCCTTTGTAGCTTTTGGCGAGTGCTGTGGCTTTTAGTGTGCTCACTGTTGCTCCTTGTTACCATCTTGTTTTTTATCAACAGGGAGTAAGACAGTTCTTACACGCTTACCTTCGTCATTGGCTTTTTGTGCGCTGATCAGCTGTTTCTCCATATCGTAGAGAATTTCTTGAGCGGAAATCTTTTGACCAGCTTGACTGATCTCTGCGTTGCCTTTGATTGTCAGAAGACGATTTGCTACATCGTAACGCACTTCGTTGGCGCTGGCTTTTAGTAGTGAGCCATCAGTTTGTCGTTCCTGAAAGATTGCTGGGGAACCAGTTGCAACTAATAATTGTTTATTTTCGCCTAGCTCCTCTCGTCTGTGCACTTCAAGTCGATCGGCAAAGATTTTTCTCTGGCCATGAATAATTTCGACATTTTCTTCAAATACGCCGATGTTAGTCTGTAATTGTGCTTGCTGCTTGCCTGAACTGATAATGACTTGCTCTGGGTTACTATTAGCCAATACGCAGTGTGGCAGTAGTCCAATAGCACAAGTGAATAGTAGGGTTGCACTTAGTTTATTGCTTATCATAAATCGTTTCGGTGTGGTTGATGAGTTCAATGACCTCAATATTGAGATCGGCGATAAGGCCCTTTCCAGTAATGGTTACACTCGGGCCTGTAATGACCACGGGCTGTTCTGAGCGCATCATCCGGTTGGTGATCTCGAGCCGGAGGTTGTCTGCGTCAATGTGCGTGATCATTGCTGTTTCGTTCAAGTTGGTTGCTTTAACGTTGCCTTCTAAAATCAAGGTATCGTTTTCATATAAAGTGGCTTCGTTTGCAGCGAGTTGCCAATTGTGCTGCCCATTGTGTAATACAAAAATAGGTGCTTCAAAATGGCTAAATCCCAACTCCTGATAGAGCTCCATTCTTTTTGCTGTAATTTGATAACTGAGCTGCCCATTTTCTGCAAAAGAAGTCTGTTTCAAATCGACTGCTACATAATCAGGCTTGGCAATTGTTTCTTCTTGTTGTTGAGTTTGCTGCTCTGTTTGTATTAAAAAAGGATACCAAAGCCACAGCATGGTAGCGCCGAAAACTACGAGTAGTATGACTCGTAAATTAGTCATGTACTGCTCCCATTAGAGAGTAGCTCGTTGCCCTGACTTAACATTAATAAGTCGGTGAGTTCCCTGACGGCGCCAAAGCCTCCAGGCATCATAGTCGTATAGTGAGCCAAGTTTTTCACCAGCGGATGCGCGTCAGCAACAGCCACTGCAAAGCCAACTTGTTGCATGACAGGGATATCAGGTCCGTCGTCACCAATATAGGCGATTTGCTCGTCAGTTAAATTAAGTTCGGCCTTTAATTTGTCATAAGCTTGCAGCTTGTTTTCTTGGCCTTGGTAAATATGATTAACGTTTAGGCTAGTCATTCGATGCTTAACAATTTCTGAATGGCGGCCTGTGATCACGGCAACTTCAACACCTGTTTCAATGAGTGCTTTAATCCCAAAACCGTCTTTGGTATTAAATGCTTTTAGTTCTTCACCTTGATTTCCCAAGTAAATGCGGCCGTCAGAAAATACACCGTCAATATCACAAATTAGCAGTTTAACTGCTTTGGCTCTGTCACCTATTTGAGATGTGATGGGTTGATAAAGCTCACTAAACTGCATGTTATAATACTCCTGCGCGCAATAAGTCTTGGGTATTTAATGCCCCAATAGGGTGCTGGTTTTCATCGATCACAATGAGGCCATTAATTCGTTTCTTTTCCATAATATTGAGTGCTTCAGCTGCGAGCATATCTGGTGAAGCCGTAGTACAGCAAATCGTCATAACCGACTCAATAGTATCATTATGCAGATCAATTTTTTGCTCAATAACCCGGCGTAAGTCACCGTCGGTAAACAGACCACACAGTTGACCTTGTTGATCGACAATAGCGGTCATGCCTAGCCCTTTGGCTGACATTTCAAACAACGCATCTTTTATTAAGCTACCAGTCGGTGTTTTAGGCACCCCGTCACCTTTGTGCATAATCTCTTCTAAAGTAAGGAGAAGTCGTTTTCCGAGACTGCCGCCGGGATGAGAGAGTGCAAAATCATCAGCGGTAAAGCCTCTGGATTCTAGTAGGGCTACAGCAAGTGCATCCCCCATTACCAGTGTTGCCGTGGTGCTTGCGGTGGGGGCTAATCCCAACGGACAAGCTTCTTTAGATACCTTGATGCAAAGATGGACATCTGCTTGCTGTGCCATGGTCGATTGCTCATTGCCAGTCATGCTTATGATATGCGCCCCAATTCGCTTAATAACAGGGATGATACCGATCACTTCACCAGTTTCGCCAGAATTTGAAATCAGCAAAACGACATCATCGGAGGTGATCATGCCTAAATCGCCGTGGCTCGCTTCTCCGGGGTGAACAAAGAATGATGGCGTCCCAGTGCTCGCTAATGTAGCAGCAACTTTATTGCCGATGTGACCGGATTTGCCCATACCGATAACGATGACACGCCCTTTACAGTTCAGCATAAGCTCGCAGGCGTTAGCAAAGCTAGTATCGATAAACTGGTTTAATTCAGTAATTGCTTGTTGTTCAATTTCCAAAACACGCTTTGCAGATTCAATAAATGACAGGTGCTTCATGCCAACTCCTAAATAATGGCGTACATATAGCCAATAAACGCAGCGAGTAACACGCCACCTTCCAGACGATTAATTTGTCGTTTACCTCTGAGGTTTACGCTCATTACAATGAGCGCGACCGTCGCACCCAGCATTACGTAGATATCTCGCTGTGCGATGTTCATATCGAGTGATGCTGGGTTTAAAATACCAGCAATAGACAATACTGCGAGGATATTGAAAATATTCGAGCCAATGATGTTGCCAAGTGCCAAATCATCTTCATTCTTAAGCACACCCGCTACACATGCAGCTAGTTCAGGTAAACTCGTACCAATAGCGATAATGGTCAAGCCGATCAATAAATCACTCATACCAAAGAATTTAGCAATATCAACAGCGGAGTCAACGAGCACGTCAGCACTGATTGGCAGTATTATCATGCCAACAATCAACCAAAAAACAGCCTTGCCAGTAGGTACATTGTCCGGGACTTCATCACATGCCTCAGAAACTAACGGGTCGTCTTCTTGAGCGTGATTACTGTTTTTAGTGATATAAATTAGGCCTAGAATAAACGTTGCGAACCCGACAAGTAAGACATAGCCCTCTGTTGCACTGAAATAATTATCGCTCACAATGTACCAAGCACCCAGCGAAACAATAATTAAAAGTGGCATCTCGCGTCGTAGTATTCCTGAGCCGACGGCCAAAGGTCTGAGTAAAGCTGTAATACCTAAAACCAACAGTATATTGGCAATATTGGAACCAATGGCATTACCGACAGCTGTGTCGGTTTTATCAGATAAAGCGGCTTGTGCTGCAACCATCATTTCGGGTGCGGAAGAACCCATGGCAACAATTGTTAGGCCAACAATTAAAGTGGGGACGCCAAGGTTTTTTGCTAAAGCAGCCGCACCAAAAACAAATCTATCTGCGCTCCAAACCAGTGCAACAAAACCTAAGATAAGAATGACAAAAGATAAAACCATGAAACCTATGCCGAGCAACTAAATACAGTGCGGTAAATATTATCAAATGCGTTGTCAAATGTATAAATAATCTGTTCTTGATAGCGTATTACTGTAGACGGGTAAACCGATAAATTTACGAGAACGGGTGATAATCCACGTTTTGTAACCGTGTCCATTACAAAATTTTACCAATTTGCATTTTCCATCTTGGTGTAAAAAAACGTATTATTCACCAATTGGTGAAATCGATATATGGAGAGCGACTTGTCGCAGTCAATCGTTGAAGTCAAGGATGTAACCTTTTCTCGCGGTGATAGGGTCATATATAAAAATATGAGCTTCTCAGTGCCTAGAGGTAAAATTACAGCCATCATGGGGCCTAGTGGTATTGGTAAAACAACCATGTTGCGCTTGATAGGTGGTCAACTTCGCCCAGATAGTGGCGATATTACGTTTATGGGCTCAAGTGTGCCAGCTATGTCTCGTTCTGAGTTATATCAAGCACGAAAACAAATGAGCATGCTATTCCAAAGTGGCGCACTTTTTACCGACATGTCCGTTTTTGACAATGTTGCTTTTCCACTACGTGAACATACTCAGCTAAGTGAAGACTTAATTCGCCTTATCGTATTAATGAAACTACAAGCGGTTGGCTTACGCGGTGCGCGATCGCTTATGCCTGCAGAGCTGTCAGGTGGTATGGCTAGGCGAGCTGCATTAGCAAGAGCAATAGCACTTGACCCTGAACTAATCATGTACGATGAACCCTTTGCGGGGCAAGATCCGATTTCAATGGGTGTGCTGGTCAGAATGATTAAATCTCTGAATGAAGTGTTGGGACTGTCATCGCTCATTGTGACCCATGATGTCACTGAAGTACTCAGTATTGCTGATCATGTTGTTATCATCGCAGAGCAGGGTGTTATAGGCAGTGGCTCACCAGAACAGATGTTGGCACATAGTTCTCCGCTTGTGCAGCAATTTTTGCAAGGATTGTCGGATGGTCCAGTCCCGTTTCATTTTAAAGCTGCGCCGTATGAACAGGAATTATTGGATGGAGGCCTATAAGCGTGGATTTTTTACAAAAGTTAGGACATAAAACGCTCAGCCGCTTTGCATCTATCGGTCGAGCGACACAAATGTTACTAGGGGCTTTGTTGAATGTGCCCAACCTCCGACAAGGAACACCTTTACTGATAAAGCAGCTTTACATGGTTGGTCACCAGTCTCTTTTGATCATCATGGTATCAGGTTTATTTATAGGCATGGTGTTAGCGCTGCAAGGCTATACGGTGTTAGTAGGTTATGGTGCTGAAGACAGCTTGGGGCCATTGGTAGCACTGAGCTTGTTACGAGAGCTTGGCCCTGTTGTGACAGCCTTATTATTTGCCGGTCGTGCAGGCAGTGCTTTAACCGCAGAAATTGGTTTGATGAAAGCAACAGAGCAGCTATCTAGTTTAGAAATGATGGCTGTGGACCCTTTAAAACGCGTTGTAGCACCTCGTTTTTGGGCCGGCTTTATCAGTATGCCTTTATTGGCATTGATATTTTCCGCTGTGGCAATTATTGGCGCGCACTTAGTCGGTGTTGATTGGCTAGGCGTGGACTCTGGAAGCTTTTGGTCAATCATGCAGTCTCAGGTTTCGCTACAACAAGATATAATGAATGGTCTTATAAAAAGTTTTGTATTTGCGTTAATCGTTACGTGGATCGCATTGTATAAAGGCTATGATTGTATCCCTACTTCAGAAGGGATAAGCAAGGCGACAACGGAAACCGTTGTGCATTCTTCACTGGCTGTTTTAGGCTTTGATTTTGTATTAACAGCAGTGATGTTTTCGAGTTAAGGGTTAGGAAAAATGAATACACGGAAAATAGAAATTTTAGTTGGCTTATTTGTAGCCTTAGGTGTCGCTGCGTTTGTTATGCTTGCTATGAAAGTGGCTAATGCTGGGATCAGTGGCAATGGTGAAACATATAGACTGGAAGCCAAGTTTGACAATATCGGCTCGTTAAAAACTCGTGCTCCAATTAAGGTAGGTGGTGTTGTCATTGGTCGTGTTGAGGGCATTCAAATTCATCCTGAAGAGTTTGTCCCAGTTGTGAGTATGAGCATTGATAAAACGTATGAATGTCAGTTCTCTGATACCACTTCTGTATCCATTTTGACCTCGGGTATACTTGGGGAGCAATACTTAGGTATTTCACCTGTTATCGCTTCAGAATCTGCAAAACAAACGTGTTTAGGGAATGAAGTTTCAGCACAGGATGAAGTAGATCTAGACGATCTCTTTGGTGTTGAAAGTCTAGCGCTGAAAGACGGCGATGCGATAACGGATACTAAGTCAGCGCTCGTATTAGAAGAACTGATAGGTCAATTCTTGTTTAATCAAAGCAGCGAGTAAGCAGATATGTCGAAGAATCATTTTTTTGTTGTGAGCATTTTTATTTTCTCGTTGTTGGTATCGTTTGCCAATGCGATGCAGGTTGACTTGAAAGACCCGTATAAAATGGTTCAACAGGTTGCAGAAAATACCTTTCAGCGAGTAGCCAAAGATCAAAATATTATTGCCAAAGATAAAGAGCACTTGAGAGTGATCGTTGAGCAGGAGCTTTTACCTTATATCGACTATAAATATGCGGCCTATAGAGTATTGGGCAGCTATATTCAAAAAGTGCGTACGATTAAAGATAAGGAAGAGAAAAAGCAGGCGGTACAGAACATCAAGGTGTTCATTGAGGTGTTTAAATCGTATTTAGTTGCAACGTATGCGGGCGTATTCACTCAGTACACAGATCAAAAAGTAGAGTTTGAAACACCACGTGCTATAGGCGACGCGAATGTGGCTACTGTAAAAACTAGGATTATTGAAGCGGGTAAACCTGATATCAAAATTGACTTTAAGGTACGTAAAAACAAACAAGGCGAGTGGCGTGCATTTGATATGATGGCAGAAGGGATCAGCCTACTTGATGCGAAACAAAGTGAGTTACATGGTATTTTGCGTCAGCAGGGGATTGAGCATGTGATCACGCTGTTAGAAAAGAAAAGTCAGCTGCCGGTCCAGTTTAGAGGGGACGATGGAAATGCCTAATTTGCACTTCACTAAGGTTGCTGATGATACGGTCGCGGTTAAAGGTGAATTGACTCGTGACACGCTGATAAATGAATCACTTCTTAATCAATTGTTAGAAAATGCGCAGTCAGAGCTGTATTTTGACCTTTGTGAGGTCTCAAGGGTTGACACCGCGGGTTTAGCTTGGTTAATTCACTCTTTAGGAAAATTGAAACAACAAGGCACACGCCTTGAGTTAAAGAATAGACCTGAGCAATTGCAAAATTTAATGGAATTGGGGCAGGTCACAACCTTATTTGAGTGAGTCCAATGGAAACGAATCAAGTCGAAACTGTTTTACAACAATCTTTGACCTTAGACGAAGTAAAAGTAAAAGCGAATGGCAGTCACTATGAAGTGATTGCCGTTGGTGAGTGTTTTGATGGACTAAGACGCGTTAAAAGAGAACAAATGGTATACGCCCCATTGATGGAAGTAATCAAAGATGGGACGATCCATGCAGTAAGCATAAAAGCATTCACACCTACCGAGTGGCAGCGCGAGCAGAAGTTTATTTTGCCACAATAATTAGGAGCCACAATGGATCAATTTGTAATCCAAGGTGGCACCACTTTAAACGGTGAAGTCACTATATCTGGAGCCAAGAATGCGGCTCTACCCATCTTATTTGCTGCATTACTTGCAGATGGCAAAAGTACATTTAGTAACGTACCTCAGCTGCGCGATATTGTTACGACAGAAGCGCTACTGCGAACACTAGGTGCTGAAGTAAATTGGCGTGGAGAATTACTGGAAGTAGATGGGCGCTGTGTTGACAAAGTACTGGCCCCTTATGAGCTTGTAAAGCAGATGCGTGCGTCTGTTTTAGCGCTAGGACCATTGTTAGCGCGTTTTGGCAAAGCACAGGTCTCTTTGCCAGGCGGCTGTGCCATTGGTGCTCGTCCGGTTGATTTACATATCTCAGGCCTTGAAAAGATGGGCGCTCAAATTAGTGTTGAAAATGGTTATATCAATGCTCAAACGCCACAGGGAAAGCGCTTGCAAGGCGCGGAAATTTTCATGGAAACCGTGTCGGTCGGTGCGACAGAAAACCTCCTAATGGCCGCAACTTTGGCTGAGGGGACCACTGTGTTAGAAAACGCAGCTCGTGAGCCTGAGATCATCAATTTAGCACTGTGTCTAACTGCCATGGGTGCCAAAATTCAAGGGGCGGGCTCAAGCCGCATTGAAATACAAGGTGTTGAAAAGTTAGATGGCTGTGAGCATAAAATTCTACCTGATCGCATTGAAACAGGCACATTTTTAGTCGCCGCAGCAATGAGCAAAGGTGAAGTATTGTGTCGCAATACGGATCACGCGAGTCTCGAACCTGTACTTGAAAAGCTACGTCAAGCCAATGCCGCAGTTGAGGTCAATGGCGATAGCATATTTGTCAGTATGAAAAATCGAGATCTTAAAGCGGTAAATATCAAGACCATGCCACATCCTGGTTTCCCAACAGATATGCAAGCGCAATTTACGGCACTCAATGTGGTTGCAAATGGCAGTGCAACGATTACCGAAACGATTTTTGAAAATCGCTTTATGCATGTGCCAGAGCTTCAGCGAATGGGCGCCAATATTCGTCTTGAAGGCAACACTGCAATTTGTGATGAAACCACGCGTTTATCGGGTGCACAAGTGATGGCAACGGATTTGCGTGCTTCAGCTAGCTTGATTTTAACGGGCATTGTCGCACAAGGTGAAACTGTCGTTGACCGCATTTACCATGTTGATAGAGGTTATCAAAAAATAGAAGATAAGCTCAGTCGTCTTGGGGCAAATATTCGCCGTAAGCACAACTAAGATCGCGCGCTAAGTGAAGAAGCTCACCATAGCTGGATGAACCAATTATGGTGTCGCTTCACCGCTCGCTTCTTCTAGATGGAAGCACTAGTAAATCGGGGTTTCAAGCTCGACTACCTCGACCATAAATACGAGGCGCTCTCCATTGCGATTCACTTCAAACTCAAGCTCGGTACCGGGTTCTGTGTTGCCAATGGTACGCAGTGTTTTTTGCGGGTTGGTAATGGCATTTCCCGCAACTTTGGTGACAATGTCTCCATCTTTCATGCCCGCTTGCCAAACAGGACCTAGGGGGTCAAGCTCGCTGATCCGTAGACCCATGATCGGGGTGTAAACATCGGTAATAACCTGCCCCTTGTTATCCACTGCGGTGCCTTTGAAACCCAAATAGCCCCGAATAACGCGGCCGTCTTCAATAATTTTAGTCATAACATCCTTGGCAAGCCGATAGGGTACTGCAAAGGAGATACCTTCAATATCAATGTTGTATCGAGTGGTGAATTGAGCAGATGTAATACCAACTAAAGTACCATTTGAGTTGACCAGAGCGCCGCCTGAGTTACCCACGTTGACCGCAGCATCGGTTTGCAGCAGGCTATTATATTGGCTCTCTGTTAAAGTTTGTTTACCTGTGGCACTAATGATCCCTTGCGTGATGGTTTGTCCAAGGTTGAGCGGGTTGCCGATGGCCAGTACTACGTCCCCAATACGCGGGATTAAATTGTCATTCATTGGAATAACTGGCAGATGATCTTCATTGACTTTGATGACCGCGAGGTCTGTAATGGTGTCGAATCCGATCAGCACACCATAATATTGTCTACCATCGGGCAATAAAACAATGATTTGATCTGCACTATTGATAACGTGATAGTTAGTTAAGATATAGCCATCCGAACTCATGATCACCCCAGAGCCCAATTCTTGGATGCGATTTTGGCGCTTAAATCGAGGTACAGAACTAAAACTTTCTGAAAATATGGTGACAACAGCAGGTGCTGCTCTGCTAACACCATTGGCAAAACTCATTTGCTGAACAGTGTATGGCACGTTTAGATTGGCTGCTTTTTCTCTTAACTCAGGTTTTAACCAGAGGATCAAAAGAGCAATACCGAGCCCTATCAAAGCGGGGGCGAGAATAAATCTAATAAATTGAAGCACGGTTTATTGTTATACGTATTTTATTTTGTGATAAAGCTATCATGACACAAAACAACGCAGCGGCAAGAGCCACTGCGCAATTCTAGCTGTTTTTTGTAACTCTTTACTGAATTAGGTAGAAAACAGAATCTCTTCCTCGTTTAATGCCAAGTACAATGTTGCCTTGAATATCGTCAATCAGACTCTTCATTTCTCTGACAGTAGTTACTCGTTGGCGGTTAACCTGCATTATTACATCGCCTTCTTGCAGTCCGACTCGAGCTGCTGGCGAACGCTCATCAATACTGACAACTACAATACCTTGATTGCCATTGCGCTCATTACTTTCAAGGACCGCACCTCGTAAGCTTGGATGGATCCGGTCAGCCTGAGCTTGTCGTTCATTTTGGCCTTGTAATTTAACATCTAAGGTACGTTTTTTACCATCACGGTAAATGCCGACTTCAATTTCACGGCCTTCTCCAAGGGTGGCGATTTTTCCGCGCAGCTCTTCAATACTTTCTACTTTATCGCCGTCGATACTGGTAATCACATCATTTGCTTTAACTCCAGCTTCAGCGGCTGCTGAATCAGGGGTGACTTCTTGAATATAAACACCTTGTTTGACATCAAACCCTTGGGCTTCAGCAAGACCAGCATTGAGTGTGCGGCCGACAATACCAAGGGAGCCACGTCGGACTTGGCCATACTCGATGATTTGGTCGACTAAGTTTTTCATCATGTTGGACGGGATTGCAAAGCCTATTCCAACATTACCGCCTGAAGCGCCCAGAATTGCGGTGTTAATACCAATTAGCTCACCTTTTAAGTTGACTAATGCGCCGCCTGAATTCCCTTGATTGATTGCTGCATCAGTTTGAATAAAGTCTTCATAACCTTCGATATTCAGGCCACTGCGGCCAAGTGCACTGACGATACCTGATGTCACTGTGTGGCTCAAGCCAAATGGGTTACCGATGGCAACTGAAAAATCACCAACACGGAGTTTATCTGAATCAGCGAGCTTTACTTCTGTAAGATCTTCGTTATCAATCTGAAGCAGTGCAATGTCAGATTCTTTGTCAGCACCAATTAATTTGGCCTTAAATTCGCGGCCATCTTTGAGTGTAACAATGATATTGTCGGCTTCGTCTATCACATGGTTATTGGTGACAACATAGCCTTCTCCGGCATCTATGATCACCCCTGAGCCTAAACCGCTAAAAGGACGTTTTTGTGTTCGTGGAGCTGGGTTGCCGAAGAAGAAATCAAATGGGTCAACACGGCGGCGTACTTCTTTAGCGCCTGAAACTTGGATACTCACGACGCCTGGTGTTACACGCTCTAACATCGGCGCTAGCGTCGGCAGTTGTTGGCCATCGACCGCAACAGGTAGCCTAGCTTCTGCGCTATGTGGAAGCAAAAGTAAGCTGGAAGAGAAAAGCGCTGCGGATAATAAAGTTAATTTTAATTTCATAGTCTGGAAATTCTCCTAAATAACAGCGTTAAACACATCACTTTTACTGCTTATTAAACAGCCGCTTAGAATGCCCTTTAAGCGGTATGATGTGAGTCAGAATTAAAGAGCGGATAATACCCGCTCTGTTATTCGGTGGTTATTTCTAAAGACTATGAGGCTGAAAAAAAGTTCATCAAGAAGTTTTTAATTGCTCGCTTTTTGCGCGATCATCGTTAAATAAACCGCTTTCTCCTTCGGCATAATCAACCGGTTGTTGATGATGAGTTGACTCACTATTACGCCTTTTTTCAGGTCTTGCGCGCAATGATGCTTGAAGTTGTTCAGTGGTCTCTTTAGAGAAAAACGGCTCACTTGAGTGACTGCGTTTTTCTTCAAGTAAAAGCTGGTTGGTGTCTTCTACGTGCTGAAGCAGTTGGCTGTAATTGTCCTGCATTTTGCCAACTAGCTTTTTAGTATTTGCTAAGTGGTCTGCGACGTCCTGCCTATATTGTTCCAAGTTTTGCTCAGCTTGCTGCGCTTGCTGTTCTAATTCTTCATGTTTGAACTGCTTTTTGGTAAAGAGTGAACCTAAGAAAAATGCACTGATCGCCACGATGATCAATAAGCCCAACCATGCAATTGTTGTCATATTTACTCCTGTGTAAGGTGAGTATCACCTAATTACTTTTACTAAAATGCTATCTATCGATAGGTTAAATATACGCTGAGATTGGATGCGTGTTAATATATTGGGCAAATAAAACTGCTCTGTTTAATAAAAAATATGATGACGCCGTGGGAAAAGTATCAACAAGATCTTACAAGAGATGACTTTCAGTACGACAGTGCGCAAGAGAATGCGGTAAAGCATTTGCAGCGTTTATATGACGATTTGATATCTCAACCGCCTGAGCCAAAAGGCTTCTTTGCTAAGCTTTTTGGTAAAAAACAAATGGAGCCCGTAAAAGGACTCTATTTTTGGGGAGGGGTAGGCCGAGGTAAAACGTATTTGGTTGACACATTCTATGAAGCTTTACCCGGTGACAGAAAAATGCGCGTGCATTTTCACCGTTTTATGCATCGTGTTCACGATGAATTAAAAAAGCTCAAAGAGGTAAAAAACCCACTCAACGTTGTTGCCGACATATTTAAGTCAGAGACGGACATCATTTGCTTCGATGAGTTCTTTGTCCAAGATATTACCGATGCGATGTTATTAGGTGGCTTGATGGAGGCGTTGTTTGAACGCGGAATTGTCCTTGTTGCGACGTCCAATATTGTACCTGATGAGCTGTATCGTAACGGTTTGCAGCGAGCGCGATTTTTACCTGCTATAGCACTTGTTAAAGCCAATACAGAAATTGTGAATGTGGATTCTGGTATAGACTATCGATTACGTACATTGGAGTCCGCAGAAATTTTTCATAGTCCGCTTGATGCACAGGCCGATGACAATTTATTTGAGTACTTTGATAAGTTGTCACCAGAACCTGGCGTGTTTGATTCTGAAATCGAAATTGAAGGGCGTATGATTAAAACGCGTAAGGTATCAGATTGCATCGCTATGTTTGATTTTACGCAGTTATGTGAAACGGCTCGTTCGCAGGTGGATTATATGGAGATTAGCCGTTTGTATAACACAGTTATCTTATCGAATGTAAAGCAAATGGGGCAGTCTAATGATGATGCTGCACGGCGTTTTATTGCCTTGGTAGATGAGTTTTACGAGCGCAATGTGACCCTGATCATTTCTTCAGAGGCACCCATTGATGACATTTATACGCAAGGTACATTAAACTTTGAATTCAGGCGTTGTATCAGTCGCTTACAAGAAATGCAATCCCTCGAATACCTGTCACGAGAACACTTAGCTTAATTAAATAACATTTCTAGTGGAAAAATCAGCCACACGCTGGTTTTTCCAAGTTACCCTTGCTATAATCCGCGGCCTGCCACGTTGCGTTCTATAGCCCTCGTCGGCTTAGCCACCGACTTGAGCGGCAAAAAAGTCTTAAACTCGAAGGGGTTGAAGCACCATTAGTAGAGCGGTAGTCCTTTGACTACCAGTGGTTTTAACTGAAAACTTTGGATTTTATAAATGAAAACGTTTGTTGCTAAACCAGAAACTGTAAAACGTGACTGGTACGTAGTTGACGCTGAAGGTAAAACTTTAGGTCGTATTGCTACTGAAATCGCTGCTCGCCTTCGCGGTAAGCACAAGGCTGAGTACACTCCACATGTTGACACTGGTGATTACATCATCGTTATCAACGCTGAGAAAGTTACTGTAACTGGTAACAAAGCACAGCAGAAAATGTACTACGCTCACTCTGGTTACCCAGGTGGTCTTAAGTCTGTTAACTTCGAAAAACTTCAAGCTAAAAAGCCTGAAATGATCATCGAAAAAGCAGTTAAAGGCATGTTACCTCGCGGTCCTCTAGGTCGTGAAATGTTCCGTAAACTTAAAGTTTACGCTGGTAACGAGCACAACCATGCGGCACAACAGCCTCAGGTTCTAGACATTTAAGGAGCACTATCATGGCAAATCAATACTACGGTACAGGTCGTCGTAAAAGTTCAAGTGCTCGCGTATTCTTACGCCCAGGCACTGGCAACATCGTAATTAATCAACGTTCTATCGAAGAATACTTCGGTCGTGAAACTTCTCGCATGGTTGTTCGTCAGCCACTAGAGCTAGTTGAACTAACTGAGAAGTTTGACCTTTACATCACTGTTGCAGGTGGTGGTATGACTGGTCAAGCTGGCGCAATCCGCCACGGTATCACTCGTGCACTTATGGAGTTTGACGAGTCACTACGTCCTACTCTACGTAAAGCTGGCTTCGTTACTCGTGACGCTCGTCGCGTTGAACGTAAGAAAGTTGGTCTTAAGAAAGCACGTAAGAAGACACAGTTCTCAAAACGTTAATTTATTACGTTTCAGAATTTGCAAAAACCCAGCCTTGTGCTGGGTTTTTTGTTTTAAGTACTATTGTGATGTTTAAACTATTGGTACAATTGCGATTAGCCGCTTTTCATTCACCGAGGGGGTGATTGAAACGACAGGTGAACAGCCACAATTTGTTGGGTTCCTTCGATTTGAAAAGTTTCATTGAAGCAAACTACAGGCGAATATTGTGGTTTTATATTTTAAAAACAACAATAAAAATGAAAGGATTAGTCATGAAATACCTTATTAGTATCTTTATTCTCATTTCCACATTTGCAGTTCAAGCAGAGGTGACCTGTAAGGGTAAAATTATTAAACTAGTGAAGTGGACAGATAAGAATCAAGCGGCGATTTATTTAGACAACACAAACACTCGCTGGATCTTATTACCCGACGATCAAACTTCATTATCCATGGCATTGACTGCATATGCATCGGGAAAAGAGGTTGCATTATATTGGCGAGATCGTGATGTAACGAGCTGTTCAGCTGGCTGGGAGCACTATCGTAAATTGAATGGCTATTTTTTAATTCAATAGTGATATTTAAACATAAAAGCAAAGCGGTTTATGCCGCTTTGTATGTCCTCTAAAAATACCTTCCGTACTATTTTAAACTTTCTAAAAAGCCTAAATGTTATTTTTCGGCTGACCAATTTATCGCCATTTCTCTGCTACACTTGCAGGGCAAGTAAATTATATCGCGATATCATCTGATTAATTTTTCATTCATTTGAAAAGAGGTTGATCTTGGTCAGGGAATCATTGCGAAAGACGTCATATCATAACCTGTCGTTTCTAGTCTTGGCTGTTTATTGAAGCGTTTAGCACTTTATATGGTCATCATTAGAATAGTAATAACCTTGTTAAATAAATGGTTTTTACTAATGATCGCGTCTATTTTGAAATATCTTAAAATTAACCTGCTGTAACTGATGTTCTCAATATAGCAAGTGTTGAGGATCATAGTGGAGATAAGTGGATGAGCAATGCGCCTGTTGACAACAGCCGACGCCGTTTTTTAACTATCGCTACCTCTGTCGTAGGTGGTGTTGGTGCGGTTGGAGCTGCTGTTCCTTTTATTGCGTCTTGGAATCCAAGTGAGCGTGCTAAATCTGCAGGGGCTCCTGTAGAAGTGGACATAAGCAAACTTGAGCCTGGACAACTAATTCGTGTTGAGTGGCGAGGGAAACCTGTATGGGTTATTTATCGTACACCAAAAATGCTAGAACAAATGAAACAACACGAAGATCAACTTCGTGACCCCAACTCCAACGAGGCACAACAGTTGGACTCGGCAAAAAACAGCTACCGCTCAAAGCGAGAGGAAATTTTTGTTGCGGTTGGGATCTGTACCCACTTGGGTTGTTCTCCAACGTTTATGAATGGTGGGTTCGGCGAGAAAGTGGAAGGTACGGCTGATGGCTTTTTCTGCCCATGCCATGGTTCTAAATTCGATATGGCTGGACGTGTTTTCCAAAATGTTCCCGCACCATTGAACTTGGAAGTACCACCGTACACCTTCCTTGATGACACCACAATTCTTGTGGGCGAAGAAGAGGAGGTGGCATAATGGCAACTAAATATGAAGAACAAAGCCCGGCTACAGATGCGCCGAGCAAGCAATCTAGCGATGGTGTTGTCAGCTCTGTAGTAGGCTGGATCAACGATCGCATTCCTATGACGCGTGTGTGGAATATGCACATTGCGCAATACCCAGCTCCGAAAAACTTCAATTTTTGGTATTTATTTGGTTCCTTAGCGATTTTGGTTTTGGTTAATCAAATTGTGACAGGAATTTGGTTAACAATGAACTTTGTGCCTTCTGCAGAGGGCGCATTTGCTTCAGTTGAATACATCATGCGAGATGTTGAATACGGTTGGTTGTTGAGGTACCTCCACTCCACTGGTGCTTCTGCATTTTTTGTCGTCGTATACTTGCATATGTTCCGTGGCATGATCTACGGCTCTTATCAGAAGCCAAGAGAATTGTTATGGCTCTTTGGCATGCTGATATTTCTCGCGCTAATGGCTGAAGCCTTCATGGGTTATTTATTGCCTTGGGGTCAGATGTCATTTTGGGGGGCACAGGTAATTATTTCGTTATTTGGTGCGATCCCGTTTGTCGGCGAAGATCTAACTCTTTGGATCCGAGGTGATTATGTTATCTCCGGCGCGACCCTAAACCGTTTCTTTGCATTGCATGTAATTGCCTTACCTTTAGTATTAGTTATTCTTGTGTTCCTACATATTGTAGCGCTACATGAAGTGGGCTCTAACAACCCTGACGGTATTGAGATCAAACGTAAAAAAGGCTCAGTGGCTGAAGAGGACAAGCCTAAGTTTGAATTCCATGAATACTACACGAGTAAAAAAGACATTGTAGATGCCATTCCATTCCATCCTTATTACACTGTAAAGGACGTCTTGGGCGTTGCTGGTTTCCTTATTTTGTTCTGTTGGGTCGTGTTTTTCATGCCTGAAATGAATGGTTTCTTCTTAGAAGCGCCAAACTTTGAAGCGGCAAACCCACTTAAAACACCAGAACATATCTTCCCTGTTTGGTATTTTACGCCTTTCTATGCGATTTTACGTGCTATTCCTGATAAACTATTTGGCGTAGTGGCGATGGGCGCCTCAATTGTTATGCTGGCATTATTGCCATGGCTAGATAGAGGTAAGGTGCGCTCCATTCGTTATCGCAGTATTTGGCATAAGTTAAATATCGCACAGTTTGTAGTGACCTTCTTAATTTTAGGTTGGGCTGGTGCTACACCACAGACGGTATTTTCTACAATCTTGTCGCAAATTTGTACTGTGACGTATTTCATGTTCTTTGTATTGTTATATTTCTATTCAAAGAATGAAGCGACAAAGCCACTACCGACGAGGTTGACGAAATGATGAAAAAGCTATTAATCGGTTTGTTCGCATTGTTGCCAACCTTCGCAATGGCAGCAGGTCCATCAGTTCCGCTTATGGACGCTAATATTGATTTGAGGGACAATGCATCTTTGCAGCGTGGCGCTAAACTATTTATGAATTACTGTTTAGGTTGTCACCAGATGCAATATCAACGTTATGAACGCACCTTTCGTGATATTGGTATCCCTGTTGAAATAGGTAAAGAGACATTAATTTTTGATGACTCTAAAGTAGGTTCGCACATCCTTAACTCAATGTCTCAGGATGATGCTGCCAAATGGTTTGGTGCGGCACCGCCAGATTTAACCTTGATATCTCGAGTTAAATCACCAAATTACATTTATACCTACTTAAAGTCGTTTTATAAAGATGAGTCTCGTCCTTTTGGTGTGAATAATGTTGTATTTCCACTGGTGGGAATGCCTCACGTTCTACAAGAACTACAGGGCTTACCAACGGCAATTACAGAAGATGTCGTTGAAAATGGTGAGACTGTAACCAAAATTGTGGGTGTCGAAACTGACGGCTCCGGTGAGATGAGTGATGATGAATACGATCAAGCAGCAAGGGATCTCACTAACTTTTTAGCGTATGTGGGTGAGCCTTCTCGATTAGAATCAGAAGCAATAGGTATCAAAGTGCTTGGATTCTTGGTAATCTTCTTCATCTTAGCTTTCTTATTGAAGAAAGAGTACTGGAGAGACGTTCATTAATTTGAACACTCAATGGTGATTATAGGTAATAGGGGCATATGCCCCTATTGCTGTTTAAAGTGATTTGATTACTTTGTGATTAATTTATGGAGGTAGGCATGGCCGTAGCTGCCAATAAGCGCCCAGTTATGACTCTTTTTTCTGGTGCAAACTGTATGTATAGCCATCAGGTTCGTATCGTTTTAGCAGAAAAAGGTGTAAGTGTTGATATTCATCTGGCTGAAAAGGATAACTTGCCAGAAGCGCTACACGAAATTAACCCATATGGTACTGTTCCGACGCTGATCGATCGTGAACTTGGCTTGTATCAAGCAAATATCATTATGGAATATTTGGATGAGCGTTTCCCGCATCCACCGTTGATGCCAGTATATCCAGTTATGCGTGGTCGCAGCCGCTTAATGATGCACCGTATCGAAAATGATTGGTACAGCCTTGCTGATAAAATTCTATCAGGAAACGATGCTGATAACGCGCGTAAAGAGTTAACTGAAGCTCTGCTTGCTGTGGCACCTATCTTTGGCGAAGCACCTTACTTTATGAGTGAAGAGTTTAGCTTGGTAGACTGCTTTATGGCACCATTACTATGGCGTTTGCCTCAATTGGGTATTGAACTTAACGGCAGTGGCGCAAGTGAATTGAAAGATTACATGCTTCGTTTATTCGAACGTGAGTCTTTCCAGGCGTCTCTGACTGATATTGAGCGCGAGATCCGCAGCTAATGACATCAAATCGACCTTATTTACTAAGGGCGTTCTATGAGTGGATAGTGGACAATCAGTGCACTCCACATATAGTAGTCAATGCCAACTATCCTCATGTTCAAGTGCCAGTCCAATTTGTACAAGATGGACAAATTGTACTTAACGTGAGCCCTAGCGCGGCAAACAACTTCTCAATGGATAACGACGCACTGAGCTTCAGTGCGCGTTTTTCTGGCCAGCCTATGCAGGTATATGTACCTGTTGAGGCGGTTCTGGCTATCTACGCGAGAGAAAATGGTGAAGGGACTATTTTCTCTGAGGCAAGTATTGAAGAGGAGTACGAAGAACAAGCGTATGACTCTGCTGATGACGTAGAGCAGGAAGTTGAAATACAGTCTGAGGACACTGAAGAGAAACCTTCAGGCACAGACAAGCCTAAAAAAGGCGCGCATTTGCGCGTTATTAAATAGAAAAAAACCTGCAATAGCAGGTTTTTTTATATCTGATCACTTATAAATATTCGAATGCTTTAATAACCTTTTCAACTCCGTGGATATTCCGTGCAATCTCAACGGCCTTTTCGGCTTCTGCGGGAGCGACCATTCCCATTAGAAAGACTTCAGCATTTTCAGTAACAACTTTGATATTACTCCCATTGACATTGTCATCAGCAAGGAGTTGTGTTTTTACTTTTGACGTCAGCCAAGTATCGTGTCCTTTTGTAGCAAGGCCGATATTGCTGCCAATACGGATCTGATTGAATAATTTCTTTACACCAATAACAGACTGTACTGCCTTGTTTGCTTCGGTACGCATTTCTACATTGGCAACTTGCCCCGTTAGCAATACAGTTCCGTTTACACTTACTACATTAATGTTGGCATGTTTTGCTAGCCTTTGAATTTTCTTGAGTGCGATGGTCGCTTTAATTTCAATGCTATTGTCGTCGATTTGGGAGCCAATTGTGCGCCTGTCATTGGCTGCCGATACGGCGCTGGCTGTTCCTGCAACAACAGCGGCTGCACACCCTTGAAGCAAAGACAGTATCGAGATTAACAAGATGGTTCTTAACATCATAATTAGGCATCCTGTGGGAATAAAATGTTGTCGATGAGCTGGCTTAGGCAATGTACTGTAAACATGTGAGACTCTAAAATTCGACTAGGTCGTTTACTAGGGACTCTAATTTCTACGTCATTAGGTCCCAATAATCCTGTTAGTTCGCCACCGTCATTGCCCGTCAATGCAATGACCTTTAAGTCTTTGGTCAAAGCAGATTCGACTGCACTGATAACTTCTTTTTCATTACCATTGAGCGCAATAGCGAAAAGTAAATCTCCTTCCTGAGCTACAGCCCTGATCTGACGAGCATACAGCTCCGTGAGAGTATTAGTGTGTTGGCTACTCAAATTGATGTTGGATTGACTCAATGTCAATGCAGGTAAACATGGGCGCTCAGTTTCATAAAAGTTAATCAATAAGCTGGCAAAATGCTCAGCAAGCATGTGGCTGCTAGGCTCACCACAGCAGATCAATTTATTGCCATTAATTAAGGTCTGAGAAATGACGTATGCAGCCGTTTCTAGTTGTTCTGGAAGTGCCTCTCCCGCCGCTATTTGCGCTTGAATGCTTTCGGTAAAGATGGCTTTGATAGATTCTTGCATATTAAAAAACGTTCTTTATCCATTGTATCGCATGTGGGGTGTTCCCCTGTATTGCAACAAAGTCTACGCGCAGCGCAACATTATGCAAGGTAAAATCTTGCATATATTGGTAGATACTGCGCCTTAGACGCTGTTGTTTTTGTTGTGAAAGTGTATTGAGTGCACCGCCATATTTGAGACTTTTGCGGTATTTAACTTCCACAAATACCCAAGTTTGGGCATCTTTCATGATTAAATCAATTTCTCCATGTCTACACAAGTAATTACGTGAAACTGGTGTTAGGCCGTGTTTTTTTAAGTAACGCTCTGCAATAGTTTCAAAGTAAAGACCTTTCTCTCGTGTATTAGTAAAAATTCCTTTTAGCATTTCATCTCTCCTTAATTGATTGCTCCTAGCAGCTTAGGGTGTCCCAGAACCATACTTTATTCTTTTTGCATAAAAAGAGGAGTCGGCAGGCGTTCATCTAAACTCACGAGGCGAATACTATTTTTATGGTATTGTCCCCAACTTAATTTTCTGTGTATTTGATTGGCTTCTTTTATGCTCAAAGAGCCCGTTAAACCATCGAATTCTTTGCCTGGAATTTTACTTAACTGCTTAAGTTCCGGAATGAGATTGAGTGCATCATGTGCCATCGCAAACAGCCGCTGCTCAATATCTGCTTGTTCAGGCCACAAGCGGGCATAGGTATCACGTAAATTTCGTTCGTTGATGGCATCGGGAAGCATCCAAGGAAGCTCGGTAAAATATAACCCTTCTAAATCACCTTTGTCTGTTTTGTCGATTTGTTTGCTGTAACTTCGAGAACTGGCGTAGAGCGGGATCCGCTCCGCAAAGGTACTGACATTGACATCCAGGTACGGTTTGATTAAACGGGTTTCAATTGCGTCGCCTAAAATATAAATCGCGTCTATGTCTCGCCTAGAGCGTGTTTCACTTTCCACTTCACTACGAAATAAGCTTTTAACTTCTTTGATCCTAGCTTTTGAGCTATCCACCTCAAGCAACCCAGTGATCACCTCGACCATGTCTTCACTGTTGTTGTAAAACCCAGCCTCAGGCTCTGTTTTACTGAAGTTTTGCCACTGTGAATTAAAGTGAGCAATGAGACGTTGGCCAGATGGTGTATTCGGTGCGAGCAGCATAGGCTTTTGAAAACCTTTTGCTAAAAAGTGTACCATTGCTTGTTCTACTTCATGCTCAGGGTTAAGAGCAAAATAATAGTGTTCAGTATGGATGCGCTCGGCATCTTCTGGGTCTATTTCATTCAAAAAAATAGCAGCAGATTGAGCGACAAAACTGCTGGATTTAACTTTGACTATATTGGATTTTAAAAGTGGCCCTATGATGAAATCTGCTTGAACTTTTTGTAGTTCTCTCTCAATCAGCTCTGCGCTGTCCATTTCATCAATAAAGTAAATTTCATTTACTTGGCTTTTATCCATCGCAGCTAAGAAACCATTTTTCAACGCGGCACCTAAACGCTCGCTACTACCTGATTGTGGTAATAAAATTGCTAGCTTAGTTGCTTGGTAGGGCGCCAAGTTGATGGTCGATTTGACTTCATTGGGAATAATGAAACTGCCCGGGTGATTTTTATAGCGCCTTTGCCAATTATTCATGGCTTGGTGCAGTTGCACGGTTGAGCCTAAATAGACTTGGTGATACTTTGCAAGTTTGACCCACCCCTGTTGAATGACTGAACCGCGGTCAAAGCGCTCGAGCGCATAGGAAGATAGCTGTTGTAAAGCGGACCAAATATCTTTGTCTAGTCCTGCGATGGTGAGTTTATTTTGTTGCGCGATATCTGCGCTCTTAAAGTAGTGAACGAGCGCCTTTTTGGGTAATTTTTGGGAGGCAAAAATACTGCCTGTCAGATACTGGTGCCATCCTCTATGCTCTGCAAGCTTTAGCTGTGCATTGACGGTTTGTAATATGGTGTGGGCACTCTCATATTTTCCTTGTTCTTTTTGCGCAAAGGCGATGTATAGCTTGTTTTGCACATGATCGACACTTGCTTTAGTCTCTAGTTCAAAACATACCTGCTCTAGCACCGGCCAGTTTTGTTCGCTGATAGCTGCTTCTCTAGCACTGTAGAGTAACTGTATTCTGCTAGCGCCTTGTTTGGATAGAGCAAGGGTATACAATGCATTTGCATTTAGATTTTCCTGTGGCTGGGCTTTTTGGACCTGAGATTGCGGGTTACTTACAGGTTGTTGGTTTTTGGGGGTTGTACCACACGCTGATAACCCGGACAATATAGCCACTATTAGACTTAATTTTTTCAGTTGCACGCGTATACCTTCACTCATCACCTTGTATGTGAATATCTTACTGACTGATCTTGGAGAGCTCAATGACAAAAGCCGAAACCTTAGACAAAATAGGCACCCTTTACATCGTCGCAACACCTATTGGCAATTTAGACGATATTAGTGAACGCGCGCTGAAAACCTTGGCTGAAGTAGATCTGATCGCAGCAGAAGATACGCGCCACACTGGCAAACTATTGAGCCACTTTAATATTAAAGCAAAAACCTTTGCTTTGCATGATCATAATGAAAAACAAAAAGCGCAACAAATCGTAGACTGGTTGAACGAAGGAAAAGATATCGCTTTGGTGTCTGATGCAGGCACTCCTTTAATCAGTGATCCTGGCTATGCTGTGGTCAATCTGTGTAGAGATGTCGGCGCAAAAGTTACACCCGTGCCTGGCGCGTGTGCTGCGATTGCCGCTGTCAGTTGTTCCGGGTTGCCGACCGACAAATTTCAATTTGTCGGTTTTACCCCAGCAAAAAGTCAGGCAAGACAACAGTTTTTTAAAGATGCGTTTGATTCGGGGATCACCAGCATTATGTACGAAAGCACTCATCGCATTATGGCCAGTTTAGGAGATTTAGCTACCGCGCTGGGGGAACAACAGCAGGTGGTGTTTGCGAAGGAGTTGACTAAAACGTACGAGACGTTTTTTAGTGGTCCTGTGTGTGAGTTGATAGAGTTTTTGACTGATGAGCCGGAGCGCCAACGAGGTGAGCTGGTGTTAATTTTGCCTGGAAAAGGGAAAGAAACGGCAGCAATCACACCTGAAGCACAGAAATTAATCACACTTTTAGAGAGCGAGATGCCGCTTAAGAAGGCATGTGGAGTTGCAGCAGAGTACTTCGGATTAAAGAAAAATGCACTGTATAAAGCCATCATTGCTCAAAGAGAAGAATCCTAGAAAAATCGCTGTGATTTAGCCTAGAAAAGGGTATAATACGCGCCGAGTTGGCCGGATAATCGCTGCTTGTGACGAAAATGATCAAGGGGAGGAAAGTCCGGGCTCCACAGGGCAGGGTGCCAGCTAACGGCTGGGGGGTGAAAGCCCACGACAAGTGCAGCAGAGAGAAGACCGCCAACTTCGGTTGGTAAGGGTGAAAGGGTGCGGTAAGAGCGCACCGGACCACTGGTAACAGTTGGTTGCAAGGTAAACTCCACCCGGAGCAAGACCAAATAGGGTTCCTTATGGTGTGGCCCACATCGGAACCGGGTAGGTTGCTTGAGCCTAAGAGCGATTTTAGGCCTAGACGAATGATTATCACCTCGCAAGAGGGACAGAACCCGGCTTATAGGCCAACTCACATTTTTAACTGATCGCCCATTGTTTTGGGCGATCAGAACTTACCTTACGAACTTACTATACTCTATCTAGCTATCAAAGCTCACGTATACCTCGGCATGCAATTTTACGCACTTTTAAATAAGCTCCCCTTTTCATATTACACAGGCAAGCAGAGTTAATAATTGCCTATGTTTTATATAATTTCCATAAATACAATAATATAGGAATAAAAGCGTAACTTAGTTGACATGTTCCTGAAATAAAAAAGTCATTTTTAAATCGTAGACTTGCCGCTGCTCACAATCGATTACGTTTTAGGAACATAAAAATGAAAATGAAGCTTATTGCGCTTGCGGTGTCCGCAGCTGTGCTTTCCGGGTGTAATGATGATACTTCGACAGTTGAAGTCCTCAAAGAAGTTGAAGTCGTCAAAGAAGTCCCAAAAGAAGTTGAAGTGATCAAGGAAGTTGAAGTAATTAAAGAAGTACCAACAAAACAACCTGAACCACCTGCGCCACCAACACCAGTTACCTCAGTTAAAAATGTCATCTTAATGATTGGTGATGGTATGGGACCTCAGCAAGTTGGTTTATTGGAAGAATATGCTCAACGCGCACCGAACTCCATTTATAAAGATAAAAATAATCAAACTGCACTATCCAAATTTGCCAATGCTGGGCACCTAGGACTTTCGCTTAATGCACCTCATGGTCCTTCCGGTAGTCTGGTAACTGACTCTGCGTGCTCTGCAACTCAGCTTGCAACCGGCATTGCGGCTGGATCAGAGATGATAGGCCTAGATACACAAGGCAACAAAGTTGCGACTATCCTTGAAAAAGCCAAGGCCATGGGTAAGGCAACGGGTTTAGTTTCTGATACGCGTATTACTCATGCTACTCCAGCGGCATTTGCGTCACACCAACCACATCGCTCCTATGAAGATAAAATTGCGCAAGAACTTATTTCATCAGGCAATGTGGATGTCATGCTTTCTGGCGGTGCGCGAGTTTTCCTTCCTAAAAATGTGGCAACAGATACAAAAACGCAGGATCAATTAGCTAAGCTAGGCATGCCTGCAAGTGTGTATAAGAAGTCAAAACGCGATGATTTGAAGAACCTTGTTTTAGATGCGAAAAATGAATACGGCTATACGCTAGCGTTCGATAAGACGCAATTGAGTAAAGTCGAAGGCGATAAATTGCTTGGCTTATTTGCAAATTCTGGCATGGACGATGGTATTGCTTACAGAAAGTGTCAGCAAGCCAATGACTGTACTCAGCCATCACTGAAAGAAATGACAGTTAAAGCGCTTGATATATTGGCCAAAGATGAAGATGGCTTTTTCTTGATGATTGAAGGTGGTCAAATTGATTGGGCTGGTCATGCAAACGACGCGGGCTGGATGCTCAACGAATTGCTGAAGTTTGATGAAGCTGTGGAAGCTGTCTATGAGTGGGTCAAAGATCGTGACGATACGCTTGTCGTTGTGACGGCGGACCACGAAACGGGTAGTTTCGGCTTTAGTTATTCTGATCACAACACGCCTACAGCTGTGGCTTTGCCTGGTGATGGTATGGGTGATGCTCTTTATAAACCTAAGTTTAACTTTGGCGCACTGTCTTTACTTGATACTTTGTACAATCAAGAAGGAACATTTTACGACATTATGGGTGACGTAGATGGTAACTATAATTTTGCAAATAGTAGCGCTGAGCAATGGCAAACTGCCATTACTAAACACACACCTTACACCGTTACACTAGAGCAAGCGGCAACCATTCATGAATCTCATGAGGTCAATGGCGATGGCCACCCACTGCCTCATTTTGAAGATTTCTCTGACTTTTACGTCTACGGCACGGAAGACTTTACTGGAAAGATCGCACGTGTTGTTGCAACTCAGCAAAATGTGGTTTGGGGTACTGGTACCCATACAGCAGCGCCTGTACCTGTCTATGCATTTGGCCCTGAAGGCGTGACAAAGCAATTCTCAACACTACAGCATCATGTTGATATCGCGACCAAGATGATGAATGCGTTGGGTGTAAATGAATAATTGATTCAATCCAAACGACCAAAGCCATCTTAATGATGGCTTTTTTTATGCTTTACCACGCTCTAGGTACGAGATAAACGCCTCTTTTGGTAATGGTTTACTATAAAAATATCCTTGTCCAAAGTCACAACCGGCTTGTTTGAGAAGTTCATGCTGTGTTGCTGTTTCAATGCCTTCAGCTATCACTTTGAGCCCCAGCTGGTGCGCCATCAAAATCATAGTTTCACACAGTACTAAATCGTCTTCATTGATTTCGATACCGTCAACAAAGCGTTTATCAATTTTGATAAACTCGGTATCCATTTGTTTGAGGTACGCTAGTGATGAATAGCCTGTGCCAAAGTCATCTAAAGCAATGACAAACCCTTGCTGGATTAATTTTGTAAGGCGTTTTTGACTGCGCCCTTCACCTTGCATCATTAAACCTTCAGTTATCTCAAGCACTAACATATCTGGTGTGAGTTGATGTTTAGAGAGTTGATGTTGCCAAGCTAGCAGCGTTGTGTGTTTAGCGCTAAATTGGATCGGTGAAACGTTAATGCTTAATTGTAACTGGCTATGCAAGTTGCGGGTCTTTTGCAGCACTTCAACAGCTTGGTCAAAAGCAAACTCGCCCAACTGATGGATCAACTGAGTTTCTTCCGCTAACGGAATAAACTGAGCTGGACTTATCATCCCTTTATTAGGGTGTTGCCAGCGGATCAATGCTTCTGCTTTAGTGATCTGGCGCGTATGCATTGAAACAATAGGTTGAAAGTGCATTTCAAACTGGTTTTGTGCCAGCGCAAAGCGCATATCTTTTAGTAGTAAAATGCGTTGCTCTGCTTTTTCTCTCAATTCTGAGCTAAATAGGGCAAAACCATTTCTGCCAATCTGTTTGGCTTTATACATGGCTTGATCGGCTGCTTTTAGTAATTGCTCGGTGTTCTTACCGTCCTCTGGGGCGAAGGCGATACCAATACTTGCCGCGATGGGGTAGGTGTCGTTTTCCAATGTAAAAGGGACTTTTAGTGCGTCTAAGATCTGCTCGGCTAATTCAATTGCATTTTTACGGTCTGTACAACGATCGTAGATCAACACGAATTCGTCACCACCTATCCGCGTTAGCCTTGCTGAAGACTCGGATAATTTTTTGAGGCGTTTGGCAATTTGTTTTAGCAGGATATCTCCGTAATAGTGCCCCAGCGTATCATTAATGTCTTTAAAATGATCAATATCGAGTAGCAGTATTGCAAAGGTGTGTTCCGGCAGTCCAAACAGAGTATTCAGCTGTTTTTTAAGGCTGGTGCGGTTGGGGAGATCAGTGAGCTCGTCAAAGTGGCTTCGTCGCCAAAGCTGTTCATCTTTTAACTTTTTATCCGTGATATCTGCAAAAATACCAACCCGGCGGTAGGGTTCATCATGTTCATCGTAAACCGTATCTATGGTCAACCACTCTGTATAGAGCTCACCATTTTTACGTTTATTGATGATTTCACCTTGCCACTTTCCTGTCTTGATAATTGATTGCCAGAGTTGCTCATAAAAGCTGGCATCGTGGCGACCTGAACTAAGGATCGAAGTTGTTTTACCAACGACTTCACGCTGCTCAAACCCAGTTACTCGAGTAAAAGCAGGGTTAATATCTAAAATATACCCTTGGGCATCTGTGATCACCATGCACTCACTGCTGTTATTGTATGTTAACGCAGCTAAGTTAAGAGCCTCTTCTTGCTGCTTTTTCTGACTAATGTCGCGCATAATGAGTATCGCTTCATCCTTGTGATCGATACGCTGTATACGGATCTCAAAAACAGTATTCTGGCCATTTTCTTTGTGTGCATATTCAAAATAAGTACTTGCTTGGTTTTCAAGCATTGCCATCGCGGCTTTGATGCGAATATTGATATGAGTGGGAAAGATTTCTTGAATGTACTGCTTATTGTTGACTCGATCACCATGTTTATCGAGGATTTTAGCCGCTTTGTTTAGCCTTAGATAGTTATCGGGAAGGGCTTTTATCAAGGTATTGAGTTCGGCATTTTTATTGTGTGCGATGGTTTCAGCATGCAGTCGCACTGCTGCCATTCGTTCAAAGTGTGCCGCAAGCTCTGCCAGCTCTTTGGGCATATCGGCGTGCCCAAGTTTATGTTCTTTTCCGTGCGCCAATGCACCTATTGCCTTACTAAAGTTATTTAGAGGCGTCAATAATGAGCGATTGAGCTGAGCACGGCCAGTCCAAAAAAGCACCAGTATTGTAAGTAAAAACAACGCGGTTACGAGTATAAATTGACTGTTTACTTCATGCAGTGCGTCATCGAATGGAAAATCAAAATAGATACTGAGCTCAGATTGGGGGGCTTGCAACGGCAGCCTAAAGTAAACGTGATGAAGCCCTTTTTTATCTTTGACTGTCTTGGTCACATAAGGTTGAAGGTCACTAGGCCAATCGTCGCTTACCGAGCGCCCGAGTGTTTTTTTCGAATAAGGGTATTCGGCTACTATCTGGGCATAGTTGTCTGCAACCATAACACGTGTGCCTATTGGCAAGGGCAGGTGAGAGAGTGACTCACTCCAATTTGTTAGTCTGCGTACGGCAAAAATTACCATTTTTAACTGACTTTGTTGATAGACAGGCTGTGCAAAATTGAGGGTTTCGCTATATACACTGCGATCGTTTTGGTACTCACCGATGCTAAATGTACCAGTTCTGATAGCCTGCAAAAAGTAGGCTCTGTCGGCAATACTAATTGGGGCTTTGAGTGGATGTAACGAACAAAAAACATGGCCTGTGGGGGTCGCTAAGCCAAAATTTGCAAACTCTTTATTAATAATCAACGCATGTTTTAGTAACTTTGGACAGCCTTGTTGTTGCGTATCTAACAGTGTCGCATCTTTGGCTAAATTATAGAGCAAATGCTGCGTGTCAGTAATGTCTACACGTTGCAAGGTCGCGATCTGGTTGGCAAAAAATAGCGCATCTTGCTCTTTGCCATGCAAAATATCCGAACGCTGTTCAACCAAAAGTGCAAAAACCGCTAAAAAGCCAGGTATGGAGAGCAGCAACATTAGTCTAAAAAAGCGGTGTTTTATTGATGAATAAAGAATAGTGAGATCTCAATTTGTAAATACATGTATATGATAACCGCGAGTTTGTAAATCGCCAAACACAAGCACAATTTATCTAATTTAAGATATGATTTTTATCAAAGAGTTGAGTGAGAAAGGCTTAATTGGTGGTGATATTTTTCATTCATCAAAAGCGATTTTCCGCAAAATTTATTATTAATTTGCGCTTTGTTTTCTTCTATTCCCACTTTTTACCACACTTATCATAAACTTCGTTGAAAGCCTGATTTTTTCTGGATTTTGGCTTGCTTTATGACGCCCTGATAGCTTGACAAAATGGCTTGTCAAGCCCTAGACTTGTCAACTGTGGTAGAATGTGGGTTAAAGTGGATCAATTTGGATCAAAATGTACATTTCTTAGTGAACAGGGCAACAGCAAGATGTTTCGCGGCGCGAACTTAATTAGCCTTGATGATAAAGGGCGATTCTCGATACCGACCAAGTATCGCGATACTTTGTTGTCTGAAGAAATGGGCACTGTCATTTGTACCATTGCGATTAATGAACCCTGCCTGTGGGTGTATCCCTTATCTGAGTGGCAGGATATTGAAGCGCGTTTACAAAAGTTATCGAATACAAATCCAAGGGTCAGACGGTGGCAAAGAATGCTGTTGGGGCATGCCACTGAGTATCAATTGGATAAAAATGGCCGCATTTTATTAGCTCCAGCCCTGCGCAGTTATGCCAACTTAGGGAAGAAGTTAATGCTTGTCGGCTTGTTAAATAAGTTTGAGATCTGGGATGAAGCACGTTGGAACGAACAAATGCGTCTCGATACAGAGATCGAGCGCAGTGGTGACGTGGAAGAAAGTTCAGATCTTGATGGTTTTTCTTTATAGAGTACAGGTGTAGCTCACAATTATGAGTTCAGAATTAGAACATATATCGGTGTTAATGGATGAAACACTCGATGCACTAGATATCAAACCCAGTGGTACATATATTGACGGCACTTTTGGACGTGGCGGTCACTCGGGACAAATTCTGAAACGTTTGGGTGAGTCAGGGCGTTTACAGGCAATAGATCAGGATCCTCAGGCGATCCAAGCGGCACAGAAGTTTGCTCAAGATACACGCTTTTCTATTGCACACAATCGTTTTTCAAATATTGCGCAAGTTGCCAGTGAAGCAGGACTTACCGGCAAAGTGGATGGTATTTTGTTAGATATTGGTGTGTCATCTCCGCAGCTGGATGATGCCGATCGTGGTTTTAGCTTTATGAAAGAGGGACCATTGGATATGCGCATGAATCCAGAAGCTGGACGTAGCGCAGCTCAGTGGCTTGCCGAAGCCGAACTGGAAGACATGGTGTATGTAATTAAAAAGTATGGTGAGGAAAAGTTTGCCAGACGTATTGCGCACAAAATTATTGAAACCCGTGAAGAAACTGAGATCACAACAACAAAACAATTAGCAGATCTAATTGATGAAGCTGTGCCAGTTAAAGATAAACACAAACACCCTGCAACACGCACATTTCAAGCTATTCGTATTTACATCAATAGTGAACTAGAAGAAATTCAAACGGCACTGTCGGCGTCACTTGATGTATTGAAACCAGGTGGCCGATTGGTTGTTATTTCTTTTCATTCACTAGAAGACAGAATCGTTAAACAATTTATTAAAAAGCAGAGCAAGGGGGAAGCAATTCCGAGAGGGCTACCGCTGACAGATGACCAAATCAATAAAAATTTGACACTAAAAGCGATAGGTAAAGCGATCAAGCCAAGCAAGACGGAAATTAATAATAACCCCCGAGCAAGAAGCTCTGTACTGCGTATTGCTGAGAAATTGTAAATGGCTAAACCTGTGCAACGTCAACCTCAGCTTTTTTTGGAGATTTGCCAAGTTTTGTTGGCGAACAAGCTGACTTTTTTGCTGCTCGTCAGTGTATTTATATCATCTTTGGTGGTGGTGCAAATAACACATTCGACTCGGCAACAGTTGATATTGCAAGATCAGCTACTCCAGCAAAGAGATGAGTTGGACCTAGAGTGGCGCTACTTACTTGTAGAAGAAGAGTTTTATTCTCAGCATGCAAGAATAGAAGAAATCGCAAAAACACAATTAAAAATGTTGCGTCCTACAAGTAAAGAAGAACAGGTGATAGAGCTACCATGAAAACGAAGAATACGTCACCACAAAACTTAATCGCATGGCGGTTCATCCTTGTTTGTGTGATGTTGGGCTCTGTGTTTTTAGCCTTGATAGCTAGAGCTGCATATCTGCAAGTTATAGAGCCAGACAAAGCGCGAGAAGAAAATGCCAAGCGTACTGTGAGAAAAGAAAAACTGCATGTTCAGCGTGGTATGATCTATGACCGCAACGGCAAAGAACTCGCAGTGAGCGTACCGGTTGTCAGTGTATATGCAGATCCTTATGCACTGGAAAAAGCATTGAAGAAAAAGGTGTTACGTCAGGCGAGAAAAAACCGCGAAGACCATGTTGCGCTGGCCGAAAATGAAACCCAGCTCAAAGCTCGTACACAGCAATTGTACCAAGGTCAGGCTCGTTGGCGTGAGTTGTCCGATGTCCTACAGCTTCCAGCTGATCAAGTAAATACTAAATTGCGTGGTAACGCAAAGCGTCGTTTTGTCTATTTGAAACGTCAAGTAACGCCTGCGGTGGCTAAATATATTAGACAAATGCGGTTGCCCGGAATCCATTTGCTTGATGAATCAAAGCGCTTCTATCCAAGTGGTGAAATTGCTGCACACGTTTTAGGTGTGACTAATATTGATGGCATTGGTATTGAAGGAATTGAAAAACGTTTCGATACGGCACTGACGGGAACCGAAGGGCTAAGGACTATTCGTAAAGATGCACAAGGTCGAGAAGTACAAGTATTGTCAGAGGAAGAGCGTGTCGAACCTGAAGACATTCATCTCAGTATTGATCATCGTATTCAAACCATTGCTTATGTAGCGTTAAAGTCAGCAGTTTTGACATATCAGGCGACTTCAGGATCAGCCATGGTTGTCGATGTGCATACCGGTGAAATCCTCGCAATGGTGAATAGTCCGAGCTTCAATCCAAATGATATGAGCACGGCAGCACCATATAAACGCCGTAATCGCGCTATTACAGATTTATTTGAACCCGGTTCTACTCTTAAGCCCTTGGCAATATTAGCGGGTCTAGAATACGGTGCGATCACAGCGGATGAAATCATCGATACTTACCCCGGTTGGATGCGTTTAGGTGGTAGCTTAGTAAAAGATACGCGTAATCATGGTGAAATGTCGCTGCGAGAAATATTAAAAGTGTCCAGCAATATGGGCGTGGCCAAAATCAGCCAAAAATTGCCCAAAGATTATTTTGTTGGCACGTATCAAAAAGCGGGGTTTGGAGAAGATACTGGCACCATGATGATTGGAGAAAGCTCAGGATTATTCTATCCAAATAGAAGGTGGTCAGATTTTGAAATTGCTACATTATCATATGGTTATGCTGTTTCTGCCAGTACGGCGCAGATAGCAAGACTTTATGCGATGATAGGTGCTGGTGGTATTTCTAGACCTCTAACAATACTAAAGCAGGAGCAACCTCAACCTGGCGAACGCATCTTTAAAGAAGAGGACACCAAAGCGGTGATCTCAATGATGGAATCAATTTTTGAGAAAGGCGGGACGGCATCCATGATCAAAGTGGACGGCTATCGGGCTGCTGGCAAAACAGGAACATCGGAAAAAGCCATTGCCGGTGGTTATGGTGATGAATATGTTGGCTACTTTGCCGGTGTTGCTCCTGTTAGTGACCCTCGTTTAGCGGTCGTGGTGATGGTTAATGAACCTGGTGGTGATGTGTATTATGGAGGTCAGACCGCAGGCCCTGTTTTTGCCGAGATTGTTTCTAATTCATTACGTATGTTGAACGTAGCTCCAGACAAAGAAAGCGTAGCATATTTATCAGGAAAAAATGACGATGCGTGACTTAACTAAAGTGCTCAAAAACTTTGGCGTAGTAAGTCCCCAAATCAGCGTGAATGCACTGCGTTTAGACAGTCGCGAAATATGTGTGGGCGATTGCTTTATCGCTGTTGCTGGACACCAACTGGATGGTACACAATTTATATCCGCAGCAATTAAACAAGGCGCAACATGTATTTTGGTTGACGACAGTACACACCTAGGTAGTTTCGAGGTGCCTGTCATACGCGTTACAAATTTAAAGCAAAATTTATCGCAAATTGCAGCTCAATTTTATCAAGAGCCAAGTACAAAAATGACTGTTATTGGTGTCACAGGCACTAATGGAAAGTCAACAACAACGGCTATGATTGCGAACCTAGCACAGCAGTGTGGTACACCGAGTGCCGTGATAGGAACGTTGGGCTATGGCGAGCCTGAGCGACTAACACCTTTAACTAACACGACCCCTTCGGCTGTATTGTTGCAGCAAATATTTAGTGAGCTACAGACTCAATACCAGCAGGTGGCGATGGAGGTGTCGTCACACGGTATTGTGCAAGGGCGAGTTGAACATGTTGACTTTGACATTGCTGTTTTCACCAATTTAAGTCGTGATCACTTAGATTATCATGGTGATATGGAAAATTATGCGCGAGCTAAAAAGCGTCTGTTTAGCGAGAGTAATGCCAAAATTAAAGTGCTTAATATCGATGACGCATATGCGCAGCAGTGGCTTGGCGAGTTTGACACACAGCAGTGTGTAGTTTATGGCAAGCAACCACAGGATAATGTGTACGAGCACTATGTGTTTTTTGATAACGTACAGTGCCACCAAAATGGAATTTCTCTAAACCTTAATACTTCGTGGGGCAATACTGAGATCACAACAGGCTTGTTTGGACAGTTTAATATTTATAATTTGTCGGCCGCGATCGCTTCTTTATTAATTCAAGGCTACGCGCTTGAACAGCTTCAGGCCGCAGCAACCAAACTGTTACCTGTTGATGGTCGCATGCAAGCGTTTTATCAACCCGGATTCCCAACCTGTATTGTCGATTATGCGCACACCCCTGAAGCGCTGGAATTAACACTGCGGGCTTTGCAGCAACATGTGCCGGGCAAGGTTAGCTGTGTGTTTGGATGTGGCGGTGATCGTGACAAAGGAAAAAGGCCATTGATGGCCCGCGCAGCAGAGCAATTTGCTGATACGGTGATCATTACCAGTGATAACCCTCGAAGTGAAGACCCTAACACAATTATTAGTGACATTAAGGCTGGGCTCAGAGAACCTCAGTATGCTGTGTCACAACCAGATAGAGAAAAAGCCATTAGATATGCAATTGAACATGCTGATGAAAACAGCGTGGTATTGATTGCAGGTAAAGGCCATGAAGACTATCAAATTATAGGAAACCAGACATTAAGCTTCTGTGATAGAAGTTTAGTGAAATTAATTTTACAGGGGGAAAGTGCATGATCAAGATGGATTTTTCTTGGCTTGCAGAAGTACTTGGGGCCCCTTTTAGTGGGCAGAATTTGGCGGTTGCCAATATCAATACAGATACAAGAACAATAACCGATAACGAAGTCTTTTTAGCGCTCAAAGGTGCAAATTTTGATGGTCATAAGTTTGTTGAAGAAGCAAAAAATAAAGGTGCCATAGCGGTCATTGTATCAGAGCGTGTCGACGCTGATATTGTTCAGTTTGTGGTATCTGACACACGTGTTGCGTTAGGCAAGCTTGGGCAAGCGGTTATAAAACAGGTTGCGCCAAAAACCGTCGCAATAACGGGCAGTGTGGGAAAAACCACGGTAAAAGAGATGACTGCGGCAATATTATCACGCCGTGGCAAAGTGCTCGCGACCAAAGGGAATTTCAACAATGATATTGGTGTCCCTTTGACGTTACTGCGTTTATCGGAAGATGACGAATATGCTGTCATTGAACTGGGCGCCAATCATATTGGGGAAATAGCCTATACAAGCGGGTTAACCAACCCAGATGTTGCTGTTGTGTGCAATGTTGCTCCTTCTCATTTAGAAGGTTTTGGCTCTATTGAAGGTATAGGTCAAGCCAAAGGAGAAATATTTGGCGGGTTAAAGTCTGATGGTGTAGCAATTATAAACTGTGACAGTGAGTTCGCCCCCATGTGGGAGGAGAGCTTGAGCTCTCAATCAGTTCAACGCTTTTCTATGAACAGTAGACTGGATGTGTGGGCTCAAGACATTCAACTGGATGAGTCTGGATGTGCCGAGTTTGTGCTTTGTACGCCGCATGCGTCACAAAATGTAAAGTTAGCACTGCCAGGCAAGCACAATGTGATGAATGCCGTGATCGCAGCCTCTTTAACGCTTCCTTTTGGTACGTCGTTAGAGGATATCGCCGTTGCACTTAAAGATATGCCAATTGTAAAAGGCCGAGTCAATGTCATTGATGTGTCCAGTTCATTGCGTGTTGTAGATGACACATACAATGCCAACGTACGTTCAGTCAAAGCAGCCATAGAGTTATTGAAAGACATGCCTGGTACACGAGTATTGGCACTGGGAGACATGGCAGAGTTAGGTGAAGATGCACGGGCTTACCACAAAGAAGTCGGTGAATATGCGAAGCAGCAAGGTATTGACGCAGTGTATACGCTGGGTGTGTTGAGTCGCTATGCAAGCGAAGTATTTGACACGCCAAATCGTCACTTTTCTACCCGTGAACATATGCTCGAAGAGCTTTCACAATTCATTAAACACGAGACAGAGCAGTGCACACTGCTTGTCAAAGGATCGCGTAGTGCCCGCATGGAGCTATTGGTCGCTGATCTGATTTCAGCGCATACAAACTCAGAAAGTGGGGACCGACAATGTTAGTTTGGTTAGCAGAGTATTTAACGCAATACTACAGCGGTTTTAACGTATTTTCTTATTTGACAGTACGAGCTATTTTAGGGATTTTAACCGCCTTACTTATATCGCTGTATTTTGGTCCTAAACTGATCCGTGCATTACAGCGCATGCAGATAGGTCAAACGGTAAGAGATGATGGTCCTGAGTCTCACCTATCCAAATCAGGCACACCCACAATGGGTGGTTTGCTGATCCTAGGAGCAATCTTTGTCAGCTCCTTAATGTGGGGGGATTTGAGTAATAAATACGTGTGGGTCACATTGTTTGTGATTGGTTCACTAGGTATCGTTGGTTTTGTTGATGATTACAGAAAAGTGATCCGTAAAGATAGTAAGGGATTGATTGCAAGGTGGAAGTATTTTTGGCAATCCGTTATTGCAATATCCGTCGCGGCATTTTTATATTCAACGACTACCTCAGCTGCTGAAACGTCTCTTGTTGTGCCGTTTTTCAAAGATGTATTGCCACAGCTGGGACTGTTTTATCTTGTAATGAGCTATTTTGTGATTGTGGGAACATCTAATGCGGTGAATCTAACCGATGGTTTAGATGGTTTGGCAATAGTACCTACTATTTTGGTAGCAGCAGCTTTAGCGATCATTGCTTATTTAACTGGTAACGTAAACTTCTCAAATTATCTCCACATTCCTCATATACCATTGGCCAGTGAGCTGGTGGTTGTCTGTACTGCTATCGTCGGAGCTGGACTTGGATTTTTGTGGTTCAACACCTATCCGGCCCAAGTATTTATGGGTGATGTTGGCTCTTTAGCGCTGGGTGGAGCTCTTGGAATAATCGCTATTTTAGTCAGACAAGAATTGGTACTAGTGATCATGGGAGGGGTGTTTGTAATGGAAGCCTTATCTGTCATTTTACAGGTAGGTTCATATAAGTTACGTGGCCAGCGTATTTTTAGAATGGCACCTATACACCATCACTATGAACTAAAAGGTTGGCCTGAACCACGTGTTATTGTGCGTTTTTGGATCATCTCCTTCATCTTAGTATTGGCTGGTTTGGCAACCTTAAAGATAAGATAATGAATTATTTAGAGACGTTGAAGCAGAAAAAGGTCACAGTGCTAGGGCTCGGTATATCCGGGCTTGGTACCGTGCGCTTTTTGTTACAACAAGGGATCTTTCCTAAAGTAGTTGATACGCGACCTGTTCCACCAGGTGCGGATTGGCTCGCGCACAATGCTCCAGAATGTGAGGCTGTGTTTGGCCCACTTGCTGAAGGCGCGTTGATTGATACCGATATAATTATTATTAGTCCAGGGATCCCGCTGTATGACAGATATGTTGTAGAAGCGATAGCGCACGGTGCTGAAGTGGTCGGTGATATCGAGGTTTTTGCGCGACTAAACACGGCTCCAGTCGTTGCCGTCACTGGATCAAATGGAAAATCTACTGTGGTAAGCCTAGCAGAAACGGTTTGTCAGTCAGCGGGATTGAAAGTGGGTTTGGGTGGTAATATCGGTACTTCAGTGCTGGACTTACTTGATCAAGATTTAGATATTGTCATTTTGGAATTGTCGAGCTTTCAGCTCGAGACCACACAAAACTTAAAGTGTCGCAGTGCCATGATCCTCAACATTACTGAAGATCACATGGACCGATACCCTGACTTTGAAGCTTATTGCGCGGCGAAAAAGCGCATCTATCAAAAAACAGACTTACTTGTTTTCAATGCTGATGATGAAAAAACCCATCAAGCACACAGACACTCAGTTGGCGTTGGTTTGCACAAAGCGGACTACTGTATTGCAACGACTGAGCAGGGCGACTTTTTTAGTATAAATGGCAAACACGTTTTCACAGTGGATAGCTTAAAGCTATCAGGCAAGCATAACCAGTTTAATGCTTTGGCTGTCATGGCATTATTGTCACCTTTTACAATTACTAAACAGGCTTATCAAGACGCTTTTTCGCGCTTTGGTGGGCTTTCACATCGCTGCCAGCTGATTGCAGAAGTAGCCGGGGTAAAATATTTTAACGACTCTAAAGCGACGAATGTCGGCGCAACGGTCACGGCACTTGAAAGCTTGCAAGCCGAAGCTCAGAAAATAATTCTAATTTTAGGTGGAGATGCAAAAGGGGCTGATGTCTCTCCATTGGCTGCACCAATTCAAAGCTATTGCAGGGCAATTTACTGTTTTGGCAAAGATGCGGCTCTGTTTTCTTCGATGCATACTCATAGTCACTTGGTTGGTTCATTAAAAGATGCAGTTATTGGGGCAAGTCAGCAAGCGCAAGCTGGCGATATCGTATTACTAGCCCCGGCGTGTGCAAGCATTGATATGTATCCAAATTATATGGCTCGTGGTGATGAGTTTTGCAAATGGGTTGGGGAGTTGTAAATGATTGCGACCATCAACCTAAAAGGCATATTTAAATCGAGCAAAGCAGATACCTTGTTTGATTTACCATTGTTATATGCAATGTTGTGTTTAATCGGGGTCGGGTTTGTGATGGTCACCAGTGCCTCTATGCCTGTTGCGGAAAGGCTGTACGATAACCCTTATCATATCATTGTGCGTCACGGCATGTTTTTGATTATGGGAATGGTGCTTTTTTGGTTAAGTACGTCTGTATCCATGGCTTGGTGGAAACGCTTTAATCCTTATTTGTTGCTCTTTGGGGTGGTGCTGTTGATCTTGGTTTTAATCGTTGGTCGAGAGGTGAACGGAGCTAAACGTTGGATCCCAATTGGACCCGTTGGTGTGCAAGCAGCGGAAGTAGCAAAGCTTTATTTTATAAGTTATATCGCGGGCTATTTGGTTCGTAAACGAGATGAGGTGCAAGAAAACATAAAAGGGTTTGCAAAACCTATTGTGGTGTTTGCGGTTTATGCCTTTTTAATACTGATGCAGCCAGACTTAGGCACGGTTGTTGTGATCTTCGTCACCACAGTGGGTTTACTGTTTTTAGCTGGTGCAAAGCTCTGGCAATTTTTTGTGCTCATGCTCACCGGCATTTTCTTGGTGATTATGCTGATCATTTTTGAACCTTATCGAATGGCAAGGGTAGTAGGATTCTTAGAGCCCTGGAAAGATCCATTTGGTAAGGGGTATCAGCTTGTTCAGTCTTTGATGGCTTATGGACAAGGCGGCTGGTTTGGTCAAGGGCTTGGTAACAGCGTGCAAAAACTACAGTATTTACCCGAAGCGCATAACGACTTTATTTTTGCAGTAATAGCGGAAGAACTGGGCTTTTTGGGTGTTGTTTGTGTGTTATTTATGTTGGGCATGTTGGTCTTTCGTGCTTTGGTCATCGGCCAACAAGCACTCAAGTCGCAAAAAGAATATGAAGGATATTTAGCCCTCGGAATAGGAATTTGGTTTGCGTTTCAGACATTAGTCAATGTCGGAGCGAGTGCAGGCATGTTGCCAACGAAAGGACTCACTTTGCCATTTGTATCTTATGGTGGCTCAAGTTTATTGGTCATGACAATTGCTGCAGGATTGCTGCAACGAATAGATTTCGAAACCAAAATGTCTACGAGGCAGGCAACTTCAAGAGGTGGTAAGCGATGAGTAGGCGATTATTGGTTGCTGCTGGTGGTACAGGTGGGCACATTTTCCCGGGTATCGCTGTCGCAGAAAAATTGAAACAACTTGGCTGGGAAGTTTCTTGGGTTGGTACTGAGGATAGAATGGAAGCTCAGGTTGTACCTAGTCATGGCTTTGATATTGACTTTATTAAGGTAAAAGGGTTGAGAGGCAATGGTTTAAAACGCCTGTTAAAGGCCCCTTTTATGATCCTTAAAGCCATCATTGCAGCGAGAAATATACTCAAAACCCATAAACCAGATGCTGTGCTTACGATGGGGGGTTATGTAACTGGGCCTGTTGGGATCGCAGCAAAAATGTTAGGGGTACCACTTATCATCCACGAGCAAAATGCGGTGGCTGGCTTTAGCAATAAACTATTAGCCAAGTTGGCTACGCGTGTATTGTGCGCCTTTCATGGTGCGTTTGCGGATAGGGCGTGTGATATTGTAGGTAATCCAATAAGAGATTCGGTGACCCAGATTCAGTCTAAACCGATTACACAGCAAGTGAATTGCCTAGTGGTTGGTGGTTCTTTGGGGGCAAAAGCATTAAACGACACATTACCTGACGTCTTTTCATCTCTCAATGAGAATAACCAAGCATCGTTAGCTGTTTGGCATCAGTCAGGTAAAGGGCATGGTGGCGGCGTAGCCAAGCGCTATGAAGGTCAATCGTTTGACTGTAAAGTCACTGAGTTTATCGAAAATATGGATCAGGCTTATGAGTGGGCTGATATTATAATTTGCCGCGCGGGCGCATTGACTGTTAGTGAAGTTGCGGCGGCAGGAAAAATGGCCGTTTTTGTGCCACTGCCTCACGCTGTAGATGATCACCAGACATTAAACGCTCGCGCTTTAGTGGATGAACAAGCTGCCCTAATGGTTCCTCAGTCTGAGCTGAATATGTCAAATATGGTTTCACTGTTAGAGCCATTTTTTGCCGAGCCACACTTAATTGAAGAAAAAGCATTGCGCGCCAAAGCGTGCGCGCAACTTGATGCCACAAGTTCAGTGGTTGAAATAATTAAAGAAGTTACTAATCGAAGAGAAAGTTGTGAAAGAAAATAAATATCGCCGTGCTATGAGACGAATCAACACCATTCACTTTATTGGAATAGGTGGTGCTGGTATGGGCGGTATAGCAGAAGTGTTGGCGTATGAAGGGTACCGGATCACAGGTTCAGACATTGCACAAAATGCGATGACAGAAAGGCTGTTAAAAATTGGTGCTGAGATTTTTATAGGTCACGATGCGGCTAATGTAACTGATGCTGATGTGGTGGTGGTCTCCAGTGCAATTGATACAAGCAACCCTGAGATCATGGCCGCTCAGCAGGCACGTATTCCGGTTGTAAGGCGTGCTGAAATGCTCGCTGAGTTAATGCGTTTTAGGCACGGAATTGCGGTGGCAGGTACTCACGGAAAAACAACAACAACTAGCCTAGTCGCAAGTATTTTTGCTGAAGCTAAGTTAGATCCAACATTTATTATTGGTGGGTTGCTAAATAGCGCAGGAAGTAACGCTAAAGTGGGCAGTAGCGACGTACTCATTGCCGAAGCTGATGAGAGTGATGCTTCTTTTTTGCATTTACAACCAATGGCTTCCGTGATCACCAATATTGAAGCAGATCATATGGATACGTATGGTGGTGATTTTGAAAAGCTCAAAGATACCTACGTTGATTTTATTCATAACTTACCGTTTTACGGATTGGCAGTTGTGTGTATTGATTCGCCAGTGGTTAGAGAGCTGTTGCCACGATTTGCAAGGCCAACAATTACTTATGGTGAGAGCGAAGATGCGGATTATCGAATGACCGACTATGTGCAAAACGTGGAGAGTTGCAGCTTCACGGTATTGCATAAATCTGGTTCAAGCGTTGAGATCACGCTAAATATGCCAGGTAAACACAATGCACTTAATGCGACGGCTGCCATCGCAATAGCAAAAGATCACGATATTGATAGCAGTGCTATCCAAGTTGCTTTAAAAGAGTTTGCAGGTATCGGGCGACGCTTCCAGCACTACGGTACGTTTACAAATGATTCTGGTGAAGTGATGTTAGTCGATGATTATGGTCATCATCCATCTGAGGTGGCTGTGACAATTGAAGCTGCGCGTGCCGGTTGGCCTGATAAGCGGTTAGTAATGCTGTATCAACCACATAGATATACGCGTACTCGTGATCTTTATGAAGAGTTTGTTAAAGTGCTCGCGGAAGTTGATCAATTGATCTTATTAGATGTCTATGCTGCTGGTGAATCGACCATTGTTGGTGCAGATAGTAAAGCTTTGTGCAGGAGTTTACGTCAGCGAGGAGTTGAACCTATCCATGTGGCCCAGCACGAAGAATTGATGACTGTGTTGGCGGATGTGATAGAAGACAATGATTTAGTGATCACTCAAGGTGCAGGTAACATAGGTCAGATCGTGAAGCAATTAGCCGCGACAGAACTATCCAAGCAAAAGTTAAGAGCGGAGAGTTAATGAGTAAATTTGGAAAGGTTGCTGTTTTACTAGGCGGTAGTTCAGCTGAACGAGAAGTCTCTTTGGCCTCAGGTAATGCGATTGTCGCAGCACTAAAAAGCCAAGGGGTTGATGTGATCGCCTTTGATCCTGCACAGCGCAATATCTCGGAACTAACCGCGCTCAATGTAAAGCGTGTTTTTATCGCTTTGCACGGCAGAGGTGGTGAGGATGGTACAGTGCAAGGTGCTCTTGAGTTTATGGGCATCCCTTACACTGGTAGCGGTGTACTGGGAAGTGCATTGGCAATGGATAAAATTCGTTGCAAGCATCTATTTGAATCGGCTAAGTTGAGCACGGCAAAATATGCGGTTGTTGATAAACATAGTGGCTATGATGCCAAAGCTATTATTAAAGAATTAGGTCAAGTCATGGTAAAGCCGAGCCACGAAGGGTCGAGCGTTGGTATGGCGAAGGCACACGATGAAACATCATTAATAGAAGCTTTGAATGCAGCGTTTAAGTTTGATAATCAAGTGCTAGTAGAACAGTGGATAGAAGGGCGAGAATTTACAGTTGCTATCTTAGATGGGCAACCGTTGCCTGTTATTGAGATGCGTACTCCACGTGGGTTTTACGATTATCAAGCAAAGTATAAAGAAACGACAACAGAATACATATGCCCAGCAGAGTTAACACCCGCTTATACTGAGCAATTGCAAGTGATGTCGTTACATGCATTCGAGTTGGTTGGTGCTAGCGGTTGGGGGCGTGTTGATGCAATGCAAGATGCAAATGGACAGTTTTATTTACTTGAAGTAAATACTGTACCAGGCATGACGGAGACTTCTTTGGTACCTAAGGCGGCAAAAGCACAAGATATTAGCTTTGAACAGTTAGTCGTTCGCATTTTAGAGCAAACGTTATAATATGCGCCCAAATATGAAAAAAGCGTTTACGAAAGTCGGCAGATTGAATTGGTCTGCGATACTTGGTGTTGGCTTTTTTCTAGGTGTGTTGTTTTTTTTAGTGCGCAGTGTGTTTTGGGTCAGCGACTGGTTGGTCGAGCACCGAGATGCGCAGATTAAAACGTTAACCGTGTTGGGAGATCCTTTTTACACTGAGGAACACGACATTGTTGAAGCGATAAAACGAACAGACTTAACCAGCTTTTTTCAATTAAATGTGAAAGCGGTTCAGGCTGCCGTTAAGGATTTACCCTGGGTTGCATCTGTGTCTGTGCGTAAGCAGTGGCCTGATACAATTCAGGTTTATGTTGTTGAGCATAAACCCGTCGCATTTTGGAATAGTGATTCACTACTAAATGCGGATGGCGTCATATTTCAAGCTGATAGCACTAAGTTATCTACTAACTTACCTCAGCTGTATGGCCCCGAGGGAAGTGAAGGTGAAGCTTGGGAAACGTTTTTGCAATTGAAGGCCATGTTGGCAGTCAATTCATTCGAGTTGACTAGTTTGGCGCTTTCCGAGCGGTTTGCTTGGCAGTTATGGTTAAAAAATGGCATCGAACTAAATTTAGGCAGAGAAGAAAAAGCAAAGAGAGTGCAAAGATTCATTGACGTGTATCCGCTTTTAAAAAGACCCGAAGGTGCACTGCTTGATGTGATCGATTTGCGTTATGATACAGGGCTGGCGGTAAGTTGGAGATACCCCCAGGTACATGAGAAAAAAGAAAAGAGTAAAGCATGACCAAGTCAGCAGAAAGAAACTTAGTGATAGGACTCGATGTAGGTACTGCAAAAGTAGTTGCTACCGTCGGTGAGATCACATCCGATAATCAATTAAGTATTGTTGGCGTTGGTAACCAAGTTGCGCACGGTATGGATAAGGGCGGAGTCAACGATCTTAATTTGGTATCTGATTCGATTAAACGTGCAATTGATGAAGCCGAATTAATGGCAGATTGCAGAATTAGCTCGGTGTATCTGGGTATTTCGGGTAAACATATTCAATGCCAAAACGAAAGTGGTGTAGTTGCAATTAATAACACAGAAGTCACAGATGATGATATTGCAAATGTTATCCATATTGCTCGGTCTGTGCCTATTTCGGCAGAGCGCAAAATGCTGCATTCGTTGCCGCAAGAGTACAGTATTGATATGCAAGAGGGGATCAAAAACCCGCTTGGTATGAGTGGAGTAAGGATGGAAGCGAAAGCACATATTATTACTTGCTCCTATGACATGGCTAAGAATATAGAAAAGTGCGTAGAGCGATGCGGGCTTGAAGTTGATCAGCTCACTTTTACTGCTTTAGCTTCTTGTTACTCAGTTTTGACAGAAGATGAAAAAGAGCTGGGGGCTGCTGTAGTAGATATCGGTGGCGGTACTATGGATATTGCCATTTATGTAAATGGCGCGCTGCGTCATACGGCAGTAATTCCTGTTGCCGGTAACCAAGTTACCGGAGATATTGCAAAAATATTTAGAACGCCACTCTCACATGCTGAGTCTTTGAAGGTACAATACGCGTTTGCTAGCAGTCAAATGGCCAGTGTTGAAGAAACAATTGAAGTGCCAAGCGTAGGCGGACGGCCCTCTCGGATCATGTCTCGTCATACCTTATCTGAGGTAGTTGAGCCGAGATTTAGAGAGCTGTTTGAGTTAGTTCAAGAAGAAATTCGTCGCTCTGGTTTTGAAGACCAAATTGCGGCAGGTGTTGTCATGACCGGTGGCAGCGCCAAAATGAAAGGGGCTTTGGAAGTTGCAGAAGACATCTTTCAAATGCCCGTAAGGATAGGAAAGCCTGTTGGGATCACAGGATTAACAGATTATGTTGATGATCCGGCATATGCAACAGCGGTAGGTTTGTTACAATACGGCCGTACGCTGCAAGCCAAAAATGCACAAAAGGCGAAAGTAGATGCCGAAGAAGGTTGGTGGAGCCGAGTAACTAAATGGTTTCAAGGTGAGTTTTAAAGCTCGAGTCGGAGAGTGAAGATGTTTGATATTATGGAGCAACACGGCGAAGAAGCCGTAATTAAAGTAATTGGTGTTGGCGGCGGCGGTGGCAACGCCGTTGAGCACATGGTAAAGCAAGAAATAGAAGGTGTACGCTTCATTGTTGCCAACACTGACGCGCAAGCGTTAAGAAAGTCATCTGCGGATGTCACTGTCCAGCTTGGTACGCAAATTACGCAAGGCTTAGGGGCAGGTGCGAACCCAGAAGTTGGTAAAAGTGCAGCTGAAGAAGACGTTGAAACGATTAAAGCGAGCCTCGAAGGTGCTGATATGGTCTTTATCGCCGCAGGTATGGGTGGCGGTACAGGTACTGGTGCTGCACCTGTGGTTGCGCGTGTCGCCAAAGAGCTGGGGATTTTGACCGTTGCCGTTGTTACGCGTCCTTTTGACTTGGAAGGTAAAAAGCGTATGGCAGCAGCCGATCATGGGATCGGAGAGTTGTCTGAAATTGTAGATTCACTTATTACAATTCCTAACAACAAGTTACTGAAAGTACTTGGCAAAGGGACTACATTATTAGACGCATTTGCAAAAGCTAACGATGTTCTTTATGGCGCGGTGCAAGGTATTGCAGAATTAATTACCCGTTCAGGTCTGATTAACGTCGACTTTGCTGATGTAAGAACGGTAATGTCGGCAATGGGTACTGCCATGATGGGTACCGCAGCAGCATCTGGTCCAGATCGCGCACAAGAAGCTGCTGAAGCTGCTATTTCAAGTCCGCTGCTTGAAGATGTGGATTTGACAGGTGCAAAAGGTATTTTGGTTAATATTACCGCTGGTATGGATATCACCATTGAAGAGTTTGAAGTGGTGGGTAACCACGTCAAGGCACTGGCGTCTGAAAATGCAACAGTGGTGGTAGGTGCAGTTATTGATCCTGAAATGAGTGACGAATTACGCGTTACTGTTGTGGCCACGGGCCTTGGTGGCGAACGTAAACCTCAGTTTGGCATTGTCGATAAAGGCATTCAAGGTCTTGCTGGACAAGCTGCAACTGGGACTCATGGCCCAAGTCATACTAACGATGACTTTGTGCCAAGCTTTGGCGGTGCGGGCAATAAGCCTGTTGAATCACAGCCTAGCAGTGATACAGGTGCAGGGTTTAGCGCAGAGCCCAACACAATACAGACCAAAGAGACAATTAAAACGACTGAGCAACCAAAAGAAACTGGTGAAAAAGAAAAAGGTGACTATTTCGATATCCCAGCGTTTTTGAGAAAGCAGTCAGACTAGGATAAAAAATGACCGATTGGCAAGGGGTGTTATATGTGATACACTCCGCGGTCTATCTAACTTAAAGTGGGCGAATATATGATTAAACAACGTACAATTGCAGAAGTTGTTAAAGCCACAGGTGTAGGTTTACACAAAGGTGAAAAGGTCACGATCACTCTCCGACCTGCGAGCGCAAATACTGGTATTGTATTTCGTCGCGTAGATCTAGACCCTGTTGTCGATTTCGAGACAACTCCTGAAGCTGTGGGTGATACGCAATTGTGTACTTGTTTAACTAATAAAGATGGTGTTCGCCTTTCTACGACTGAGCATTTAATTGCGGCGGTCGCAGCTTTAGGTATCGATAATCTTATCGTTGAACTAGACAGTGCCGAAGTACCAATTATGGATGGTAGTGCATTACCATTTATATATTTGATCCAAAAAGGCGGTATTGCTGAGTTAAATGTAGCGAAACGATTTATTCGTATCAAAGAAACTGTACGTGTTGAAGACGGTGACAAATGGGCTGAAATCGAGCCGTATGACGGGTTCCATATCGATTTTGAAATTGCATTTGATCACCCTGCAATTAATGCAAGTCGTCAACGCATTGGTCTGGATATTACTGCACAAAGCTTCACGCAAGAAATTAGTCGAGCGCGTACTTTCGGTTTTATGAAAGATATTGAGTATATGCATGCCAATAACCTAGCGCTTGGCGGGAGCATGGATAACGCTGTTGTATTAGATGACTTTAAAGTGCTAAACCCAAATGGTCTGCGTTACAAAGATGAGTTTGTAAAGCACAAAATATTAGACTGTGTGGGTGATTTGTTTATGACGGGTCACAACATTTTAGGCAAAGTGACATGTTATAAATCTGGTCACGGTTTAAACAATAAACTACTGCGCGAGGTCATGGCAAATGAACAAGCGTGGGAGTGGGTTAGCTTTGACGAGCCTGTTACCATGCCAGCACCTGGTTTGGAAGCTGGACAACAAACAGCAACAGCATAAAAAAATGACGCGAAAGCGTCATTTTTTTTAGATTGCTTCAGCAATTATTTGTTGGCGTGTTTTGCCAATTTTAAAAGTTTTTCTTTAAGCCCAGCAGGAGCTGTGTCGGCCAGCATTGTGAGTTGCTGCGCAGTAGATTCACTCAAACGGTGTTGTTGGGAGGCGGGCTTTTTAGACTCGACGACACGTTTTGATAACCGTTGTTGAGCTTCTGGGGTGGCGGTGATTTTCACTTGGCTGCAATCATGAAAGCCTGATTGTCTGAATTCCGACAAGATTTCCATTTTGAGATAACCAAGGCGAGTAGCCAATGTTGCGGAAGCTGCTTCGATGTGTAAAGTACCTTGACTATAATTAGAAACACGACACTTTTTACTCAGAATTGGTCCCAATGCCTTATTCAAAGGTGCTTGTAACGCTGCAATATCTTGCGCTTTTTCGACATAGTTGGATAATTTGTTAGACCACTTAGGTGCCAACTCAGAGAGCGATTTAGGGTCAAATCTATTTTTAGCCATACCGTCTCCTCTATATAGTATATAGTTTGCGCTTATTTAACATTACACCTAGCAAAGGCCATTGCAATATTTCCACCTGTTCTATTTTACCTTAATTTTACGCTAGGGTAATGCTTAGTCGCATTCGAAATGTCGATATCTAATATAGGGCAGTCTTGTTCTGTATATTCGACTTGAAGTTTAGAGCAGCTATCCCCATATCTGCATAAATGACAAACAATACCGTCATATCCGAAGGATATTATAGAGTGACCATATGCGTAATTACGTGTATTCTGAACCCCCCTTGCGATAGACATGTTATTAAATAGGAACAGTTTTCGCTTAGGTGGTTTGCAGATGCGCATAGTCTGGTATGATAGGGTATAAAATTAACTCGGCACACAGCACAAATTCGACTTTGTCGCCAACAGGACTTAGTAAGCCTTTTGGGAATACGCGAATGCACGGGCTTACAAACATAAGATTGAAATGGTTTAAACATGATAACTAAAATTTTTACCAAGATTTTTGGTAGCCGTAACGACCGGATGATCAAAAATTTACGCAAAACGGTCGCTTTAGTTAATGCTTTGGAAGAGCAGTATAGCAAGCTATCTGATGAACAACTAAAAGCAAAAACAGCAGAGTTTAGACAAAGATTTGAGCAAGGAACCAGCTTAGACGAATTACTTCCTGAAGCATTCGCTACTGTTCGTGAGGCCTCAAAACGCGTCTTTGAAATGCGTCACTTTGACGTGCAAATGATAGGTGGTATGGTTTTGCATCAAGGCCGTATTTCTGAGATGCGTACTGGTGAAGGTAAAACACTGACAGCAACCTTGCCTGCATACCTTAATGGTTTAACAGGTAAAGGTGTCCACGTGATCACCGTGAATGATTATCTGGCAAAGCGTGATGCTGAAAATAACCGCCCGTTATTTGAGTTTTTAGGCCTGAGTGTAGGCTGTAATATTCCAGGTATGATGCCTGCACAGAAAAAAGAAGCTTATGCAGCTGATATCACGTACGGTACAAACAATGAGTTTGGCTTCGATTATCTGCGTGATAACATGGCGTTTAGCATTGAAGAACGTGTACAGCGCCCATTGCATTATGCGGTTGTGGATGAAGTTGACTCGATCTTAATTGATGAGGCAAGAACACCGCTGATCATTTCAGGTCCGGCAGAAGACAGCTCCGAACTTTATACCCAGATCAACAAAATCGTCCCTGAGCTTATTCAACAAGAAAAAGAAGATGAAGAAGGCGTTGAAGGCGATGGTGATTACACTATTGATGAAAAATCAAAGCAGGCCCATTTAACCGAGCGTGGTCAGGTTAAAGTAGAAGAACTGTTGATTAAGCACAGTTTGATTGAAGAAGACGATTCTTTGTATTCAGCAGGTAACATCACGTTATTAAGCCATATTTATGCGGCGCTACGTGCACATAAGTTATATCAAAAAGATGTCGACTATGTGGTTAAAGATAATGAAGTTATTATTGTTGATGAACACACGGGCCGTACAATGGAAGGCCGTCGTTGGTCAGAAGGTCTACACCAAGCTGTAGAAGCCAAAGAGGGTGTTCGTATTCAAAATGAAAACCAAACTCTTGCTTCGATCACATTCCAAAATTACTTCCGTCTATATGACAAACTATCGGGCATGACGGGTACAGCAGATACTGAAGCATTTGAATTTCAGTCAATCTACGGCTTAGACACTGTAGTTATCCCAACCAATAAACCGATGATACGTGATGATCGTGCAGACTTGGTTTACCTGACTCAAGAAGAAAAGTTTGAAGCAATTTTGGCCGATATTAGAGACTGCCAAAAGCGAGGACAGCCTGTTCTTGTTGGTACTATTTCAATTGAAAGTTCTGAATATCTATCTCACTTTTTACGTAAAGAAAAGATTGAGCACAATGTCCTTAATGCTAAGTTCCATGCGCAAGAAGCTGACATCATCGCTGATGCTGGTTTACCGGGGAATGTTACAATCGCTACAAACATGGCGGGCCGTGGTACGGATATCGTACTAGGTGGTAACTGGCAAAATGATATTGCAAAAATTGACAACCCAAGTGAAGAGCAAATATCAGAGGCTAAAGCAAAATGGAAAGAGCTTCACGATAAAGTACTAGACGCCGGTGGTTTACATATCATTGGTACCGAGCGCCATGAATCACGACGTATTGATAATCAGCTACGTGGTCGTTCTGGTCGCCAAGGGGATGCAGGTTCAAGCCGTTTTTACCTGTCTATGGATGATGCATTAATGCGTATTTTTGCTGGTGAGCGTATGACAACAATGATGCGCAAACTAGGTATGCAACGCGGCGAAGCAATTGAGCACCCATGGGTAAACCGAGCAATAGAAAACGCACAACGCAAAGTGGAAGCGCGTAACTTTGATATTCGTAAACAGTTACTAGAGTACGATGATGTAGCAAACGATCAGCGTCGAGTTGTTTATGAGCAGCGTAACGAGCTACTGGAAGAAGGCGATATCTCAGAAACAGTGAACGCTATCCGTAGCGATGTACTCAATGGCACGATTGACCGCTTTATTCCACCGCAAAGCTTGGCTGAAATGTGGGATATCCCAGGTTTAGAAGAGCGCTTAAAAGCCGACCTACTATTGGACTTACCAATTGGTAAATGGCTTGAAGAAGACAGCAAATTGTATGAAGAGTCACTACGTGAGCGTATCATCGAAGAGGCCGAAGCTGCATACAAGCAAAAAGAAGAACAAGTTGGTGTTGAAGTACTGCGACATTTTGAAAAAGCAGTCATGCTACAAAGCTTGGATCAACATTGGAAGGATCACTTGGCTGCAATGGATCACCTGCGTCAAGGTATTCACCTACGTGGTTATGCACAGAAAAACCCTAAGCAAGAGTATAAACGTGAGTCATTTGAACTGTTCTCTAATATGCTTGAAACGCTTAAAGTTGATGTGGTTGGTGTACTGAGCAAAGTACAGGTGCGCGCCGAAGAAGATGTTGAGAAAGTTGAAGAGCAGCATCGTCGTAGCGAACAAATGCCAAGACAATATCAGCATGAAGAAGCTGAAAAAGTCGGCGGTGAGGCTCCGCAAGGCGCAGCGGTTGCTGCGAGAGCGGAACCTAAAGTTGGCCGCAATGAGCCGTGTCCGTGCGGTTCAGGTAAGAAATATAAACAGTGTTGCGGTAAACTAAGCTAGGCGCACACTGAAATTAATACAAAAGCGACCTAAAGGTCGCTTTTTTTATGGGGTAAAAAGATGACTAAAAAAGTAGTCAATGTTGCAGTTGGTGTGATTGAAAAACAAGCACAGTACTTTGTCTGTAAGCGAAGTGATGAGCAACACCAAGGTGGACTCTGGGAGTTTCCGGGTGGAAAAGTGGAAGACAATGAAAGTGTTGAGCAGGCGCTTTCAAGAGAGCTCGCCGAGGAAATAGGTATTCAAGTTGAACGCTCGGAGCACTTAATTACTATTGAGCATGATTATGGTGATAAGCAAGTCTGTCTTGTTGTACATGTCGTGAAAGCGTTCTCTGGTGAAGCCACAGGGCTAGAAGGGCAACCAAGTCAATGGGTCAACTTTGAACAGCTTAAAACCCTTGATTTTCCATCAGCGAATGTGGCCATTATTGATGCTTTGGCAACGTCAAAATAAGCAGTTACAAATGAATTAAGTGCCTTGGATTTTAATCTGTATTGCTGCAAGGTATGATTCATATATGATTTAAAAGGAGCCGACATATATGCGTAAAACATTCGCGGCAATTGGTGTGGCCTTGGCACTGGGCCTTGTTGGCTGTAGTGAGCAGCCACAAACAGAGCAAACTCAAGAAATCGTACAGCAACAAACGTTAATTTCGGGCATTGAGCTCGAAAATATAGACTCATCCGTTCGTCCTCAAGATGATTTTTATAGGCATGTGAATGGTAAGTGGTTTGAAAGAACTGAAATCCCTGCTGATAAATCAAATTACGGATCTTTTACTGAGCTAAATGAGAAATCAAAGGCTGCACTCAAGGTGATCTTAGAAAGTGCTGCCAACAACCCTTCGGCTGCTCCGGGAAGCGACGAATACAAATTGGGCGCATTTTATAAAAGTTATATAGATGAGCTCGCGCGAGAAGAAATAGGTGTTTCGGCGCTTGATGAATACTTAGAACCGATAAAAGCCTTAAAAAATAAGTCTCAGTTACCCGCACTGATTGCCAAATTGCAATTGCAAGGTGGCACGACTCCTTTTTCTTGGTATGTTCACAACGATGCAAAAAACTCTACCATTAACACTTTGTATCTGTACCAAGCTGGCTTAGGGTTACCTGATAGGGATTTTTACCTGACAGAATCTGAGAAATTCAGTAAAACAAAAGCGGCATATCAAAATTATATTACCAATATTTTATTTGAGTTTGGATACAATGAGCAGCAGTCTGAACAAGCCGCTAAGCAGATATTAGAGCTTGAGACGAAAATAGCACAGGCGCAATGGAGTCGTGTTGATAGTCGTGATGCATCAAAAACATATAATAAACTTAAAGTCGGTGAACTAAACCAACAAATGGCTGGGTTTGATGTCGCGGATTATTTCGATGCACTGGGTATTAAAATTGAGGAGTTGGTTGTCTCTCAACCTTCCTATTTTAGCCAATTATCAAACATCATTCAAAACACTGACGTTGAAGTATGGCGCGCATATTTGACTTTCCATTTTGTAAGTAATTTTGCAGATTTACTTGAACGCAAGTTGGTGGATTTACACTTTGACTTTTATGGAAAGACTTTACGCGGTTTGGAAGCACAATCGCCGATGTGGAAAAAAGCAGCAGATGCCAGCAATGATGTGCTAGGTGAGCTACTCGGCAAAATTTATGTCAAAGAGCACTTTCCGCCAGAGGCCAAAGCTCGAATGCGTGAAATGGTTGACAATTTGATCCTTGGTTTTGATAAATCGATTGATGACTTAGATTGGATGAGTGCAGAGACAAAAGTTGCTGCAAAAGCGAAGCTCAAAAAATTTACTCCGAAAATCGGTTATCCAGACAAGTGGCGTGACTACTCTAAACTGGAAATTAATGCCGATGACTTGGTTGGTAACTATGTTCGTTACAACCAGTGGTCATATCAAGCAATGATCGATGAAGTTGGCAAGCCTGTAGATCGTTCAAGGTGGTACATGACGCCGCAAACAGTGAATGCATATTACAACCCAGTAAATAATGAAATCGTTTTTCCTGCAGCTATTTTACAACCGCCATTTTTCAACTTAGAAGCGGATGATGCCGTAAATTATGGTGCGATTGGCGCAGTAATTGGACACGAAATAGGCCATGGCTTTGATGACCAAGGCGCTAAGTATGATGGCGATGGAAATTTAAGAAACTGGTGGAGTGATAGTGATTTATCTCAGTTTGAGGCCCGCGGAAAACAACTCATTGATCAGTTCAATGGTTATAAGCCTTTCGACGATGCCCATGTTAATGGTGAACTGACTCTCGGTGAAAACATTGGTGATTTAGGTGGTTTAACCGTTGCCTATAAAGCCTATAAATTGTCTTTGCAAGGCAAAGAGGCCCCTGAAATTGATGGGTATACCGGCTCACAACGATTCTTTATGGGCTGGGGGCAGATTTGGCGCAGAGAATACCGTGACGAAGAGCTCAGAAACCGCTTAATGACAGACTCTCACTCGCCAAGTGAATATCGTGTTATCGGTATTTTATCTAATATGCCGCAGTTTCATGAAGCCTTTGATGTGAAAGAAGGTGACGGTATGTACATAAAGCCAGAGGAACGAGTAAAGATCTGGTAATACTAAGTACACGTTAATAAAAGCCCGCTCCTAGTAAATCTTGAGCGGGTTTTTTTGTGGAATAAACGGGCTTTTATAAAATTTGATAGCGCTGTCATTTTTTCTTCGATATGATGAAAAGCTAACAATAAGTTGGTTAGTATTATTCCCTTGAGTCGCGTCAATCGTCTGCAGTAACGCTATACCATAAAGTCGTATAATTCAGTATGCGCGGCAGCGACGAGTAGCTTTTGCTAGAATGTGGTTTCAAGGAATAGCCTTTAGGAGCGAATATGAATCTACGAAAAAACATGCTGGCGCATATGTTTGCGACGACCCTGATCACGTCCTCGTGGGGGGCGAGCGCAATGCTTTCTCAATCACAGCTTGATGCCTTTGCTAAAGACACGCAACTCACTTTCGCGGTTGAAAATAACTTTCATGGTGGTGCAGGCAGTTTTATTGGCTCCATCTCTTTAAAAAACAACTCGAAAATCGCACTACCTAAAGGTGAAAGCGATTGGCAGATTTATGTGCATTCGGTGAGAAAAATTAAGACCTTGGCGTCAGCAGGTTTGCGTATTGAACATGTCAATGGAGACTTACACCGCTTTGTCCCTACACCGGAATTTGCGGGGTTAGCTGCAAATGGCTCGCTGAAGATCGAATTTGAGGCTGGCGCGTGGATTGCCGCTTATACGGATTTTATGCCTCGATCATTTATTGTTTCGGGTCAATCACTACCAGTCGTGTTTGCTAATACTGATACTGAAGACATGCAGGCTTTTGTAGCCCCCATCGAGCGTGATAATCAGCTAAAAAGACATAATGAGCCGCTTGATTATTCTCCGATAGCTAACGCAGCTTGGCGTTATGAGCACAATCAGCATAGTGTCAAAGTAAATAGAGAAGCGGCACTAAAGCGAATTATCCCTAAACCTCAGAATGTCGACTTTAATCGTGGTGTTGCTGAATTGAACGGGCAGTGGCAAATTAGGTTTGCGGGCCGACTGAAGTCAGAAGTGAATGTTTTCCAAGAGGATCTTTCTGAATTTGGATTAAAATTAGATGCCAAAGCAGATCACATTCCAGCTGGTGAATCTCCAACTATCTATTTGAAAGTCGAATCAGAGCAGGGACGTTATGAAAGTCGTTCTGGGAGCTACAAACTAGAAATTGATGACGATAAAATTGAGATTGTCGGTGTTGATAATGCTGGTGTATTTTATGGCATACAAAGTCTGTTGGCATTGCTCTCAAAAGAGTCGAACGGCGGGGTAACTGCACCAAACGTTGAAATTGAAGACACGCCGAGATATGACTGGCGAGGTATGCATTATGATAATGCGCGAAACTACCACGGCAAAGACGCATTATTTAAACTTGTTGAGCAAATGGCACGTTATAAACTCAATAAGTTTCATTGGCACTTTTCTGATGATGAAGGCTGGCGATTAGAGATCCCGGGTTTACCTGAGTTGTCAGAAATAGGCGGATATCGCTGTTTTGACTTAGAAGAGCGTCAATGTTTGCTAACCCAACTAGGCACAGGTCCATTTAAGTCAGGATCAGGCAACGGCTATTTATCGCGAGAAGATTTCGTCGAACTCCTCAAATTTGCTAAAGCGAGGCATATCGACATAATTCCAGAGATAGAGGGACCAGGTCACGCTCGAGCAGCTATTATTGCGATGGAAGCGAGATATCACACGTTAATGGAGCAGGGTAAAGAAGCTGAAGCGCGTGCTTTCTTATTAAGCGATCCTGACGATAAGTCTGAGTACTTAACTGTTCAAAATTACACAGATAATTCATTCAATGTCTGTATGGATTCTACTTACGCATTCATAGAAAAAGTGACTTATGAATTGCAAGGTATGTATCGTGAAGCAGGCACCCGACTGGAGAATTTACACTTTGGTGGTGATGAAGTTGGCGCGGGCTCTTGGACCCAGTCACCTGCTTGTGATGTACTGTTCAAAGACGCTAACAACGGCATTGCTGGCCCTGCGGATTTAAAGCCCTATTTTACGCAACGCATCGCAAAGATCTTTGCCAAGCGTGGTATCGCACCAGGTGCGTGGGAAGATGGCTTAATGTATGACAGAGTGAATCCATTTAAGCGTGATGAGTTTCCAAATCAAGTGTTTACTGCCAATGTGTGGGATAACATCTGGGAATGGGGTGTGGCAGATAGGGCATATCGTTTAGCCAATGATGGATATCAAGTTGTACTATCTCATGGTACGCATCTTTACTTCGATCACCCGTATGAGGCACATCCTGAAGAGCGTGGGTACTATTGGGCTGCAAGATACACCGATACTAAGAAAGCATTCGGCTATATGCCTGATGATGTATATGCCAATGCTGATTTCACACGTAATGGTGAAGCAATTGACAACCTTGAAGCGCTAGTTGGCCGACCTTTACCTAAATTAGAAAAGCCGCACAATATTTTAGGTATGCAAGGGCAGGTATGGACAGAAACAATCCGCACGGAAGAGCAGGTGATGGCGATGATATTTCCGCGCTTACTTACCGTAGCTGAACGAGCTTGGCATAAAGCTAGCTGGGAAGGTGAGCTGCCAAATGAAAAATTGCGTGCAGCAGATTGGCAAGAGTTTTCAGCGACACTGGCACTTAAAGAGTTAGATAAACTCGTTGCGTCAGGTGTCAATGTGAATTTACCAGTCCCAGGAGCGGTGATTGAAGGTGGTAAGTTACTAGCAAATAGCGCGTTTTCGTTCTTGACCATAGAAGTGAGCCAAGATGCAGGACAAACGTGGCAAACTTATACAGGTCCGATGACGGTTTCAAAGCCATCTGACATTCGTTTGAGAACAGCATTAGCTGGTAAAAAATACAGCCGAATTACAGGTTTAGAGTAATTTAATTGGGTCTTTTGGAATTAAGTAGGGGCGTTTGCCCCTTTTTTAAATCCAGAATAGTATAATTTCTAACTAGAAATACGTGTAAAATTAACGTAAAGTTAAATGTCAGCGCTGTCATTTTGTTGCATTAGTTGTTTTTTGTATTCAACATCAGCTGAGCAGCGCGGCTATAAACCATGAATCATGGGTATAACAAAAACACATATCGTGTGCTTGTGGCTAAAGGGTCGTGAGTACAACTTGTCATAAGATTTTATTGCAACAAGAAGAGTATTATGGAAGCAACAGTGGATATGAATGAAAAAGCGAAGCAGAGTGTCTGGTTGCCGATGACGCTGGCTGGTTCTATGTTTTTTATATTGGGGTGCATAACCTGGCTAAATGGTGCAATCACACCGTTTTTACAGCAAATGCTTGAGTTATCACCTTTACAAGCGTCATTTATTATATCGTCATTTTATATTGCGGTAACAATTGCAGGTATCCCTTCTGCAATGGTGATTAAAAAGGTGGGTTATAAAAATGGCATGGCAGTAGGTTGTGTGATAATGGCCCTATCAGCGCTTCTTTATATTCCTGCTGCAAAAATGCAGGCGATTGAAGTATTCCTTTTAGCGCAGTTATTGATCGGTGTTGGTCAAACTGTGCTACAAACTGCAGTGAATCCATATGTGGTAAAAATGGGATCTGAAAAATCAGCAGCTGTGCGCGTATGTATTATGGGCTTATTAAATAAGTCAGCTGGTGTGATTGTCCCAATTGTATTCGCAGCTGTTGTGGTTAGCGGTGTAGTAAATGGTGGTGAAAGTTTATCTCAAGAACAGAAAGACGCGATGGCAAACAGCCTGATTGCACCATACTTGGCGATTGCAGGCTTGATATTCTTGTTTGCGCTATTCGCGAAATTTGCGCCATTACCAGATTTGGTTTTCGAAGAAGAGAGTAAAACATCTAAAGGTGAATTAAGAGAAGCGCTTCAGCATCCTCATCTTGTACTGGGTGTTGTAGGTATTGCCCTTTATGTTGCTGTTGAAGTGATTGCAGCAGATACAATAGGCTCTTACGCGTTACATTTAGGAATTGCTGATTATTCAATTATGACATCCTATACGATGGGTTGTATGTTGCTAGGCTATGCTATCGGTATTGTATTGATACCGCGTTTTATGTCTCAGCAAAGTGCGTTAGTCATGTCTGGCATAGCAGGTATTATTACCGTATTGGCTGTTGTAATGGGCGACAACAACTCTTTTGCAATTTCTAACCTATTGTTAGTGCCTTTTGGTGGACCTCAGCTGCCAGATCCGCTATTGTGTATCGCATTACTTGGTTTTGCTAACGCCATGGTATGGCCAGCAATTTGGCCTTTGGCTTTAGATGGCCTTGGGCGATTAACTGGTACAGCCTCAGGCTTATTGATCATGGGTATTGCCGGTGGTGCTTTAGGTCCACTATTGATTGGTTTAGGGAATGTGGCAGGTTTAGGTGCACAAGGTGCATATAGCCTGATGATCCCAAGTTATATATTTATACTATTCTATGCTTTGAAAGGTCATAAGATGAGAAGCTGGAAATAAGTAAACAGAATTTCTATTTATAAGTAGAAATAATCCCGTGTGTAATGCCACCTAACTTTAGGTGGCATTTTTTGTTTTAGATTCCCCATCGAAGCTTAGGAAGCGGGTACAATCATATTTCATATTCGCAGTGGAGGTGCTAGGACTGTCCGCAAGCTCGCTAATGAGACGATTTCTTTAAGGACCAAATAATCTAAAGCATGTACTAAAAACGCTGTGAGAAGCTTTGTTGTAGAGATTTATTAAAGAAGCGAGCGGGTTTACATGAGGCAACAGTAGAAATACAGGTCTCAAACACAGTATCTATGTCAATGCGAAGTCGTAGAGTGTAAAAGATATTTTGTGTGTATGTTTAAGGTATGTTTAAGGTATGTTTAAGGTATGTTTTTGAATTCTTTGAGACTACACGATAAAAGAGAGGGAGATGGGGCGACTGATGGGGCTCGAACCCACGACAACCGGAATCACAATCCAGGGCTCTACCAACTGAGCTACAGCCGCCACAATGTTTCGTGTAACACCTCTTGGGTGTGGCGCGCATATTACAGAACTTTTCTTTTAATGCAAAGCCTTTTTTAATTTTTTTGAAGATTTTAGTCGGTTTGGGGAAAAATTCCACATTGTGACTAATATTTATACCTGTTGTTAATGGTTGTACAAAAATTTCAGTAACAGGAAACTTTATGGATATATTACTCGATTGGTTCAATAACAATTCAGACTTGGTTACGCATTATATACTCCAAGGTCTGCTCGCCTTACTCATTTTCTTTATAGGGCTCAGAGTCACACGCTTTTTATCGAGCTTAACTGAAAAGGCAATTTGCAATCGAAAAGTAGATAAAGCGGTTGGCGTGTTTTTGTCTAACATTGTCTACGCATTAGGTTTTGTCGCTACATTACTAATGGCATTGTCACAGGTCGGGGTGGAAACCACCTCTTTCATTGCTATTCTAGGTGCGGCAGGGTTGGCTGTTGGTTTGGCGTTACAGGGATCATTGTCTAATTTTGCCTCTGGGGTGCTCATCATTATTCTTAGACCCTTTAAATCGGGTGACTATATTGATGCGGGTGGGCAATCTGGCAGTGTTAGGAAGATTGAAATCTTTTCTACAGAATTGGTTACGCCAGACAATAAAGTCATTATAATACCCAATTCTTCTGTCATGTCTGGCGCGATAGTAAACTATTCCAGAGAGTCGACCAGGCGTATCGATTTGGTCATTGGGGTTAGTTATGATGCCGACCTTAAGCAGGTTAAAGCTGTGTTGGAGGGGATCTTGACGAGTGAATCTCGAATCTTAAATGACCCAAGCTATACCGTGGCTGTGTTAGAGTTGGGAGACTCTAGCGTAAACTTTGCAGTTCGACCATGGGTGAACACCAGTGATTACTGGCCAACGTATTTCGATTTGCTTGAAAACATTAAAAATGCGTTAGATGATGCGCAAATTAATATTCCGTATCCGCAAATGGATGTGCACTTACAAAAAAACTGAAAATAAGGTTGATTTTAGAATGAAATTAAAACTGATCTCTCTGTGTGCATTAGTCGCTATGTCGTCACAGTTAGCTGCCAAAGAAACAAGCTCTGATAGTACGCCTATTGAAGAGAAAGAGTGGGATATAACGAGTGAAGTAGGTGCTATCGTAACTAGCGGTAATACGGAAACAACGACACTAAAGGGTGAAATCAAAGCGAAACACCACTTAGACAATTGGCGCAACGAATATAAGGTCGACGGCATTTTCAAAGAAGATGAAATAGAAAATGAAGATGGCGAAAGAATAAAAGAGCGCACCAACGAAAAGTACTCTTTATCAGTGCAAGGAAATTACAAGCTAGTTGAAGATCACAGTCATTTGTTTATCTACGGTGCGTATGACTCTGATTATTTTGGCGCCTATCGTAGCGAAACAGTATTTTCGGTCGGTTACGGGTTAAGGCTTGTAAAGCGCAGCGATATGTACCTCGATTTTGAAATTGGGCCAGGTATAAAGCGTTTTGAATATCAAGAAGACAGTACAGAAATGAAAGATGGGAAATCTTTGGCAGGAGAAACTGAGAGTGAAGCGATTGGTGTTGCTAAACTTGACTACGAGTGGACACTGTCTGACAACGCAAAGTTTACCCAAGTGGTGGCAATAGAATATGGTGATACGAATACGAAGACAGAGTCAGAAACTGCATTGCTAGCAAAAGTTAATGGTTCTTTACAAATGAAAGTAGCCTATAAAATCACCAATAATTCAGAGGTTGACGATGATAAAGAGAAAACTGATACAGAAACATCGTTGACTCTGGTTTACAGTTTTTAACGTGGTGGTACGTTTAGTAACAAAGATATGACAAAAAAAAGGGCTTTGGCCCTTTTTTTATTGGTTTGATCTCGTGTAAAATGCGCAGTCTTAAATTTTTGATGTGCTTCAAGGTGTATAAATCAGATGATTCTTAAACGAATATTAGTTTTTGTTTTGCTAAGTTTTAGTGCTATTTCTGTGGCTTTTACGCCTACACCAGAGCAAATCGAACAATTTTCAAAGTTACCTAAAGCGCAACAAGAAGCACTTGCACGTCAGTATGGCTTTGATATGTCTAGCCTCAGTAATTCAACAGATAAGAACAAAGATTCAGACAGTTTCAAATCTAGTATTAGACCTCGTAATGGTGAAGAGGGTGACGCCGAAAAGCAAAAAGATGAATTTGACCCAACTGAAGAGCCTTTGACACCTTTTGGTTATGAACTATTCTCAGGCGAGCCCACTTCTTTTGCACCTACTGAAATCGCATCTGTACCATCTGACTACATCATTGGCCATGGTGATTCTGTAAGCGTAAACTTGTATGGTAAAGAAAGCACCACGCACACTTTATTTGTAGACAACGAAGGTCGATTGACTATTCCTGACTTTTCACCAGTGCAAGTTGCTGGTCTTACATATGATGAATTAAAAAAGTTAATTGCAAATAAAATTGCAAAAGAAGCGATTGGCTTAAATGTGTTTGTTTCGATGGCTGAATTACGTTCAATGCGTGTCATGGTGGTCGGTGAAGCGTACAAACCGGGAAGCTATACTGTATCTCCTTTATCTACGGTTACTCATGCTTTATATGTTAGCGGCGGACTGACAGAAATCGCAAGCTTGCGTAATATTCAAGTCAAACGTGCAGGAAAGACTGTAGCGACCTTAGATCTATACGACTTACTTTTGAATGGTGATACTAGCGGTGATGTAAGTTTACGTTCTGGTGATGTTGTATTTATTCCTTCTGTAGGACCTCAAGTTTCAGTAGAAGGTGCAGTAAAACGTGAAGGTATTTTTGAGCTGACAGCAAAGGATGACAAAGATTCACTGGTTAAAATGTTTGGTGGATTTAAAGAGAATGCCTTTACTAAACGTGTTCAAGTTCGCCGCGTTTTTAATGGCACTAAAAACCTTGCTGTATCTGCAGATTTTTCGTCAGAAGATAGTGAATTCGCCCCGCAAGGTGGTGACCACTATGTGGTACAAAGTGTTAACGATGAAGTGGTTGACTCTGTCACTTTAATCGGTGCAGTAGTAAGGCCTGGTTTATATGAGTGGCAGTCAGGAATGACTGTAGACCAGCTGTTAAGCAACTTAAAATCAGACTTATTACCTCAAGCTGATTATAGCTATGCGCTTGTGGTTCGTGAAAAATCAATTTTAGGTGATGTAGAAGTTATTCAATTCTCTTTAGCTGAAGCTCTAAAAAGCAAAAATATGCCATTACAAAAAAATGATGAGATTTATATCTTTAGTCGCTTTGAATTGAGAGAGACAGAAGAACAAGCACTGGCAAATTTAGCGTTAACTGAAGAGCAAAAAATTCAGCAGCAGAAAGTTAAGTTGTGGCATTTATTTGAGTATCAAGAGTTCAAAAACAAAGTGCAAACATTTGATGATGTTGTACAAATTGAGTTAGAAAAAGCCGAATTACTAGAGGTTGATTTAGAACCTCAAGATGGACAATATGCTACTTTCAGTCGTACAGAATTACTAAAACCGCTGTTAAAACGACTTGAGTTTCAAGCTTCGTCGTCTGATAAGTCTGCAACAATAGAAGTAATAGGTCAGGTACGTTTTCCTGGTGTATACCCACTTGCAAAGAACGCTACTGTTGGTAAAGCCATTGATGCTGCAGGTGGTGTATTAGAGTCAGCTTATGCTCAGCGAGCTGAACTTACTCGTTTTATCAACCAAAACGATCAGCAGTTTAAACATATTCAAGTCAATATTGATGAATTGGAAGCGCTTGATATGAAACTGCAAAGCAGAGACACGCTAAACATTCTCATGCAACCAAACTGGCTAAATGGTTATAAGGTAACAGTAGAGGGTGAAGTTCGTTTCCCTGGAACTTATACAGTGAGTCGTGGTGAGACGTTGCAAGATGTTATCAAGCGCGCAGGTGGACTGTCTGAATATGCAGAGCCAAAAGCGGCCGTGTTCACACGAGAATCAATCAAAGAACAAGAGCAGCTTCAATTGGCAAAACTGTCCGATGAGCTAAGAAAAGATATTGCTTCTAAAAGCTTCCAGAATTCAATTGGTATGAACAATAGTATCAGCTATGACGAAATGAATATGCTTTTGAAAGATCTAGCAAGTGTAAAAGCTGTTGGCCGCTTAGTAATTGATTTACCAAATATACTGGACAATAAAGATTCTGTTGTTTTACAAGACGGTGACGCTTTATATGTTCCAGGAAAGCAAGATTCTATTTCTATTATTGGCGAAGTTAACTATGCTTCATCTCACTTATTTAAATCAGGTGTAACGATTGATCAATACCTTGAGCTGAGCGGTGGTGTAAAAGACAGAGCGAAAGAAGACCAAATTTATGTCATTAAAGCAAATGGGGCTGTATTTATTCCTAATTCGTCAAGTTGGTTTGCAGTCAGTAATGAACATGAATTAGGTCCTGGAGATACGATTGTTGTTCCAATGGATGCCTCTCATATGGATAACCTAACGCTGTGGAGCACAGCAACACAGATCTTTTATCAGTTAGGTGTTGGTGTCGCTGCTATTGCGAGAATATAGGCATTAAAGTGTATTCATTTTATAGTTTTTTAAATGTGCAGTGGTTAGAGAGTAGGATTAAGAGATTCAATGGAAACATCTAAATTAAATACTGAAGACGGTTATCAATCTAGACTCGAAAAAGATGAAGTTGATGTTTCTGAGCTGTTTACGGTCGTAGCCTCTAGAAAGTGGTTTTTGTTTGGCATAACATCGATTTTTGCAATTTTGTCTATCGCGTTGTCTTTGTCTTTGCCAAATATATATAAATCAGAAGTGCTGCTTTCTCCTGCACATGAGTCAAAAAGCTCGAATCTTGGTGGGTTAGCGGGTCAACTAGGTGGGATAGCTGGCCTGACCGGGATTTCTTTAGGTGGCGGCGATGATAAAACAACGCTTGCATTAGAAGTTTTAAAGTCGAGACAATTCATTAAAAGTTTTATTGAAAAACACGATTTACTGCCAGATCTAATGGCTGTAAAAGAGTGGAATCAGGGGAAAAATGAAATTGTTTATGACGAAGAGTTATACGATGTTGATAGTAAAACTTGGGTAAGGGATGTCGAACCACCAAAGACAGCTAAGCCTTCTCGTCAAGAAGCATATATAGAATTTAAGAAGGTCTTTGAAGTTAATGAAGCTAAAGATACTGGTTATGTAACAATCAGTATTGACCATCAGTCGCCAGAAATAGCACAGCGTTGGGTCGAGCTTCTTGTAATGGAAATTAATCAAACTATTAAAACTATGGATGTTGTTGAAGCTGAGAAAAGTATAAAGTTCTTAGAAGAGCAGCTTTCAAAGAACGATATCGCTGAGCTTAAAACGGTTTTATTTGGCTTAATTGAAGAGCAGGTTAAGACTATTATGTTCTCCGAATCTCGCGCCGAATATGTGTTTAAAACAATAGATCCTGCGATTGTACCTGAGTTGAAACACTCTCCTAAGCGCGCTGTAATCTGTGTCGCTGGTACTGTATTTGGATTTATTGTTGGCATTGTAATAATTCTAATTGGCTTATTTAGAAATGGTCAAAAGGGTTAGGTAAAGGGTTACTGGCCCTTACTAATTAAACTGAGTGAAGTCTTAGATGGTTTATTTTTTACCTTTTATAACATCTTTCGTTGCTTGCGTTTTAGCCGTTTACTTGGTGTATCCATTGTCTATTAAATATGGACTAGTGGATTCGCCTTGTGCGCGTAAGCAACATAAAGGAGAAATCCCTTTAGTTGGAGGGATCGCAATCTATATAGCCATATTGCTCTCTTCATTACTGTTTTTTAGAGATGATCTCTTAATCGTGTATGTTATATCAAGTACTGCAATACTCATTGTAGGGGTGTTAGATGATAGATTTGAGTTATCGGTAAAGTCACGCATCCTTATCCAAATTATCGCAGCACTGTTCTTGATCTCTCAATCGGGCCTGTACATTGATAGCTTCGGCTATATTCTAGGTAACGAATTTGAGCTATACCTTGGTAAGTTTGGTGTGGTTGTTACTGTGATCGCTGTTGTTGGGGCGATCAACGCATTTAATATGGTAGATGGCATAGACGGCCTTGCTGGTATGTTGAGCTTGGTTTCATTTACTTGCTTAGGTTTCCTGTATTACTACACCGGTAGCCAATGGGCTATTTTACCAACCGTATTTATGGCCGCAATTTTGGCATTCCTCATGTACAATTTGCGTTGGCCCTCTCGCTCAGTACATAAAATATTTATGGGCGACGCAGGCAGTATGCTTATTGGCTTCACTGTTGTTTGGTTGCTTATTGTTGGTGTTGATACAAAAGGAGATGCAGAGGCAATTCTAAAACCTGTCACAGCTTTGTATCTAATAGCTGTTCCTTTTATGGATATGGTTGCAATTATGTACAGACGGGTGAAAAAGGGTAAATCTCCATTTAAGCCAGACAGAGAGCATCTGCATCATATATTTGAACGTATCGGATTCAGCCGTAAAAGGTCGTTACTCTATATTTCCCTAATAGCAATTGTCATCGCCATTGCCGGATGTTTGATGCAGGTCTTAGGTGTACCTGAGTGGATAATGTTTTCAATATTTTTGTCGCTGTTTTTAATTTACAACTTTGCTTTGATGCATGTATGGAAAATCACGACTTGGGTGAGAAAGCATCGTGATAAACGACTTTCCAAACGTTAGTAAAAGTTAATTTAAGAGACTCAGCATGAAACAAATTCTCAATTTGATTGGCAGAAAAGATGCACTATTTACTCAAGATATCTTATCTGCTGAAAAAGAACTAAAAGAAGCCGTATCTACATCTAGGTTTTTGGTGTTAGGTGGTGCAGGTTCAATTGGCCAAGCCGTTACCAAAGAAATATTTAAAAGAAATCCAAAGAAACTCCATGTTGTTGATATTAGTGAAAATAACATGGTGGAGCTAGTCCGTGATATCCGTAGCTCATTTGGCTATATAGATGGTGACTTTCAAACCTTTGCGCTAGACATTGGTTCAATTGAATATGACGCCTTTATCAAAGCGGATGGTGAATATGATTACGTTTTAAATCTATCTGCATTGAAGCATGTACGCAGTGAGAAAGACCCATTCACTCTGATGCGTATGATTGACGTAAATGTTTTCAATACAGAGAAGACAATTCAACAGTCAATTGATAAAGGTGTAAAGAAATACTTCTGTGTATCGACAGATAAAGCAGCGAATCCAGTTAATATGATGGGTGCATCAAAACGTATTATGGAAATGTTCCTGATGCGTCGCAGTGAACAGATTGACATTTCTACTGCGCGTTTTGCTAATGTTGCATTTTCTGATGGCTCTTTATTACACGGATTTAATCAGCGTATCGAAAAGAAACAGCCCATCGTGGCTCCGAGCGATATCAAACGTTATTTCGTTGTACCTCAAGAGTCCGGTGAATTATGTTTAATGTCTTGTATATTTGGTGAAAATAGAGATATTTTCTTCCCTAAATTGAGTGAGTCGTTGCACCTGATCACTTTTGCAGATATTGCCGTTAAATACCTCAATGAACGTGGCTATGAACCTTATCTGTGTAAAGACGAAAATGAAGCGCGGGAGCTTGCTAAAACACTCCCAGCAGAAGGCAAGTGGCCTTGTTTATTTACTTCTAGTGATACAACCGGTGAGAAAGACTTTGAAGAGTTTTTCACTGATAAAGAAGTGCTGGACATGGCACGATTCGAAAACCTAGGTATTATCAAAAACGAAGCACTCTACGAGAATGAGCTTTTAGAATTGTTCGAAAATACCATTGCCAAATATAAATCAGATAAGCAGTGGAGCAAAGAGGAAATCGTAAAGCTATTCTTTACTATGATCCCTGATTTTGGACATAAAGAAACGGGTAAATACCTCGACAGCAAAATGTGATTTGGAGCCATCATGACGCCATTAAATATCAATGACTTTGTGCGTGACCTTTACGCAACTAATGAGTTTATACCTCTGCATGCTCCAACATTTTGTGGTAACGAAAAAGGATATGTTACGCAAACAATAGACAGTACGTTTGTGTCTAGTGTAGGGAAGTTTGTTGATCAGTTCGAAACCCAAATAGAACAAATAACAGGTACTGGTAAAGCTGTTGCAACGGTCAATGGCACAGCTGCACTGCATACAGCCTTACATATGGCGGGTGTACGAGCTGGTGATTTGGTGATAACTCAAGCGCTTACATTCGTAGCGACGTGCAATGCGCTCTTTCATATGGGAGCTGAGCCTGCGTTCGTAGACGTTTCTGAAAAGAGTTTAGGGCTATGTCCTAAAGCGCTTGAGCTGTTCTTGCAAGAGCACGCTGTTTTATCTGAAAATGGTGCTGTGCACAAGAAAACAAAACAGCGCTTTCAAGCAGTTGTACCCATGCATACATTTGGCCACCCAGTTGAGCTAGATGAGTTGCAAGCTGTATGCAGCAAGTGGAATATTGCCCTTGTAGAAGATGCAGCAGAAAGTTTAGGGTCCTATTATAAAGGGGTCCATACAGGTACTTTTGGTGATTATGGTGCGATTAGCTTCAACGGTAATAAAATAATTACCACTGGAGGCGGCGGTGTTGTTTTGTGTAAATCAGCTGATTCAGGTGCTAAAACGAAACATATTACGACAACTGCAAAAGTACCACATCCCTTCGAGTTTTATCATGATGAAGCGGGCTTCAACTACCGGATGCCAAATTTAAACGCAGCCTTAGGTTGTGCGCAACTTGAGCAGCTGGAAATGTTTATTGACCAAAAGCGACTGCTTGCCAGCCAGTATCAATCCTTTTTCAAGAGCTCTGACTTCGAATTTGTTACTGAACCTGAATATGCCAAGTCAAACTACTGGCTAAATGCGATTATTTGCCCTGATAAAGAATCAAGAGATCTTGTGTTGCAAGAGACTAATGCGGCAGGCGTAATGACTAGGCCTATTTGGCAGTTAATGCATAGATTACCTATGTTCAAAAATGCGTTGAGAGGTGAGCTGGCAATATCGGAGCAAATAGAGTCTCGCTTAATTAACTTACCTAGCTCGCCTTTGGGGATTCAATCATTATGAGAAAAGTAGCTGTTTTTACGGGGACACGTGCCGAATATGGTCTCCTATATTGGGTTATCAAAGGTTTAGAGTTGTCACCTAAAGCAGAGTTACAACTTTATGTCGGTGGTATGCACTTATCCCCTGAATTTGGAAAAACAATCGACCAAATAGAAGCAGATGATTTTCAGGTTTGCGAAAAGTTAGAGTTTTTATTGTCATCAGATACTCCTGTTGGGATAGCTAAGTCTATGGGACTGGCTTTAATAGGTGCCGCAGATGCGCTGGAAAGAACAAAGCCTGATCTATTGGTGGTTTTAGGAGACCGATTTGAGTCGATGGCGATATGTCAAGCCGCTATGGTTGCTCAGATCCCAATAGCACATATTCATGGTGGTGAAACGACCGAAGGTTTGATTGATGAGGCCGTTCGTCACTCTATTACTAAAATGTCCCATTTACACTTTACTGCTACTGAAGAATATAAACAGAGGGTTATCCAGCTGGGTGAACAACCAAGTAGTGTTTACAATGTTGGTGCCCCAGGAATTGATAACATAAAAGCTTTAGACTTACTTTCTCGTGAAGAGCTATCTAGCTCTCTTGATTTTGATGTGTCTAATTCTCCTTATATGGTGGTTACATACCACCCAGTTACATTGAGCAGCGATGGTGCAGTCCAAGATCTAGAAGCTCTTTTAGTTGCTCTGAGGCAGTATCAAAGCCACAAGTTTATTATTACCTTTCCTAACGCAGATACGCATGGCCGTGCACTGATACCTCTATTAGAAAAGTTTGCTAAAGAAATGAGTGGGCGTGTAGCGCTGGTGCAGTCTCTAGGTCAATTAAGATACCTTAGCGCGTTGAAACACTGCGATCTAGTTGTAGGAAACTCATCAAGCGGTTTGATTGAAGTGCCAACGTTTAAGGTGCCAACGATCAATATTGGTAATCGTCAAAAGGGGCGCATCGCTGGTGATACTGTAATTAACTGTGGTGGTGATCAAGAATCGATTAAAGCCGCATTAGATTGCGCATTGAGTGAATCATTTAAAGCGAAATGCTTAAAATCTTCTAACCCTTATGGTGACGGAGGTAGCTCCGAAATGATCTTGGACACAATTTTGAACGCAGATCTCACCGATTTGGTTTTCAAATCATTTTACGATATTAAGTAGAGGCTCAATGAAAGCTGGATTTATTGGATGTGTCGATTCAAGTCGAGTTGCACTAGAAACGTTGATTGGTATTGATGGTTTAGATATCTCAGCAGTTGTTACGAGAGAGCGCTCTGCAGTAAATACTGACTTTTGTGATCTAACAGGTTTATGTAGTGAAAATAGTATACCTGTTCACTTCGAAAATCCAAAAGAAAGAGAAGCGTCAGTTGATTTTCTAGCAGCATATGATCTTGATATCGTATTTTGTATAGGATGGAGCTACTTACTAAATGAACGTATGTTGTCATTACCAAAACAAGGTGTAATAGGCTTCCACCCTGCTAAGCTGCCTAGCAACAGAGGTAGACATCCTATTATTTGGGCCTTGGCATTAGGTTTGGATGAAACCGCGTCGACATTTTTTAAAATGGATGCAGGTGCAGACTCTGGGCCGATTGTTAGCCAGGTGCCCGTGCCGATCGAGGCAATTGATAACGCTACGAGCTTGTATAAAAAAATACTAGATGTGACACAAATACAGTTATCAAAATTGGGTGCTGACTTAGTTAATGGAGTAGCTCAATTCGTCGAACAAGATCACGATAAAGCGACTTATTGGAGAAAAAGAAGCCGTGTTGATGGCCTGATTGATTTTCGAATGAGTGCAGTATCTATTCACAATTTAGTAAGGGCTTTAGCATCACCATACCCAGGTGCCGAATTTATTTATGAAGGTCAGCATTTTACAGTTCAAAGCAGTGCTGTATCAGAAGAAAAGTACCCCACAAATATTGAGCCTGGAAAAGTCTTAGGCAAGACTGAAACTAGCCTGTTGGTTAAGACCGCAGGTGATGAAGCTATTTTTATCTGTGGGTTAGCATTGAATAATATTGCTGTTGGAGACTTTTTATGAAGACAGTTTTAGTTGTAGCTCCCCATGCGGATGATGAAACGCTGGGTTGTGGTGGAACAATTCTCAAATTAATAAGTCAGGGTTATAAAGTACACTGGTTACTTGTTACATGCATGACTAAAGAAGTTGGGTTTTCTCAAGAGCAAATACAAACTAGAAGCAAGGTAATTAAGGACGTTTCTGAAAAGTACGGTTTTGAATCCACTCTTGAGCTAAATCTTCCTGCAGCAATGCTGGAAACACTTCCTAAGGGTGAGGTCATAGGGCCTATTTGTAAAGTAGTTAATGAGATAAAACCAGAAATTGTCTTTACAGTTTATAGAAACGATGCACATAGTGATCATGAGATCGTTTTTGATGCTGTTATGTCTGCAACAAAATCGTTCCGTTACCCATTTGTCAAAAAAGTTTTGGCATACGAGACGATGTCAGAAACAGACTTTGGTATGAAGCCGGAAGATGGTGGTTTTAAACCAACTGTGTATGTCGATATTGCTAATCAATTAAGCGACAAACTGGATATACTTGAGATGTTTGAGTCTGAAGTTCATGACTTTCCATTTCCTCGTTCAAGAAAAGCCCTTGAAGCGTTGGCGCACGTAAGGGGAGTTCAGTGTAACTCAGAAGCAGCAGAAGCCTTTGTTTTAATAAAGGAGATACTATGACACTCATTATAGCTGAGGCCGGTGTTAACCATAATGGCAACGATGATTTGGCATTCCAACTCGTAGATGCTGCTCATAAAGCCGGGGCGGATATTGTCAAGTTTCAAACGTTTAAAGCAAAAAATTTAGTAACAGAGTCAGCGAAGCAAGCTGATTACCAAGTTGCAAATACTGGGCAGCAAGAATCCCAGTATAATATGCTAAAGCGTTTAGAATTGAGCTATGAAACACATCATAAATTAGTTAAATATTGCAATAGTTTAGGTATTGAATTCCTCTCTACTGCATTTGACTCAGAAAGTTTAGACTTTCTGGTAAATGATTTAGGTGTTACACGTTTGAAATTGCCGTCAGGCGAGATCACAAATGCCCCACTCGTACTTGAGCATGCGCGAACAGGTTGTGACTTAATTGTTTCTACAGGAATGGCAACGTTAACGGATATAGAACAGGTTCTATCTGTGATTGCTTTCGGCTACTTAAATAAAGAGGGAAACCCAACCCCTGATAGCTTGATTGAAGCATACTACTCTGAAGCCGGTAAAGCTATATTAAAGGAAAAGGTAACGCTACTGCATTGCACAACTGAGTATCCAGCGCCTTTTGCAGATATCAATCTCAACGCGATGGATACGATGAGAGATGCATTCAAGTTAGCCGTAGGCTATTCAGATCACAGCGAAGGTATTGTCGTTCCAATTTCTGCAGTGGCTAAAGGTGCTGTATTGATAGAAAAGCACTTTACAACTGATAAATCGCTTCCTGGTCCAGATCATAATGCATCACTTGACCCGCAAGAGCTTAAGGCGATGGTTGATGGAATTAGAATCGCAGAAAAAGTATTAGGTGATGGGATAAAAGGTCCAAGGCCTTCTGAGGTAAAAAATAAAGCTGTTGTGCGCAAGAGCTTGGTTGTAGCGACTTCTCTAAAGCAAGGAGAAGAAATTACCAGTGAGCACGTAAGTGTTAAGCGTCCAGGCGATGGTATGTCTCCACTAAAGTACTGGGATGTGCTCGGTAAAATCGCATCGCGAGATTATGAAGTTGGTGAGTTATTTGAAGAGTAATAAACCTGTTATTCTGATCGGTGGTGGTGGGCACGCTGCTGGCCTTGCTGAAATTATACAACAACAAGGCCGGGAGATATTAGCTGTAGTAGCACCTGAGCTTTCACAAAGCCTTCAATCTTTAGGGGGCTTTACGCATTATACCTCTGATGACGATGTGTATAAGTTTAGCTCGGATCAGGTTGAACTGGTGAATGCAATTGGTGCTATGCCATATCAAGTGCTGAGAAAAGCGATATTTACACGATTTAAAGAGCAAGGTTATCAGTTTGCTACAGTAGTAGCTGATTCAGCAATAGTCTCGCCAAATACTCTGTTAGAAGAAGGTGTTCAGGTCATGCAAAATGCTGTGATCTGTATAGGTTCGACAGTTAGAGAAAATACTATAATCAATACATCGGCATCTATTGATCATGATTGCCTAATTGGGGCTAATTGTCATATTGCGCCCGGCGTAACAATGAGCGGTCAAGTTAATATAGAAGATGGTGTGCACATAGCTACCGGAGCTAATATAATCAATAACATTACGGTAGGTAAAAACACGATCGTCGGTGTTGGCGCATCGGTAACAGCGGACTTGCAAGAAGGTGTGGTTGCTTTCGGGTCAAGGCTAGCAATTAAAGAACAGCGGAAATTATGACAATAGATTGGAAAAAAGTAGTAATATCTCCAGATACGACTATCAGAGAGGCTCTGCAAGTAATTGACAAAGAAGCTCTCAGGGTTGCAGTTGTTGTTTTAGAGTGTGATAAGTTAGCTGGTGTTGTTACAGACGGCGATATTCGTCGTGGGATACTTTCGGGTGTTGAGTTGTCTGAGCCTGTTAGCGTTGTAATGAACTCTACGCCTATTTATGCATTAGACTCTCTCAGTTCTGCAGAACATCAATCGATTATGCAAGAACGAAAAATCCTTTCGCTCCCACTGGTTGATAGTTCAGGCAAGCTTATAGGGCTAAAAACGCTTTATGAAACATTAGAAGTTGAAAAGCGTGAAAACCCAATCTTTATCATGGCAGGTGGGTTTGGTACAAGGCTCAGACCCCTTACTGATAACTGCCCAAAACCAATGCTAAAAGTAGGTGACAAACCAATGCTTGAAACTTTGATCAAGCATTTTAAGTCTTTTGGCTTTTACAATTTTTATATCTCTACACATTATTTACCTGAGGTAATAACCAATTACTTCAAAGATGGCAAAGAGTTTGGCATCAACATAACATACGTTCACGAGGATAAGCCGCTGGGCACCGCAGGAGCATTGTCTTTATTGCCGAATGACTTACCGGAAGAGCCATTAATTATGATTAATGGAGATATATTGACTAATGTTGATTTCTCAAAGGTTCTAGACTTTCATCAAGAACATAACGCAGATGCAACCATGTGCGTTAGGGACTATGAAATCAAGGTGCCTTTTGGTGTAATTGAAGGAGAGGGCAATTTAATCTCTGCAATTGTTGAAAAGCCTACATATCGATACTTTGTCAATGCGGGTATTTATGTTATCTCAAATCAGGTTGTACGGTCTTTAAAAGGCAAGGATGAGTATTTGGATATGCCGACACTTTTTGAACAAAAACACCAGTCCGGCCAAAAAGTCCTCAAGTTTCCAATCCATGAATATTGGCTTGATATAGGTCGCCATGATGACTTTCAAAAAGCACAAGTTGACATTCATAATTTAGGTCTAGTTTAAAATGTTGAAAGTATTAGCTATTGTACCGGCAAGAGCTGGAAGCAAAAGGCTTCCCCATAAAAATGTTAGAAAACTTAACGGCATTCCACTGGTTGGCTATTCATTTGATGCAGCCACAGCTTCAAAGTATATAAGTCACACAATCGCGACTTCGGATTGCCAAGAAGTATTAACGATAGCAAAGCAATATGAGAATACGACAGCATTGCTGAGACCAGCTGAATTGGCCAGTGATACGGCTTCCTCTATCGACGTGATAAAACATGCTGTTGAGTATGCTCAGCAGGAAGGGATTGTTTTTGATACCATTTGTTTATTACAGCCAACATCCCCCCTGAGAAGTGCGGATGACATAGATAAAGCGATTGAGCTTTATATGGCTAAGAATGCAAAGGGTGTAGTCTCAATGACAGAATGTAGCCATTCACCTTTATGGACTACTCAGTTAGATACAGAAGAGCAGTTTAAACTGTTTGTGGATTCTTTGACCGGAGCTCGCTCACAAGATTTACCAAAATATTATCAATTGAATGGTGCAATTTACCTCATTGATAAAGCTGAGTTTCAACAACAAGGGAAATTGTTTTTTGAACAGGATTTTTACCCTTTCATAATGTCTACTGAAAACTCGGTTGATATTGACACAGAAATTGATTTTTTACTTGCTGAGCAGCTGGTTAAAAAAGTAGTTTAACCTTGCATTGGTGTATTTATATAAGTCCACTATGCATGTGCCAGTTAACCTCCTCGTAGACCTCTATAAGTAATTAAACTTAAGTCGTAGATTAATATTCGGATGAAAAATATATGCAGTTAAGTGGTATATATTACCAAAGTGCAATTTCAAGGCTGGTATTGTTTCTCTTTTTCTTTACGCCATTTCTTTCATTGTTAGTTTACAATGCCTTGGGTGTAAAAGTGCTTGCGGCTGTGCCTGCGTTGCTCAGAGATATGCTGGTATTGCTTTTTGTTGTGTTTGGAGTGATTTACAAGTTCTTTTTAGATAAAAGGATTCACTTTACGCTATTACTTTTTTGCTTATTACTTGCATCTATTTCTATATCAATTCTATCGGTAAATTTAGGTGTTGTAGGTTTCGACGAGTTTGTGAGTGTTATAGCAAACAACATTAGGCGATTTATATTTCCATTTTTGATTTTCTATTTTTTCCTATTTTACTTTAAATACAGAGATATTGATCTCCTAGCTAAGTTCATTTTGGCTTTTTGGCTTTTTGGCCTTTTTGAATGGCTTATGCCACTTATGTTCTGGGAAAAAATGGGACTCTTAGAGTACTGGAATGAATACTCCAATTCAGTATCATCAACTGGTGGCACTCACAACCAATTGCAGGGATACCCTCGATTATTTACATTTGATACTTATTATTTGATAGGTCAGAAGTCGAGGCGATTGATATCTTTTTATATAGAACCTACAACGACGGCAGCATTAGCTCAGGCATCAGTTATCTTTGGTTTGGTTTTTAAGAGAAAAGCCATTGTGTGGCTGGCGACAATTGCTGGTTTTCTAACATACTCCAAAGGATTTATTATATTCTTTATCCTATTAACACCTATGCTGATTTTGTATAAATATGCATCTCTTCGTTTACTCAAGTTTTACTGTAATACAATTGCCTTTTTACTCTTTGGTATGTTGTTTGCTGGTTTTTTCATCTTTCTTGCGTACCCGCAAATAGTCCAGTTTGGGTTGTTTGCGCATTTGGAAGGGCTGTATGAATTTTTCATACACTTCAATATTCTTGGTTACGGTATTGGGAACGTGGGGAGTTTCAGGTTCGACTCTATGTGGGGTGGGGTATTCCATCGCGTTGGTGTTGAATCTTCATTGGCGAATTTGATATCTCAACTTGGCTTAATGGGTTTTATTTCTGTTTACGGTTTGTTCGTGTTTTTCTTAAATAGGGTTATCACCAGAAAAGAAACTGTATATGTCTACTTTGGTGTGATCCTATATGTGTTTGTATATTCAACGAGTAATTCTTCAACTGGTTACTCTGGTAACTTCCTAATTTATTTGCTTGTCGTGATTGTTTATAAGTATTTTTCTTTAGGCTCTACAGATTCAAAAAAAGGGGGAGTAAATGGCTAAAGTTTTATATTTAGATAACTTTAATAACTTCGATTTTTTTCTCGAAGTTTCAAGGTCTTCTAGTTATATTGATATGGACTTTATAGTTTTTAACAGCGAGAAAGAGAATATAGTTAAAAATTCATCTTTTAGAAGTTATAAGCTCAAGGCTAGTTTTATCTCAACATCAATGACTGAGCTCATTACTGAAGAAGAGTATCGTATTGCGATTAAGAATGATCGACTTCTCAAGTTATTGCCCACTGGTTTGAGTATGAGTCTGATGCGCAACTATATAGATCAGATTGAAAAAATTATCGAGTCAAATAACTATGATCTCGTTCTGGGAGAGATTTCTTGGGCTTTAGAATACTTGGTATTTCTGTTGTGTGAGAGAAAGGGGATAAAATATCGCCATTTACTTTATTTACCACTCAATACAGTGCGTGCAGTAACCTTTGATGCTGAGCACAGTATGGCTAGCTTAGCTGAATGTGCTAATTGCCATACTGAAGCTGAGTTTAAAATTAGCTACAGTGATATTTGTCTGCGTGTCAAAGAGTGTTTTGAAAAAGGTAATATCCCCGCAAGCTACAAGGCGTTGATTTCAAGTGATTATAGAGAGTGGAAGCCTCTTTGGTGGCTGAGTGCTTTCTCTTACCACGTTAACAAACATACCTATGCACCTTTATATAAAAAGAGCGCAGTGACATTGCAAGAAGCGTTGAATGAGCCTGATAAAAAAGTGCTTTATTTTCCTCTTCATGTTCAGCCTGAATCTACGCCGGACTACGTATCACCTTATTACAGTGAACAGTTTGAGTTAATTGCAAAAGTGAGTGAACAGCTTGGTGATGAGTTTGTGATACTTGTAAAAGAGCATCCAAATAAGTTTTCTCCGAGATCTGTTAAAGGGTTTGAACGGCTTAAGAGAATTAAGAATGTTATATTCTTGTCATTATCTGAGAACGCAAAAGATATTATGGAAAAAGCCGATCTGGTGCTCACTATAGCTGGTACAAGTTGTTTGGAAGCTGCGAATGTTCGTAAACCAGCAATCGCTTTCTCAAATATATATTACACAGCATTGCCGGGTGTATTTGATGGTAGACAAGCCTTAGAGCAAAACAAGCTTAAATCATTTGTTGAAACCGCGCTAGGGCATACAGAGTTTAGTGACAATGCCAATGGCTTGGTAGAGGGATTTGGGGTAACAGGCTTTGTGCATGATCCAATGCTGTTTCCGGAGTTGTTTGAGAGTCAAAATCTCAAAGCCGTAGAAGACCTCATCGTACACCTATGTGAAAATAGGATAGATTCTTGAAAAAAGCAATAAGTGGTGTCCTTGGCATAAAGGTATTAAATCAGTTATGTGCTTTTTTGGTATCTATCGGAATAGCACGGTTTTACGGTGAGTACCAGCTAGGTCAATTTGCTTTGTTTACGACACTGGCTATGGTGTTTTGTATAGTTTCTTCTCTCGGAAGTAATGTTTATATGCAACGAGAGCTTTCGGGGGAATCTTTAGAGCAGAGTAAGAACTTGCTGGTGCAGGCTTGCTTATTTCGGGTGCTTAACACCGGTATTTTAATTATTTTGGCAGGTATATTTAATGCCGTAACAGCCTCTTTTGAATGGGGTCAGTTTGCCGTATTCTTTGCTATTTTATTTTTCTTTCAGTTTCTTAATTTTGCTGCTTACTTACTCAAGTCTCAAAGTAAATTTGTTGTCTCAGAATTGCTTGAGTGGGGTGTATTCAGGCTAGGCATTGTTGTTGGTTTTGTGGCGTCGTTGCTTTACCTAAATGCTGATATCATTTACATATCACTATTAGGCATATTGGCACTGACTAGCTGCTTTGTAATTTACAAAGGTCAGTTACAACTGGGGTTGGAACCAACAAACTTTACTTTTGATTTCGAGAAAGTAAAAACAATCGCAATCGGATCACTACCATTTTTAGTAACACAGATCTCCGCATTATTACTAATTTACACTGATACATTGTTTATCGCGGCCTTGCTTGGTTATGAACAGCTGGCTTATTACGATGTATGTTATAAACTGGCGGCAGTGGTGCTATTTTTAAATGCCTCTATCACATCTGTCATTTCTACCAGAATTAGCCAGCTTTATAAGGCAGGAGAGCTAAGATCTGTACACAACTTGGTTAAAAAAGTTTGTGGTTATGCGTCACTTGCTGCAATTTTGGGCTTTTTTGTAGCCATTGCACTATCTAAATTTGCATTAGGCTTATGGGGAGAGGAATTTATACAGTATAATGATCTGTTTATGCTGTTATTGGTAGGAATTCTCTTGCAATTTGCACTGAGCGCAACGTCGACGTACCTTTCTATGTCAAGCAGAGCAAAATTGTGTGCTAAAATTACGCTTTTGTTTGGTACGGTGAACTTATTGCTTAATCCATTGTTAATCTCAAAATTTGGGCTTATTGGTGCTGCTGTCGCAACGCTATCAGCTCAGGTGGCAATAACGTTGTCATGTGCATATTTCTATTTAAAACAGCGCAAGGCTGAGCTACTCACTTTAGGTAAATAAGCTCGTCTGCGAATTCGATAGTTTTGTTAAATAAATATTTGCGTGGCTACTTTAGGTGTTTGCATTGAAGGTAGCTACAAACCTATGGTTTCCTAATGAAAAAAATGTTGTTTATCAGCCCGCGTGAACCGGTCAATGTAGCAGGCGGCGGGTTATATAAGACTAAAAGGCTACTGGCTTATTTTCGCGAAAAGTTTCACGTCAAAGAGTTTTATCTAACTGAATCAAGCTCTGTTAGTCAAGAAAACATATATCAAGTTAAAATCAATGATAAGAAATACCAGCCGACGCTGGCAAACTTGATGGGAAGCTATATAGCGGGTGTCCCGTTATCTGTGTATAGAAACACACCTGAAGATTTTGATAGTAAGCGATTTAACGAACTGGCGAGCTGGGCCGATATCATTTTTGTTGATCACTTCTTCATGTATCAGTTCGTACCAGACTCTTTTGCTGGTAAAATCATATTTCATGAGCATAATGCGGAATTTAATATTTGGGAAAGGCGCGCTTCAATTGAGGGCAATATTCTCAAGTCTTTATTACTAAAGCGTGAAGCCAAACGTGTTTTCCAATATGAGAAAAAAAGTGCATTGGCATCTGATCTAGTATTCGCTGCGCCAAATGATATTGCCTGCTTGAAGGATGCTGGCTGTGATACAGCTCGTTTTGCGACAACTTATCACTTAGGTGAAGATAGCCTATTGAATACAGCGTTAAACAACTTCCATGGTCTTGAGAATAACTTGGTGTTTCTCGGCGGGTTAGATTGGGAGCCAAACTTTAATGGTGTGTTGTGGTTCTTAGAAAATTGCTGGGATACTCTACGTAGTGAAACGAATGGTGAAGTTAAGCTACATTTAATTGGTAAAATTAGTGAGCAGCAAAAAGTTCAATTGTCAGAGTATTCAGGTGTAGTGTGTTTAGGCTTTGTTGATGATCTCAATGATGCATTGTCTCAAGCTAAGGTGTTTATATGCCCATTGCAGTTTGGCAGTGGAATGAAAGTTAAAAATATAACCGCTTGTTATAAAGGGCTGCCTGTTGTAACGACCTCTATCGGAGCTGAAAGCATTGAGTTTGTGGATGGTGAGAATTGTCTAATTGCGGATCAGCCAAGAGAGTTTGTTGATGCTATTCGTTCTTTGCTAGACAGCAATGAATTATGTGCTGAGATCGGCGCCAATGCTAGGGCAATGTCAGAGAAACAGTATTCTTGGGAAGAAATGCTAAACAGCATGTATCTTGAGATAATTAAATAAAAGGTTTGTAGAGTTAAATTCATGTCTTTAAAAGTTTTTGGAATCGATTTTAAAGGGTTGTCTAAAAAAGAAGTAATGAACGTCGACGACGAGTTGAAGTTCGTAACAACGGTGAATGCAGAGTTCATCGTTGAGGCCAATAAAAATAAAGACTTTCTTAGAATCCTAAACAACAGTGTTGCAACGTTCGATGGGCAAATTCCATATATAATTGCCAAGCTAAAGTCAGGTAAAAAATTTGACAAAATCAGTGGCTCAGATCTGATTTACGATGTCATAAAAAAATCAAAAGATAGCCAAGAACATGTGTTCCTGCTTGGCGATAGGGAAGACGTTAATCAGCGCGCTGTAGATAAAGCAATAAATGAATATGGTGCTCGCTGTTCGGGCTTTTCACCGCCATATGAAGCTAATGGGTTTTCTGAGCAATCTAATAATGCCATGCTAGAAAAAATTTCTAATGCTAAACCCACATACTTGTTTGTTGCATTTGGTGCTAAAAAACAAGAGCAATGGATTTATGACAACTTAGAAGCGTTGCAAAATATTGGCGTAAAGTGGGTAGTCGGGTGTGGCGGAAGCATTTCATTTTTCTCAGGAGAGATTAAGAGGGCGCCGCTGTGGGTTCAGAAGGCTGGCCTTGAAGGGGTATATAGACTAGTCCAAGAGCCTAAATTATTTCGCTTAGTCAGACTAGTTAAGAGCCTGAGGGTTTTCTTTTACGTCTGGAAGTAACCTTTTGCAATTGGTTATAAGGTCACTCTGCAAATACTAGATAAAGTAGAGATAACCTTAAAATTTAGAGTTTGAAATAGCTTAATTGGGCCTTATGCCCGATTTTGTGCCTATTAATCGGCAGGTATTTTCAATCATTCAATGTGATACTCCTTTGCCATAGCGTGCAAACAGACACTGCTTGCAAAGGTTTACAATATTATTGTTTATTTGGTGTCTAGTTACCAATAAATAGACAAGTAGTTTTTAGGGTAAGTCTGCAATTTAGTTGTAAGGGTTGGCCCATATTATATTTAAGAAGTTAGGTGACATATGATTTTACCAATTATAATGGCGGGTGGTTCAGGTACACGCCTATGGCCTTTATCACGCGGCAATTATCCTAAGCAATTTTTAAAACTACATGGTGAAAACACCATGTTGCAAGAGACTATTTCTCGTTTGAATGGTCTTGAGCATAGCCCTGTTATGTTGATCTGTAATGAAGAACATCGCTTTATCGCGGCAGAGCAAGTGCGTCAGCTTGATGTGAAACACAGTGGGATTTTTTTAGAGCCGGTAGGCCGTAATACTGCACCTGCTATCGCGTTGGCGGCTTTCAAAGCGATTGAAAATAATGAAGACCCATTGCTGTTGGTACTAGCAGCTGACCATGTGATCGAACATCAAGCTGCATTCTTAGAAAGTGTTGAAAAAGCTAGATCTTTGGCACAGCAAGGTAAATTAGTGACTTTTGGTATTGTTGGAACCACGCCTGAAACTGGCTATGGCTATATCAAAAGAGGTGAAGCGGTCGAAAATGGCTTTGTTGTAAATAGCTTTGTGGAAAAGCCAGACTTAAGTACAGCAAAGCAATATATTGCAAGTGGTGATTATTACTGGAATAGCGGCATGTTCTTATTCAAAGCAAGTCGTTATCTAGAAGAGTTAAAGGCATTTCGACCTGATATTTACTCAGCCTGTGAAAAGGCGGTTGAAGTGCAAAATAGTGATATGGAATTTGTTCGCGTTGATAAAGACGCCTTTGAAGCCTGCCCAGATGAATCTATTGACTACGCGGTAATGGAGCACACTCAAGATGCTGTGGTTGTTCCTATGGATGCGGGCTGGAATGACGTTGGTGGATTTGCTGCGTTGTGGGAAGTTTCCGAAAAAGATGAAAATGGCAACGCGTTTATTGGTGATGTTAAGTCTGTTGATACAAAAAATACTCTAGTATTTGGCGAGGACAAGCTTGTCTCAACAGTAGGCGTTGAAGATCTTGTTATTGTTAACACTAAAGATGCAGTACTGGTTGCCCATAAAAACGAGTCGCAAAAAGTAAAAGAGATAGTTAATCAGCTCAAACGTGATCAACGCTCTGAAGTTACCTTCCATAGAGAAGTATATCGCCCTTGGGGTAAATATGACTCAGTAGATAATGGCGAGCGCTTCCAAGTTAAAAGAATCACAGTTAAGCCTGGCGCTAAGCTGTCAGTACAAATGCACCACCACCGTGCGGAGCATTGGATTGTTGTATCTGGTACAGCTAGAGTACACTTGGATGGTGAAGAAAGATTTGTTACTGAGAATGAGTCAGTCTATATCCCAATTACATCTGTTCATGCATTAGAAAACCCTGGCAAAGTTGATTTAGAGTTAATTGAAGTTCAGTCCGGATCTTACCTAGGTGAGGATGACATTGTCCGCTTTGAAGATCGATATGGAAGAGTTAAATAATGACAAACGCGAGCCATTTAATTAAGCAAAGCGGCATTGCATTTGGTACAAGCGGTGCGCGTGGGCTGGTTGAACAATTTACACCAGCCGCGTGTTATGCATTCACTGTCGCATTTATCAAAGCGATAGAAACAGACTTCTCGTTTGAAAAGGTTGCTATTGCAATTGATAACCGCCCTAGTAGTGCTGCTATGGCGAAATCTATTTCAGCAATGGTCAATGCACTAGGCTATGACGCGGAGTTTTTTGGTGTAGTACCTACCCCAGCTTTGGCGCTGTATTCTGTGCAAAACCGCATACCATGTATCATGGTTACAGGTAGCCACATTCCTTTCGATCGCAATGGTTTAAAGTTTTATCGACCTGATGGCGAAATCACAAAGGCAGATGAGCTTAATATTATTAAGAGTGATGCAGAAGTTGTGGCGCCTGAGAGTGAACCTGAACTTGAGACGCTGAGCGCTGCGAAGGACTTGTATATTGAAAGATATACACAGCACTTCCCGAATAAACCTTTTTCAGGTAAGAAGCTTGGTGTGTATGAACACTCAAGTGCTGGACGCGATATCTATAAACAGATTTTTGAATCACTGGGTGCTGAAGTTATCTCATTAGGCAGGAGTGATCAGTTTGTACCAATAGACACAGAGGCAGTTTCTGAAGAGGATAAGACTAAAGCGCTTAATTGGTCTAAAGAATTAAAATTAGACGCTATTTTTTCAACTGATGGCGATGGTGATAGACCCTTAATTGCTGACGAGTTAGGGCAGTGGTTACGAGGTGATATATTAGGTCTTGTGACGGCAAAGTATCTAGGTGCTAAGTTGTTGGCAACCCCTGTGAGTTGTAATAGTGCAATTGAGTCTTCAGGCGCTTTCAAGCAAGTTGTGAGAACAAAAATTGGCTCACCTTATGTGATTGAAGCATTTTGCAACCAAGAGGAAAGCTTTAAACCATATGCTGGTTTCGAAGCAAACGGCGGCTTTCTTTTAGGTAGTGATTGTTATTATGCTGATGGGCTGTACCACGCGTTGCCGACAAGGGATGCGGTACTTCCAGCTCTGGTTCTCTTTAATGAATCATGGTCAAAACAAAAAGCTATCAGCACTATCATTAGTGACCTGCCAAAGCGATTTACTGCCAGTGATCGAATAAAAGAAATTCCGCGTGAAACCAGTCTTTCTTTGATCGATAAACTAGCAAACTCCGAAGACGTTAGAAATGAGCTTAGACAAGCACTTGTCTTAGAGGGGACTTTGGAATTAACCAATGCCATAGATGGTTTTAGAATGTTTTTTACCAGCGGTGAAATCGTTCACTTTAGGCCATCTGGAAATGCACCAGAGTTAAGGTGTTACGCTGAGGCTGATACGCAGAGTCGAGCCGAGGAATTAGTAGTGCTTGCTTTGGGTTATATAAATCAAATCTCAGCTATCTAATGCGAAGCAATGTAAGGTGAACTTATCTTTATAGAGTTCACTTTATCTTTACTTGAGATTGGTTTGACTCAAGCGCCTATTTGCGAACTTGGCACTGATGTGACATGTTCGCAAACAACGTATAAATTTGTACTGCATAACCTGCTGAGTTAATAGCCATAACGACAGCCAAGACAATCAGCCCTCTCTGTGAAAAGCTTTGTTTTGAGGTGTCTTGGCCAAAATTACTAAGCTTTTAGACGACAACTTCAGTGTTTTACCGCTGAACTTTTAGTAAGCTCACACCAAATGATAATAATCTAACCAACCGAGAGTTATTTCTCTTACTTGCAGGAGTTGTTCGTCAGGCGCTACTCTTTCTTAAGCTTTTAGGAAGTTACTTGCCAGTGGTGTTCACTCGTAAAGCGCCGTCGAGTTGTCTTTAGCCGCGCCAAACTGACCGCCAGTTACCCCTTGAGTTGGGCTTTGTTTCAACCGCATTTAATGAAGCATGATATCCATGTTCATATCAAAAAGAGCGTTAACCTCTAGCGCATTAACATTCTTGACACTTTTGCCATGCATTATGAAGCTTAATCCTTGATATTGTGATCAAGCCCATTTTAAGCACTGGCTAATGAAAGTTAGTTAACCATTTGGTTGGCAGGGAAGGTGGAATGAAGATAGCTGTGGCAGGTATAGGTTATGTTGGACTCTCAAACGCGGTGCTTTTAGCGCAACACAATGATGTTATTGCTTACGATATTGACCCGACTAAAGTAGAAGCTGTCAATAACAGGGTTTCCCCAATTCTTGATCCAGACATCAGCAATTATCTAACTGAAGGCAAGCTGATGCTAGCGGCGACGACAGACAAAGTAGCGGCTTTTTCAGAGGCCGAGTTTATTATCGTTGCTACACCTACGAATTATGATCCTGACAGTAACTGCTTTAATACAGTGTCCGTTGAAAATGTGGTTGAAGATATTCTCGCTATTAACTCAGATGCCTCCATCATCATAAAGTCAACGGTTCCGGTAGGTTATACAGCTAGTTTGAGAGAGAAGTATCAAACTGACAGATTAATTTTTTCTCCGGAGTTTTTGCGTGAGGGGCGAGCACTGTATGACAATTTATATCCATCACGCATTATCGTTGGAAGTAAGTGTCAAAAAGCACATCATTTTGCAGAACTTATGAGTCTTGGTGCAAAGAAAAACGCTATTGAAACAGTGTTTACAGGCTCAACAGAAGCAGAAGCAGTGAAGCTGTTTTCGAATACGTATCTCGCTATGCGTATCGCGTATTTCAATGAATTGGATAGTTATTCGGAAGCGCACAAATTAAACACACGAGAAATAATACAAGGAGTGTGCTTAGACCCCAGAATTGGTGATTATTACAATAACCCTTCGTTTGGCTATGGGGGCTACTGCCTTCCTAAGGATACCAAGCAGCTTGTTGCCAATTATCAAGACGTGCCAAGTAACATTATTGGCGCGATCGTAGATGCTAACCGAACAAGAAAAGATTTTATTGCAGAATCTATAGTGAGCAAATTACCCAAAGTTGTAGGTATATACCGGTTGGTGATGAAATCTGGCTCGGATAACTTTAGGGCATCTGCCGTACAGGGAGTGATGAAACGAATTAAAGCTAAAGGTATTGAAGTTATTGTATATGAGCCCACGTATCATGAAGATAGATTCTTTAATTCAAAAGTCACCAATAGTCTTGAGCTACTAAAGCGTGATGCGGATATTATTATTGCTAACAGGATGTCTCCTGAGTTAATGGACGTCAGGGATAAGGTGTATACGCGCGATTTGTTTGGAAAAGATTAAACATTGAAGTTGAACTGACTGTGCTAACCCCTTCGAAATGGTTAGACATAGGTCGAATGGAGTTTGGCTAGCAATCCTATTTTTTTGGTAAGGCTATGTATATAAGATATTTATTAGTGCCAAAATAGAAGGGGTGCTGTATAGAATCTTTTTGCCTTGCTGTGAATGGCCGTATTGAGGTTAGTCTTGTGAAGCCGTAATGTCGCTTTTTTTATGCGTTTCGCTATGTTTTATAATTGGCGGTCGAAAAATTATTCTGTATAATGCATCGCGTTTAGGGAGTTCGTCCAATCAAATACAAGGAGTAGTATGATATCAATCCCAATTTTTGTTCCGTTATATTCGTATGTGATTGTCACTGAGCCTAGCCTTTAAGATTGAGAGCAAAGATAGATAGGGCTTTGTAAGGTTAAAATTGCATTAAAATGTTAAAATTTCAATTTCTCATTGGACTTATTTTTGCAATTATCTATTTGGGTTTATCCAAACTCGTAGTGTGAATCTTATAAAATTGAAACCTCTCGAAAAGGCGTGAAAATCGGCACAAGATCAGCCTTTTTATGTTTGAGCACCTTTTATCTTGGCAAGATTCTACTTAGATGGCTATTGCAATAAATCTTTAGTAAAGCTCATGTAACATTAACGCAATGTAAACTTGCGATTGGAATCCGTGCATGCTTTAATTAGCCATCGCGTAAGCAGGACTAATGCTCTTAAGTGACTGAGAACTTAGTAACAAAGAATAAGTATTAAAATATATTAGGAATAACAAATGGCCCGATGCTGTAAAAATATCATTGCCACTTCCCTTGCAGTTGCAAGTACATTGGCAATGAGTGGCTGCACCTTGATCCCAGGTGGGCATTTTGAAGGAATTACGTCAGGTGATAAAACTACTGGTTTGGAGCAAGAACTCTCAAAAGTTAACATTCAACTTATCGACTCCGAAACAATAAAGCAGCAAAAGCTTAAATCTCAAGTAGTGCAAAAAACAGGCCTTCAGGGTCTAGATGTATCTAATTATGAATACCATTTAGGAATTGGCGATGTAATCACGGTTGGTGTTTGGGACCATCCTGAATTAACAATTCCTGCTGCTGTGCAAAGAACAGCAGAATTTGACGGTTTTAGAGTACAAGCTGATGGTACAGTGACATATGCGTATGCTCCTAAGGTGCCGGCAGCAGGAAAAACTGTTGTAGAGCTTAGAGAGGAGCTTGTTAATCGTCTCAGCCGCGTTATAGAAGACCCGCAAATTGATGTCAAAGTCGTTGGCTTCAAAAGTCAAAAAGTGTATGTCACCGGCGAAGTTGACAGACCGGGTGTTTACCCGATCACTGAAACACCTTTAACCCTAATCGATGCCATTAATACTGCCGGCGGACTAAATGAAAGAGCTGATTGGCAGACGGTCACTTTTACTCGAGGGGATATTGTTGAGCACATCCAGTTAGACGATTTTTATTCTGAGGGTGACATTTCTCAAAATAGATTGCTTAAGCATGGTGATGTCATCCACATCGCGCGCAATGACAAACGCAATGTTTATGTGATGGGTGATGTAAGTAGAGTTGGCACAGTTGAAGTTAAACGATATGGCCTGAGCCTAGCCGAAGCGCTTTCAGAAGTTGGCGGCATCAATGAGCGCAGTGCTAATGCGAACGGTATTTTTGTCTTGAGAAAAAGGGACCTAGAGAAGGATGGCGTTATTGCTGATGTTTACCAGTTGAGAGCAAATAATATTGCTGCGTTGGTATATGCAGAGCAATTCTCATTGCAACCTCAAGATATTGTATATGTTACTAGTGCACCAATTGCTCGCTGGAACAAAGTAATAAGTCTGTTATTACCATCATTGTCTACTGTAGATGCAATTCAAGATATTGATAATCAATAGGTGGGTATCAAAATAATGTTTGATAGTATATTGGTCGTTTGTGCCGGTAATATCTGCAGAAGCCCAACTGCAGAGTATGTTTTGAAAAAAAAGCTGTCACAAAGTAGCATTCATGTTTCTTCAGCAGGCTTAACCGCATTGGAAGATAAGCCTGCGGATCCTATGGCTTGTGATATCGCTGATACTCAAGGCATTGACATGTCTGCGCATAGAGGGCGCCAACTCAACTCACAACTTGTTGCAAAAAACTCAGTTATTCTTGTTATGGAAAAGCAACATCTAACTGATTTATGTAATAGATACCCACAAGCACGCGGCAAAACCTTCCTATTAGGTAAATGGTTAGACGACAAAGAGATCCCAGATCCATACCGTCAAAGTCGAGAAGCATTTGAACACGTGTATGATTTAATCGATAGCGCATGTAGTGCGTGGCAGAAGTATTTATAAGGATGAAAGAGTCAATGAATGCTCAATCAAACCTATTAAACGATGGACAACAGAAGCAAGTCAAACAGCAAGCGCAGGAAATCGACTTAATGGCGCTTTTAGGTGCCTTGTTAGACCGTAAGCTATTTATTATTTGTGTCACAACGCTTTTCATGATCATTGGCGTAGCTGTTGCTGTTTTCAGTACTCCTGTTTATCAGGCGACTGCGATGATCCAAGTGGAAGAAAAAGGCGGTGCAGTCCCTGGATTTGATGAATTAGGCGGTATGTTTGAAAGTACCTCAGCTGCTGTCACTGAAATTGAACTATTAAAGTCTCGCAGCATTATTGGTGAGGCTGTTGATAGCCTAAACCTTGACGTTGTCGTAACGCCAAAATTATTCCCAGTGATCGGCGGGCGTTCATTTCGTAAGTTTACGCCAATGCAACAAGGTGCTTTAGCTGAACCAAGCTTTGGTGCAGACAGCTACGCATGGGGTGGAGAACAAGTTGATGTATTCAGATTTGAAGTACCTAAAAATGCAATTGGTGTAGGTTTTACGCTTGTTGCACTTGAGCAACAACAATTCGAACTGCTAAATGGTAGTGAGCAGAGCGTGTTAAAAGGTCGTGTAGGTGAAGAAGTTACCAATGGCGATTTTTCTTTGACGTTAGAAACCATGATTGCACGACCTGGTACAGAGTTTACGCTAGTAAAACGAGATCGTCTCAATACGATTTTGAACTTACAAGCTGCGATTAGTGCTAGTGAAAAAGGAAAAGACTCAGGCATTATCAACCTCAGCTTACAAGACTCAGACGCAACATATGCGGAAACTGTTTTAAATAAAGTGGCTGCAATCTACGTGCGTCGCAACGTTGAGCGTAATAGTGCCGAAGCGCAAAAATCTTTAGAGTTTTTAGAGTACCAACTTCCACAAGTGAAGAAGCAGCTCGAGGCTTCTGAGCAGCGTTTTAATGACTATCAAGTTAAACAGCAATCGGTTGATATTTCTCTAGAGACAAAGGGAGTGTTAACTCAGCTTGTTAAACTTGAAACTCAGTTACAAGAATTAGAACTGAAAAAACTAGAGCTAAGCCGTAAATTTAAACGCAGCCACCCAAGCTATCAGGCTGCAGTAGAGCAAATTGAGGCTGTTGAGAATCAAAAACGACGTTTGGCAGACGAAGTTCAAGTGTTGCCTGAAACGCAACAAGAACTACTGCGTTTAACTCGAGATGTTGAAGTTAACAACGAAATCTACACTTTGCTGCTTGCTAAGACGCAAGAGCTGGATATTGTACGTGCGGGTACCGTTGGTAATGTCAGAGTGATAGACATGGCCGAGGTTAATGTATCAAGACCTGTTAAGCCACAAAAAGTATTTATTGTAATAATGGCGACAATGCTTGGTGGTATGCTTGCTGTAGCTATCGTATTAATTCAAAAAGCGATGCACAGAGGTATTGAAGACCCAAGTGAAATTGAAGCACTAGGGCTACCTGTTTATGCAAGTGTTCCTTATTCAGAATATCAAGTTAAATTGACTGGCTTTGCAAAGGCTCGAAAAGGTAAGGCTGCCAAAGCGAAATCAATTTTGGCAGTAGATAACCCAGCGGATCTGTCAATCGAAGCATTGAGAAGTTTGAGAACAAGTTTGCACTTTGCAATGATGGAAGCCAAGAATAATGTAATTGCTATTTCGGGACCAAGTCCGGGCGTAGGTAAGTCATTTATATCCGTAAATTTGGCGACGGTTTTAGCACAAAGTGATAAAAAGGTGTTGATCATTGATGCTGATATGCGTAAGGGCTATTTGCAAACTCAATTTGGCATCAAATGGGACAATGGACTGAGTGACTTTTTGTCAGGCCGCATTGACTTGGAGGCTGCAACTAAGAAAACTCAAGTTGAAGGACTTGATATCATGACTCGCGGCCAGATCCCACCAAACCCGTCAGAGCTGTTAATGCACGAAAATTTCGTGAAATTAATTGAAAGTGTCAGCGCAAAATATGACTTAGTAATTATTGATACGCCACCAATTTTGGCTGTAACCGACCCTGCAATAGTAAGTGCTCATGCTGGAAGCACCTTACTTGTAACGCGTTTTGGTCAAAACCATGCTAAAGAGCTTGAGTTAACTCGAAATAGGTTCGAACAAAATGGTATTGATGTAAAAGGTGTTGTATTTAATGGCGTAGTCAAAAAAGCAAGTAATGCTTATGGTTATTATGGATACTACAACTACGAATATAAATCGGATAAGTAATTAGTAAGTCAGCAAGTCAATTACTTTGCTCTGAATAGAAGAAAGATGTTTAAGTTTGTAGCTTACATGGGAAGTTTTTATGAAAGTGTTAACCGTTTTTGGTACTAGACCGGAAGCAATTAAAATGGCGCCTCTAGTTCATGCATTAGCGAGCGATGAGCGCTTTGAAGCTAAAGTATGTGTGACTGCGCAGCATAGAGAAATGCTAGATCAGGTATTGGAGTTATTCAAAATAAACCCTGATTATGATTTGGATATCATGCAAGCAGGGCAAACACTGCCAGAAGTAACTAGTAGAATCCTACTGAATATCACGCCGATCTTGAAAGAGTTTAAGCCTGATGTGGTATTGGTACATGGTGATACGGCAACTACGTTTGCAGCGAGTTTAGCTGCCTACTATGAGCAAATCGCGGTTGGCCATGTTGAAGCTGGACTGCGTACTGGCAACATATATTCGCCTTGGCCTGAGGAAGCAAATAGAAAGCTGACAGGCGCACTTACTCAATTTCACTTTACGCCGACGGCGACATCAAAACAAAATTTGTTGGCGGAAAACTTTAGCGAAGAAAATATTTACACGACAGGAAATACTGTTATCGATGCGCTATTGATGGTTAAAGAGCAAATAGAGCAAAATGCAGACCTGTCAGATACATTGTCGGCACAGTTTCCGTTTTTAGATGAAGATAAAAAGTTAATCCTAGTTACAGGACATCGCCGTGAAAGTTTTGGTGGTGGATTTGAGCGTATTTGTGAGGCGTTGGCACGTACCGCTAAAGCTCACCCTGATGCGCAAATTTTATATCCAGTTCATCTAAACCCAAATGTTCAGGAACCAGTAAACCGCATTTTGAAAAATTTGGACAATATCCATCTAATTGAACCTCAACAGTATTTGCCATTTGTTTATTTGATGAATCGCGCTCATGTCATTCTAACTGACTCGGGCGGCATTCAAGAAGAAGCACCTAGTCTTGGAAAGCCCGTACTTGTTATGCGGGAAACGACTGAGCGTCCGGAAGCTGTAGAGGCTGGTACGGTTAAGCTAGTTGGGACTGATGTGGAACTGATCACGTCATCAATCAATGAGCTACTAACAAACGAGCTAAGCTACGAAAAGATGGCTAGAGCGCATAACCCGTATGGTGATGGAAAAGCATGCCAGCGAATTTGCGATGCTTTAGCAAAAGCTTAGTACAGTTTCGTTTTTGCCTTTATTAGATCTAAATATTTAAAATTGAACATTAAACTTGTAAAAGGGATCTCATGTCTTTGAACACAATCTCTGTAATTGGTCTTGGTTATATAGGTTTGCCAACGGCTGCGATGTTTGCTTCGCGAAAAAAGAAAGTCATAGGTGTTGATGTAAATCAGCACGCAGTTGACACGATAAACCGAGGGGAGATTCATATTGTAGAGCCAGAGCTCGATATGATTGTTCATGCAGCGGTTACAGAAGGTTATTTGACTGCGACGACGTCGGCTCAAGCCGCAGACGCATTTTTAATTGCAGTGCCTACGCCTTTTACAAATAGCAACTCAGAAATACCTGAGCCTGACTTGTCATATATCCAAGCTGCAAGTGAAGCTATTGCACCAGTTTTGAAAAAAGGCGACTTGGTCATATTAGAGTCGACTGCGCCTGTAGGTGCCACTGAGCAAATGGCAGATTGGTTAGCGGAACATCGCCCAGATTTGAGCTTCCCACAACACGTTGGCGAAGCGTCTGATATTCGTGTCGCCCACTGTCCTGAAAGAGTATTGCCAGGACATGTTGTTCGCGAGTTAGTTAAAAATGACCGCGTAATTGGCGGCATGACGCCGAAGTGTTCGGCCTTAGCAATTGAGTTATATGAGACTTTTGTTGAAGGTGAGTGTGTAACAACAAATGCACGCACTGCGGAAATGGCAAAACTCACGGAAAACTCGTGTCGTGATGTTCAGATCGCATTTGCCAATGAATTATCAGTGATTTGTGACAAGCTAGATATCGACGTTTGGGAGTTAATCTCACTTGCAAACCGCCACCCGCGAATAAACATCCTTAATCCAGGACCGGGTGTTGGTGGTCACTGTATCGCAGTTGATCCATGGTTCATCGTTTCAAAAACACCTGATGAAGCGAAGCTGATTCAAACAGCTCGCCAGGTGAATGATGCAAAACCTGAGTGGGTCATCGATAAAGTAAAAATGGAAATTGCAGATCTATTGTTAAATGAACCAGACAAAGCTTCTCGAGATATTACAATCGCATGTTTTGGCCTGACATTTAAACCTGACATTGATGATTTAAGGGAAAGCCCAGCGTTAGAAATTACGAAACGGGTTGCTGACATTCATAGCGGTAGAGTTGTTGCTGTTGAGCCTAATATAGATACATTGCCTACAAGCTGTAAGGGAATAGAGATGTTAGAGTTTGAACAGGCCATTGATGAAGCTGATATATACGTTTTATTAGTTGATCATAAAGAGTTTAAGAATAGAAGCGTCAAGGGACGTGTAATAGATACAAAAGGGGCTTGGTAAATGAAATACCTTGTAACTGGAGGCGCTGGCTTTATTGGTTCAGCTGTGGTTCGACATATTATTAATAGCACTGAACATTCAGTAGTTGTTGTAGACAAGCTAACTTATGCAGGTAATTTAAATTCGTTAGCTGATGTGTCTGAGAGTGAACGTTTTGCTTTTGTTAAAGCTGATATATGTGACCAAGAACATATAACACAAGTCTTTTCAGAACATAAGCCTGACATTGTGATGCACCTAGCCGCTGAGTCACATGTAGATAGATCTATTGATGGACCAGCAGAGTTCATTCAAACAAATATTTTTGGTACATACGTAATGTTAGACGTTGCACGTAAGTACTTTAATGGCTTAGAAGAAGCACAAAAGCGCGCATTTAGATTTCATCATATTTCTACTGATGAGGTCTATGGTGATCTGGATGGGACGGATGATTTGTTTACCGAAGAAACATCGTATTCTCCAAGCAGCCCTTATTCAGCATCGAAAGCTTCTAGCGACCACTTGGTTAGAGCTTGGAACAGAACGTATGGTTTACCTGTTGTAGTGACAAACTGCTCAAATAACTATGGACCATATCACTTCCCTGAAAAACTAATCCCACTGATGATCCTCAACGCACTAGAGGGCAAAGCGCTGCCAGTTTATGGTAACGGTGAGCAAATTAGAGATTGGTTGTATGTTGAAGATCACGCCGAAGCGCTATTCCTGGTCGCGACCAACGGCAAAATTGGTGAAACATATAACATCGGCGGACACAATGAAGTTGCAAATATTCAAGTGGTTAGAACTATATGTGGCCTACTTGAGGAAATCAGACCTGAAAAACCGGCAGGCGTTGAAAACTATGCCGATTTAATCGAGTTTGTAACAGATAGACCTGGGCATGACGTTCGTTATGCGATCGATGCTGCAAAAATAGAAAAAGATTTAGGCTGGACGCCAAAAGAGACTTTTGAGACCGGCCTGAGAAAAACAGTTGAATGGTATTTAGCCAATGAAAGCTGGTGGACATCTGTATTAGATGGTTCATATGCACGCCAACGACTTGGAAATGAAAACTCTTAAAAAGGAAATACGATGAAAGGTATTGTACTCGCTGGTGGCTCAGGTACTCGGCTTTACCCAATCACAAAAGGTGTCTCTAAGCAGCTTTTGCCAATTTATGATAAACCAATGATTTACTATCCGTTATCGGTATTAATGTTGGCCAATATTAAAGATATCTTGATCATTACTACAGAAGAAGATCAAGCAAGCTTTAAGCGTTTGTTGGGAAATGGTGAAGATTTCGGATTGAATTTAGAGTTTGCTATTCAAGAGAAACCAGAAGGCTTAGCTCAAGCGTTTATTATCGGTGAAGAGTTCATTGGTGATGATGACGTTTGTATGGTGCTAGGTGACAATATTTTCTATGGCGCAACATTCACACCTAAGCTTTTAGCAGCTGCGCAGTCAGTACAAGAAGAGCGAGGTGCAGTGCTATTTGGCTATGAGGTGAACGATCCTGAGCGCTTTGGTGTTATAGAGTTTGATGACTCCAACAAAGTGATTTCTATTGAAGAAAAACCACAGGCACCTAAATCTAACTTTGCCGCAACAGGACTCTATTTCTATGACAGCTCAGTGGTAGAAAAAGCTAAGTCGTTGACTCCATCAGCACGTGGAGAGTTAGAGATCACCTGTTTGAATAATCTCTATCTAGAAGAACAAGCTTTGAGTGTTGAGCTACTAGGGCGAGGTTTTGCTTGGTTAGACACGGGCACACACGAGTCGCTAATGGAAGCCTCTCAATTCGTACATACAGTAGAGAAAAGGCAAGGTTATAAAATCGCATGTCTAGAAGAGATTGCATATAACCAAGGCTGGATCTCGCAAGAAAAATACGAAGAAGCTATCAAGCTGTACTCTAAAAATGGTTACGGTGCATACCTGAAGAGAGCTATCTAGTTAGGTATGAAGATACTTCATGTCAGTCATGCAAGCCGATTTTACGAAGATTTTATTGATTTAAATTCGCATTTCGATGGCTTGCATGAGCATAGCTATTTTTTATTTGGTGGTTCTGCGAAAGAGTCAGTAATAAATAATAGCAACGTACATATCGTCAATAAGAGTGCAAAAAGCTACTTGTGTGGCTATGCAGCGCTGCTAAAACGTTTGTTTACTGCAGATAAAATCATGCTGCATGGACTGTTTGATAATCGGCTTTTGATGTTGCTGAGCGCTATGCCATGGCTTTTAAAAAAGTGCACGTGGTTTCTTTGGGGCGGTGATTTGTACGTTTACAAAGAGCGTAAGCAAAATGCATTCAACGAATTTTTTCGTAAAAGAGTAATAAAAAAGCTCGGTAATATAGCAACTTACGTTAAAGGTGACTATCAATTAGCTCAGCAATGGTACCAGACTGAAGCTGAATATATGCCCTGCTTACTATATCCAAGCAACATCATAGTTGGTGATCCAAATGTGCATTCTATAAGCAAGCCAGCTGATAGTGAAAAGAAGGTGTTGGTTGTCGGTAATTCAGCTGATCCTCAAAACAATCACTTAGAACTATTGCAAGTTCTCAGGGAGTGGAAGGGGGCCATTGGCAAGCTGTATTTACCTTTGTCTTATGGTGACAATAAGTATGCTGGTCAGGTAATCGAACAATATAAAAAAGAATTTGGAGAAGATGTAATCACTCCGATTTTGGATTACTTACCGCTGCAAGAATATTTAGCCATGATTGCTGAAGCAGATATTGCAGTATATGGCCATCGTAGGCAACAAGCTATGGGCAATACACTGCAATTATTGAGCAAGGGAAAAACGGTATATTTGCGTGGAGATGTAACCCAATGGGCATATTTCGATTCTGTTGGTATAACGGTTAAAGATATCAACAAAGTCGACGAAAATAACTTGATGCTCAGTGCGGATCAAGCTTCGATGAATATCGAAAAATTACATCAAATTCACCATAAAGACGTTTACCTCCAACAACTACAGACAATTTATTCGGAGTAGATGATAATGTTTAGGCTTTGTGTTCAGGGTCAAAAAGGGCTGGAGTCTCTAAAGGGATTCCACTCTGTTTTGGGGAATGAAGGGATTATTGTCTCGATAGGGAAAGATGCCAATGTAGTGAATGACTTTAGCTCTGAAATTCAAACATATTGTGAGTCAAATGAGATAAAAACGTTTGATAAAAGTATGGGGTTAGAAGCTATTTCTTACACTGTAGCAGTTGGTTGGCAAAGGATCATAAATGATGTGCCAATGGACAGTATCATTGTAATGCACGACTCAATCTTACCGAGATATCGTGGATTTAACCCACTTGTATCTGCGCTACTAAACGGTGATGAACAAGTTGGAGTAACGGCGATAATTGCAGAGGAAACTTATGATACCGGGCCCATCGTGGCTCAGGAAATTGCGGATGTTTCTTACCCGATTAAAATATCTAACGCCATTGAGCTGGTTTCTGGCTTATATAAAAGCCTGTCGGTTAAAGTCGCAAATGCAATTGCCGATGGTAAATTGACTACTTCGGTACAGGATGAATCAAAAGCAACCTACAGCCTGTGGCGCGACAATGAAGATTACTTTATCGATTTCTCTTTGAGTGCAGAACAGATACAGAGACATGTCAACTCTGTTGGTGCGCCGTATATGGGAGCGCAAGCGTATCTAAACGACGAACATGTCTTTATTGATGAAGTAGAAGTTGTTGAAGACGTGCATATAGAAAACAGAGCTATCGGCAAGGTTATCTTTTTGAAAGATCAAATTGCGACAATAGTTTGTGGTAAAGGCTTAATAAAAATTCTATCGATGCGCGATAGTCAGGGCCAAGCGATTAGAGTAAATAAATTTAGAAGTAGGTTTAAATAGTGATTGAATTTAATATCCCTTACGTCGGCCCTAAAGCGGGCGAGTATCAGTTAGATACATTAAAAAGAAAAAAGTTAAGCGGTGACGGTTATTACACACACGCCTGTTCATCATTTTTTGAAAACCATTATGGTATTAATAAAAGCCTATTGACAACGTCATGCACCGACTCATTAGAGATGGCGGCTATACTTCTGAATATTCAGCCTGGTGATGAAGTTATTGTGCCTTCATATACTTTTGTTTCCACAGCGAATGCATTTGCATTACGTGGTGCAAAACTGGTTTTTGCCGATAGTAGCGCGGAAAACCCAAACATTTGCCCTAAGAGCATTGCGTCTGCAATTACTGAAAAAACCAAGGCTATCGTGATCGTACACTATGCGGGTATCGCCTGTGATATGGATGAGATCTTATCTGTGGCCGATGGCATTCCGGTTGTAGAAGATGCGGCTCAAGCAATTGACTCATATCACAATGGTAAACTGCTAGGTACTCTTGGTGTATTCGGTACCTATTCGTTCCACGAAACTAAAAATATTATTAGTGGCGAAGGTGGACTGTTACTGGTAAATGATGATGAGTATTCAGACCGCTCTGAAATCATCCGCGAGAAAGGAACCAATAGAAAGCAGTTCTTTAAAGGCGAAGTAGATAAATATGGTTGGGTTGATATCGGCTCATCATTTTTACCGTCTGAATTGAATGCGGCATTGCTATTTTCTCAGCTGGAAGAGTTGGACACGATTCAGGCGCGCAGAATTGAAATTTGGGAAAAGTACCAAGAAGGCTTTAACAGTCTAGGTGAACAGGGTGTTGTTGGGCTGCCATACTTGCCGAGTTATGCGACCAATAATGCGCACATGTTTTATCTATTATGTAACTCGTTGGAAGAGCGTGATAACTTGATTGCGTTTTGTAAATCAAACGGGGTTAAAATCGTATTCCACTATTCTTCTTTACATAAAAGTGATTACTTTAGTGCGAAACATGATGGGCGCGAATTACCAAACTCCGATCGCTATACGGATGTGTTAGTCAGACTCCCGTTATATCCAGATCTAGATAACTCAGAAGTGGAAAAAGTAATTGCTACGATTAAGGAATTTTATTTAAAGAGTTTGTAATGTTAAATATTATTCACTTTTCTACGAATGACTTTGGGGGCGCAGGACTCGCTGCCCTCAGAGTCCATGAAGAATGCCTTTCTGCTGACTTTAATTCAAAGCTGTATGTTTTAAATAAAAGAAGTACGTCAAGCCATGTCTATTCAAAGTCATCCAAAATTAAGCGAATTTTTAATGCGCCAATAAACCGGTATGACAACTTTAAGAAGTCTTTATTTCTGAAGAACAGAAACTCTTTTTATTCTTTAGTTGGCAACGGCAATGTACTGGATGAAACCGCGCTCAGAGAGGTCATTACACAAGACACCAATATTGTTGTGCTGCATTGGATAGCTGGCTTCATTGATATCTCACTGATTGAGAATGTGTGTAGAGAAATGGATGTAAAGATAGTTTACTATCTTATGGATATGGCCATGTTGACTGGCGGTTGTCATTTTAGTCACGGTTGTGAACAATACAAAAAAATTTGTGCAAACTGTCCCGAGACAAGCAATGAGCAGTATCGGGTTAAAATAGCGGAACACCACTTTAAACAAGTCAGGTATAGCATTCGATTGGCGCCTTATGCCATGGCATCAAGCAAGTTTTTACTAGATCAAGCTAAGGATTCTGCGCTTCAATTTGCAGACTACCTCATGACACGTCCACCAATTAGTAAAAAATTTGAATATCGTCCCAAGGCGCAGAGCTCTGGGAGTTTTAAGGTTCTAATGGGGGCCTATAAGCGTTCTGATGAGCGCAAAGGGTATCGAGATGCTCTAAGAGCATTGGCAATACTAGATTCATTTTTGAATGAAATAGATCAAAAAGTCGAGGTGCTGGTCCCGAGCGCTGACTTTGAAGCTGATTTTCAAAGCTTTAAGAATATTACGCTTAAGATTTTTAGCTTTGCAAAAAACGATGAGCAATTAATTGCTTTATACAACAGCGCAGATCTGCTGTTTAATACCTCTTTGGATGATTCAGGTCCAATGATGGTTTTGGAGTCGCAGATGTGTGGTGTGCCATTTGTCGCCACAGAAGTTGGTGTCGCCAGTGAAATCGCACAAATGTTTCCAGACAATGGTGAAGTTGTTGCGCCGAGTGATGCAGGCAAAATGGCAGAAAAGATTTTTGCCGCGATTAAGTCGCAAAAAAGTTGCGCCCAAAGAAGCGCAATATCGGTGAATGTGAGGGAATATTACAATCTTTTCAATGGTAACGTTGAAAACTTAAGAAAAATCGGCGCTTCTGAGACAGCAAATGAAAATTAACTTTCTTCAGCAGATAATCAGTGGCGGTGTCGCAAAAGTCTTTTCAGCACTGGTTGGCTTTTTGTTGGTGTCTGTGTCCATCCGGTTTTTAGGTGGTGAAAAATATGGGTTATGGATGAGTTTGTACACATTCGTAACCTGGTTTTCGATGCTGGATTTTGGTATTGGCGGTGGGTTGCGAAATAAGCTTTCCGAGTCCCTTGCCGAAAAGGATTATCAAAAAGCAAAAGAATATGTCTCAACTGCGTATATTTCTTTAGCGGCTATTTGCTCGGGGCTCATTGTTGCTTTTGTTGTTTTTTCTCAGTTTATAAATTGGGAAAGTGTGTTTTCGCTGGATCCAAATTTGGTCAGTGTTGATGATTCTGTGGCAATTATCCAATTAACGATAGTGACGTTTTTAACTACGTTGTTTTTCAAACTTTGCGTTAACGTATCGTTTAGCTATCACAAGTCTCAACACTCAACTTATGTTTTCCTTGCCCAGCAGTTATTGGGATTGATAGTTGTGTTTACATTCAACTATCACGGAGAAAGCGGTTTCGAAGCCTTTATCGTATATGGTTTTGTGATAAATGCAGCTAACTTTTTAGTGCTAGTGCTCTTTAACTTGTATGTTTTTATTTCATTGGCTCCGGAGTTGAAGCCAAGTTTAAAGTGCTTCCATTTTGACAAGCTTAAGTCTGTATTCAACCTAGGTGGAAAAATTTTCTTAATACAAATTTGCGCTGTATGTTTGTATTCGACTGATATATTTCTGCTTAATAAATATGATGCGGCAATTTCTGCGACGCAGTATGCGGTTTTACAAAAGTATTTTGGAATTGCCGTATTTGCCTCGAGTATTCTAGTCGCGCCAGTTTGGTCGGCGATCACATCCCTAAAAAATAGTGGTGACTTGAGTGAGTTGAGGCGCTTTTATCAAAAACTGTTAAAGTTATTCTCGGGCATATTTCTGATGCTACTGGTGCTGTATTTCAGCTTCCAATATGTAGCTCCCATATGGCTAGGCGATACGGTTTCCTTTCAAAGTAATAGTATCCTGCTTATGGCCGTGTACACCGGGATTTTAATTTATTTGCAATTGTTATCATCTTTTCTCAATGGATATGGCGCGGTCTTTGTCCAGCTTATATTTGCCAGTTTTGCAGCTGTCGTAAATATAGTAGCCACTGTGTGGGTTCTAAAAGTCATGAACGGAACCGTTGAGCACGCGCTAATGATATCAATAATTGTAAACGTACCGTCAGTAATTGTTTTTAGTGTGCAGGTATCAAAGCTCCTGAACACTCAAGCTAAAGGAGTTTGGGCTAAGTAAATGAAAATATTATATAATCGCTATAAAGGCTCAGGAAACATGACTCAGTGGCAGGCCGTCAATTACATTGACGAATGGCAGCGTGCTGGTTATGAAATAGAATACCTAGAAGTTAACTACTCCGACAAAGAGGGGTCAGCCGAGCTAATTTCATCTACATTACTTGGTAGTGATTTTGATATCTTTATTTCAGCTTGTGACGACCAAGTTATGACAAGTGACGTTCGCGATGCCATGAAGAAAAAAGGTGTACCGAGCCTGCTCATTTGTTTTGATAACTTATCAGTCCCGTTTAAACATAAAAAATGCAGCACCTACTTTGATCTTGTCTGGCTCACTTCACATGAGACTAAATATTTGTTTGATAAGTGGGGCGCAAACACCATGTTTATGCCGTATGCGGCTAACCCATTCACTTATCAGCCTACGAGCGGTGAAGAGTTATCTGGGATGGCGTTTGTGGGCACAGTTTACGGGGGTCGCATAAATAAAGTCGAAGAAATTCTAAAGCGCGATATTGACGTTAGGTTGTATGGTGGCAACTCTCCTTCAGCAGAGGGGGAAAATCCTGCAAAGAATTTACTCGCGAACCTTTCTTCTAGTTTAGACAATGTTTATCGACTGTCTTCATTTCCAATTGGTAGACAGGCGCTTAAAGCGGCCGCGATCAAGTCGACTAAGAAATTTGAGATCTCTGACTCGTTACAAGTATTGATAAAGAACCGCTCTAGCCTGTCATTTGAAGAGGTCGCGAAAACATACAGCCGCAGTAAGATGTCTCTGAATATTACAGAGCTTTGGAACACTTATTTATTGGCTAAACCTATTCATAAGCTGCATTTGCGTACGTTTGAAATTCCAATGAGTGGTGGATTGCAAATCGCTTCTCGTACCGATGAGATCCAAGATTATTTTGAAGAAGATAAAGAAATTGTTTTATATGATTCAATGGATGAGTTTGTAGAGAAGAGTCGTTTTTACCTGCGAGATGACAACGCGGCATTGCGCGAACAAATTAAACATGCGGCCAGAGAGAGAGCTGCCTCAGAGCACAGTTGGCAAAAGAGGTTTTTAAAAGCATTTGCAGCTTTGGGGGTTAAATGAAGTATGCACTCTTTTTTAACTCATTAATATTTATCTCCCCTATTTGTGCATACTACTTAGGGGGAGCAAAGCTGCCTACGCTCTTTATTGCATTGGTCACGATTGTTTACTTAGTTTTTGGACTGAGAAAGATAAATATTTATGCTGGCTTTTATCCTATGCTAGCTGTTTTTCTACTATTTAGTGTATCAGCTCTTTACTGGCAGGATATGCGAGTAGTCAGTGTACCAATTTATTTTTACGTAGCACTGCTGCTGGGATCTGTCTGTACTAGGGATGATGTCAGTGATTTTGTTGATCTAGCCAGCTATTTCATGCTCTTTCTCTGTATAGGGGCTGTTTTGTCCATGTTTTATGTGGTTTTAGGTGGTGGTCCGATATTCACCTTCCCGAACCCGGATGGACGCTTAAACTATGTGTTTTTTGGCACGATGACGAATAGCTATTGGAGTGGCTTGATACGGCCAAGTGGTATTTTTGATGAGCCAGGCGCATTTAGCTTTTTCATTTGCGCTGTTGTGACACTGAGAAAGATATATAACAAAAGTAATAATATTAGCTGGGCTTTACTTGTACTGGGGATGTGTACATTGAGCATAGCTCATGTTGTATTTGTCATCTTTTACTTTTTGAGTGAACGCCCTGATACTCGGCGCATACTCGTGATGTTTTTAATACTGTTTTTGTCATTTTTATTGATTAAAAATAGTAGTTCGTTTGAACTCTTTCAGCAGGTCTTCTTAAATCGATTCCAAATAGGGGATGACGGCATGATGAAGGGAGACAACCGAAGTGAGTCTATTTTTGCTGCAATAGAAATACTTATGAACAATAGTAAAGTCATTATTTGGGGCTTGTCACCAGATTCTTATCTTAATTCTGTAGAATATATGAGATCGAGTGGCTTGCCAGAAATAGGTTCAAACCCTTTGAGTCAGCTAGTGAGAATGGGTTTACTTCTTTCATGTGTGTACTACACCGTGTTGCTTATTTTGTTTAGCACTGTCAGAAAAGGCGCTAAATATCTGGCAGTCGTCGGCTTTGGTATGTTACTGCTGCAGCGTGATTTTATATATGTAGTGTCATATAGCATGTTTGTTGTTCTTATAGTAAGAGCATCAATGAATATTGAGACAAATAAAAATATTGAGAGTCAGTGATGAAGGTGCTTTTCTTTCAACGTGTTCCTGCCCTTTTTCGCAAGGAATTCTTTGAGCAACTAAATACCAAAATAGATGTTTTCTTGGCGACAGGTACGCCCAGCGAAAATGAAAACATGAAGTGTTTTGAGGAAGTATCGATAAAGAAGCACCTCAAATCAGAAATAAATTACCACTTAGGTGATCGGGTCAGTTACGACAGCAATTGGAAGAAATTTGTTGAAGACATCGAACCTGATGTGGTTGTGATCACACCTACGCCAAGAATGCTGAGTAATTATTTGCTGATTAAGCATTGTAAAAAGAAAGGGATCCCTGTGATTGGTTGGGGGATGGGGGAGATGCCAAATCGAGCTGGTTTTAAGCGAGATCTTCATGCCAAGATCCAGCGTACATTAGTCGCTCAACTTGATGGTGTAGCGTGTTACTCGTCAACCGCTAAGTCTTACTACCAATCTCTTGGTGTTAATTCCCTTACAGTGGCGCACAACTCAATTGATACCAACAAGGCTATTGAGGATTTGGACGTTGTAAAAAGCTACGATGAAGACAAGCTATCTGAAATTACAGAGGCACTAGGCGTCGATATGTCAAAGCGCAGGCTGGTGTATCTTGGTCGGATCATCCCTTCAAAGCGGTTAGACAAGTTGGTTGAATCGCTTGCTAATGTTGAGAATGTACAGTTGATTGTTGTGGGAGGCGGAGCTGAGGATTACGTCGAGAGTATTCGTCGCCTAGCGCAAAACAATAATGTTGATATTCTTTTCGTAGGCCATAAATCAGGGGTCGAGTTAGCTGAAGTGATGCATTTGGCGGAGATGTTTGTGCTGCCTTCTTTAGGCGGGCTGGCAATTAATCATGCGATGAGCTTCGAGCTTCCTTGTATCGTGTCTCAAGGTGATGGTACAGAGCGTGATCTGGTGACAGATGATGTAAATGGCTACATATTTGAGTCTGAGAATTTTGATGATTTAAGACAGGTACTGCTCAAAGCTCTGAAAAAAGACTCATTTGAAGAAATGGGTGCAGCTTCGCGTTCGGTTATAAAAAACAAAGTAAATATTAACCTGATGGTAGAGGCAATGGAAAAGTTTTTACGCAGCCATAGTAATGTCAGCAACAAATAAAATGAAGATACTTCATATTAGTACCAATCTGAATGGCGGTGCAGGTAAAGCGACATTCAGGATACACGACTTAATGAGAAAGAGTGGCATAGAGTCAAAAATGCTGGTCAGATACGGAGCTCCGAGCGAGGGCAGTGACGTATTTGCAATGTCGGATTCATATAGTTTTTTGAGTAAAGGTTTAAGCGTTGTTAAGCGTAAACTGCACTTTAAGGATAAATACTGTGCTTATGAAGTCAGTGATCCTGCTGTGGACAACTTCTACGAGTTTTACAACTCCTTGGATTTTGAACCTGACATAATAGTGCTGCACTGGGTATCAGGATTTATTTCGCACAAACACATTGAATGGCTGAGTAATCATAGCACTGCTAAAAAGATATTTTGGTTTTCCATGGATATGGCGCCGTTTACAGGTGGTTGCCACTATTCTTGGGGTTGCGAGGGATATGGCAGTAGCTGCAAACAGTGCCCTGCAACGACAAATATTCTGGCATCGAAGCTTGTATCAAACTATTTTGCAGAAAAAGCACAAATTATTCAAAAATGTGATATTGATTTAATTGTGCCCAACAGGTTTGTTGAGTCGCAAGCAAAGCTGAGCGCACTGGGTTTTTCAGATATACATACTTGTTATTTACCAATTGATTCTAATGTGTTTTCTGTTAATCAAACGAGAGAATTTGATAAAGAGATTGTAATACTTTTTGGTGCTGCTAATTTTAAAAATAAGCGAAAAGGATTGCAGGAATTTATTAAAGCCATTGATTATTTAAGCGAACAAGTGCCGTTTGAATCCATGGCTGAACATGTTAAAGTTCTCATACCTGGCGTAAGTGAAGAGATTAGACGCCTTTTTAAGTTCGATTGTGAATTTATAGAGTATGCTAATTCTGACGAAGAGCTCAGTAATATTTATTCTCAGGCCCATATCTTTGTAAGCACATCGCTTGAAGACAGTGGGCCGATGATGGTTGTAGAGGCATTGATGAGTGGTTTACCTGTTTTGTCATTTTCAACAGGTATCGCGAAGGATGTTATATCAGAGGGAGACAATGGCTATTGCTCTCCCATTGGTGATTCTAAAAGTGTTGCAGAAAACTTAATAACCTACTTAAACTTGACACCTCAAGAGAAGAGGGATATGAGCCTGTGTGCTCGAAATTCTGTAATAGAAAAAATGGACGTTAAAAAGCACAGCGAGAGCTTTTTAAAAATATTGAATATAATTTAGGGTGAATAATGAGTAAAAAAGTAGCTTTAATCACTGGTGTGACGGGTCAGGATGGCTCTTACTTAGCTGAATTTTTATTAGAAAAAGGTTATGAAGTACATGGAATAAAGCGCCGTGCTTCGAGCTTCAATACTGAACGCGTAGACCACATTTACCAAGACAGACATGAAGAAAGCCCTAATTTTTTCTTGCACTATGGTGACCTAACAGATACTTCTAACTTGACTCGTATTCTAAAAGAGGTAGAGCCAGATGAAGTATACAATTTAGGTGCACAAAGCCACGTAGCTGTTTCATTTGAAGCGCCAGAATATACTGCTGATGTAGATGCAATAGGTACTCTGCGTTTGCTTGAAGCGATCCGCTTCCTTGGATTAGAAAAGAAAACAAAATTCTATCAAGCATCAACTTCAGAGTTATACGGTGAAGTACGAGAAATACCACAGAAAGAGACTACTCCTTTCCACCCTCGTTCACCTTATGCAGTAGCTAAAATGTACGCATATTGGATTGCGGTAAACTACCGTGAATCTTATGGTATGTATGCTTGTAACGGTATTTTATTTAACCATGAATCACCTCGCCGTGGCGAAACGTTTGTAACACGTAAAATTACACGTGGCCTAGCCAATATCTCTCAAGGTTTAGAAAAGTGTCTATATCTAGGTAACATGGATGCTTTACGTGACTGGGGTCACGCAAAAGACTATGTACGCATGCAATGGATGATGTTACAGCAAGATCAACCTGAAGATTTTGTTATCGCAACAGGTAAGCAAATTTCTGTACGTGAGTTTGTCACCTTATCTGCAAAAGAGCTAGGTATTAGACTTGAATTTAGCGGTAAAGGCGTTGATGAAATCGCAACAATTGTAGCGATTGAAGGTGACAATGCATCAGCATTGAAAGTTGGCGATGTTATCGTACGTGTTGACCCGCGTTACTTCCGCCCAGCTGAAGTTGAAACACTATTAGGTGATCCAACAAAAGCGAAAGAAAAACTAGGTTGGGTACCAGAGATCACTGTTGAAGAAATGTGTGCTGAAATGGTGCAGCACGACTTAGCGAAAGCTAAGCAGCATGCAATATTGAAATCACATGGTTATGATGTAAGTGTATCGGTGGAATAACACCTCATTTTTATCATTGAGTGTTTAATAACCCAGCACCTGCTGGGTTTTATAATGGAAAGAAGATGAAAAATAAAACTGTTTTTGTCGCAGGGCATAATGGCATGGTTGGTAGTGCTATTGTTAGGAAGCTAAAGGAAGCCCAAAATATAGAGGTGATCACCCGCAGTCGCGCCGAATTGAATTTGTTGGACAAAGAAGCGGTTTTTAGCTTTTTCCAAGAAAATGATATTGATCAAGTATATTTAGCCGCGGCTAAAGTGGGTGGAATTGTTGCAAATAACACTTACCCTGCAGAATTTATCTATGAAAACCTGACTATCCAGAATAATATTATTCATGGTGCGCATTTATCAGGTGTCAATGACCTACTATTTTTAGGCTCGAGCTGCATCTATCCGAAGTTTGCTGAGCAACCTATGGCAGAAAGTGCTCTGCTCACTGGTACATTGGAACCGACAAACGAACCATATGCCATCGCTAAGATTGCGGGTATCAAGTTATGTGAGTCATACAACCGCCAATATGGTCGTAACTACCGTTCTGTTATGCCAACAAATTTATATGGTGAGAATGACAATTTCCACCCTGAAAATTCGCACGTTATCCCTGCGCTGATCCGTCGTTTTCACGAAGCCAAGTTGGCGGGTGACGACAAGGTAACGGCTTGGGGTAGTGGCAAACCAATGCGTGAGTTTTTACACGTTGATGATATGGCTGCCGCGTCAATTCATGTGATGAACCTAGACTCAGAAACTTACCACGCAAACACGCAAGAAATGTTAAGTCATATTAACGTTGGTACAGGTGTCGACTGTACGATCAGAGAGCTAGTTGAAACAGTTGCAAAAGTTGTTGGCTTTGAAGGCGCGGTTGAGTTTGATACTTCGAAACCTGACGGAACACCTCGTAAATTAATGGATGTTTCTCGCCTTAAGTCTTTAGGTTGGGAGTATTCGATTTCGTTGGAAGAAGGTCTCAAAGCAACTTACGAATGGTTTTTGGCAAATCAAGATAACTTCAGAAAGTAATTGGTTTTGCCATGTTTCTTGATAAAAATACATTTTCAACTGTTATTGAGAGTACGCCTTTAGTTTCTATTGATTTAGTGATTTTAAATCAGCATGGAGAAGCTTTGTTGGGGCAGAGGCTAAATCGCCCTGCTCAAGGCAACTGGTTTGTTCCAGGAGGACGTATCCAAAAGGATGAGTCGTTGGCCAATGCCTTTGAAAGGCTAACGTTAGAAGAGTTGGGTGAGCAGTTTTCTATCACCGAGTCGGAACTGCTAGGTCCCTATGACCACTTCTATCATGACAACGTTTTTGGCCAAGACTTCAGCACGCATTACGTTGCGATTGCATATGTACTTAGATTGAACAAACAGCTTGAAAAGCTGCCAGTGGATGTTCAACACGGTAAATATCAATGGTTTAATGTAGAACAGCTTTTGATGGACCCTAAAGTACATAAACATACCAAATGGTACTTTGAAAAGTTACAGAACACACAGGAATAAAAAATGATACTTCCAGTAATTATGGCAGGAGGCTCTGGTACTCGTCTTTGGCCTCTTTCTCGTGGGAATTACCCAAAACAGTTTTTAAAGCTTCATGGTGATAATACTATGTTGCAAGAGACCGTTGCTCGACTGAACGGACTAGAGCACTCTCCTGTGATGTTAATTTGTAACGAGGAGCATCGCTTCATTGCAGCAGAGCAAGTTAGGCAGCTCAATGCCGAGCACAGTGGCATATTCTTGGAGCCTGTTGGCCGTAACACGGCTCCCGCTATTGCTTTGGCCGCGTTCAAAGCTGTAGAAAACGGTGAAGATCCGATGTTACTGGTTCTAGCCGCCGACCATGTCATAGAAGATCAAGCTGCATTTCAAGACAGTGTAAATCAAGCTAAGTTACTAGCTGAAAAAGGTAAATTAGTAACCTTTGGCATTGTTGGTAACACACCTGAGACGGGTTATGGCTATATCAAACGCGGTGATGCGTTTGACAGTGGCTTCGTGGTGGATAAGTTTGTCGAAAAGCCAGATTTGGCTACTGCTAAACAATACGTAGAAAGTGGCAATTATTACTGGAATAGCGGTATGTTTTTATTTAAAGCGAGCCGTTATTTAAATGAGCTGAAGACGTATCGCCCGGATATATATGCAGCCTGTGAGCAAGCTGTACAGGTGCAAAATAATGATATGGACTTTGTACGTGTTGATAGAGCTGCATTTGAATCATGTCCTGATGAGTCTATAGATTACGCAGTGATGGAACACACCAAAGATGCTGTCGTTGTACCTATGGATGCCGGTTGGAATGATGTGGGTGGCTTTGCTGCGCTTTGGGAGGTATCTGAGCAAGATGACAATGGCAACGCCTTTATTGGGGATGTGAAAGCTGTTGATACGAAAAATACCTTGGTATTTGGTGAAGATAAGCTAGTAGCAACCGTAGGTGTTGAAGACTTGGTTATTGTAAACACAAAAGATGCCTTGTTAGTGGCTCACAAAAACGAGTCTCAGAAAGTGAAGCAAATCGTCAGTCAACTTAAAGAAGATAGCCGCTCCGAAGTGACCTTCCACCGCGAAGTATACCGCCCGTGGGGTAAATACGACTCGGTTGATAACGGCGAACGTTTTCAGGTGAAGCGTATTACCGTGAAGCCGGGAGCTAAATTATCGGTCCAAATGCACCATCATAGAGCTGAGCACTGGATAGTGGTATCAGGTACGGCTAAAGTGCAAATTGATGATACAGAGCAATTCGTGACTGAAAATGAATCTGTATATATTCCTATTACAGCAGTACACGCTTTGGAAAACCCAGGCAAAGTAGACTTAGAACTTATTGAGGTTCAATCCGGTTCTTACCTTGGGGAAGATGATATCGTACGCTTTGAAGACCGATATGGACGAGTAAAGTAATGATGAATACACGGAATATAATTGAGCAAAGCGGTATTGCTTTTGGTACTAGTGGAGCAAGGGGGTTAGTGGTCGACTTTACACCACAAGTGTGTGCCGCTTTTTCAATCGCATTTGCTCACAGTATAAAAGACAAGTTTAGCTTTAAAACGATTGCTATTGCTATTGATAACCGCCCAAGCAGTTTTGAAATTGCACAAGCTTGTGCAGCTGGCTTGCAACAGCTGAATATTGATGTTGTTTATTATGGCGTGGTTCCGACCCCAGCACTGGCTTATACCGCAATGCAAGATGATATGCCGTGTATTATGGTCACAGGTAGTCATATCCCATTTGACAGAAATGGTCTCAAGTTTTATCGGCCAGATGGGGAGATCACTAAGCAAGATGAATTGGCTATTTTAAGCGCCGAAGTGAGCGTTAACAATATAGACCTTGCCAATGTGAACTTAGCCCAAAGCGGTAAAGCTTCGGAGCTGTATATAGCGCGTTATACTACGCTTTTTTCTAGCGACGTACTGGCGGGTAAAAAGATAGGTATTTACGAGCACTCAAGTGCTGGGCGCGACATATACCGTACTCTATTTGAGCAGCTTGGTGCACAAGTAATTAGCTTGGGTCGAAGTGAGCAGTTTATTCCGATCGATACTGAGGCTGTATCAGAAGAGGATAAAGAGAGAGCCAGAAAGTGGGTCTCTGAGCTTCAGCTAGATATGTTATTTTCGACTGATGGTGACGGTGATAGACCCCTTGTTGCCGGAGAAGATGGTGAGTGGCTAAGAGGCGATATTTTAGGTCTGCTTTGCAGCCAAGCGCTCAGTATCGAAGCATTGGCTACACCGGTTAGCTGTAACACAGCTATGGAGCTGTCAAATGAGTTCCAGGAAGTTGTACGTACCAAGATTGGCTCACCGTATGTCATTGAAGCGTTTGCAGCTCTGACCGAGAAATACAGTCAAGTCGCAGGCTTTGAAGCCAATGGCGGCTACTTATTGGCCAGTGACTTCGAATTTAATGGCAAGCTCATTAAAGCCCTTCCAACAAGAGATGCTGTATTACCAGCGCTTATGCTCATTGCGCAAGATAAACTATTCACAGAGCTGAAGGCGTCACTGCCACAGCGCTATACCGCTAGTGACAGATTAAAAGACTTTGCTCGTGAAAAAAGTGCAAAACTAATTGCTGATTTAGGTGAAAATCCCTCTGAATTTTTAACCTCGTTAGCAATTGGTACACTGAAAGCAGTATGCACTACAGACGGTTTAAGGCTCACAACTCAAAGCAATGAGATTGTCCACCTGAGACCATCAGGAAATGCACCTGAGCTGAGGTGTTATGCTGAATCTGAATCTGAGACAAAAGCTCAAGCACTTGTAGAAGATGTTTTAAAATTAATTGTGGAAACGCGTGGATGAAAGTAAGTATTGTTACTGTTTGCTACAATAGTGCAGAAACGATCGAAGATACAATCAGATCGGTTGTCTCTCAGACATATGATGACATTGAATACATTATTGTCGACGGCGGGTCTACAGACAATACGCTGAAAATAGTTGATAAATACAAAGCACATATCGATGTTTTGATCAGCGAACCTGATCGTGGTATTTACGATGCTATGAATAAGGGCGTTGAAGCGGCTACTGGTGACGTTGTTGGTATTTTAAACTCTGATGATTTTTATGAAACAAAAGAGTCCGTTGCAAGCATCGTATCTGAGTTTGATGATGCAACAGATATTGTGTTTGGCGATCTCGTCTTTGTGAATGCAGATAATTTATCTAAAGTTACGCGCTTCTACTCGTTACCTAAGTTTGCACCTTGGAAACTTAGATTTGGTTGGATGCCTCCTCATCCAGCCACTTTCATTCGTAAAAGCAGTTACGATAAGCATGGTTTGTATAAACTAGACTATAAAATTTCTGCCGATTACGAGATGTTTGTTAGATTACTGTTGGTTCATAAGTTGTCGTTTAAACATGTTGCAAAAACACTGGTACGGATGAGAGATGGCGGGGTCAGCACGTCGGGAATTCAGAGTTCGATAAGGCTGAATCAAGAAATTGTAAAGGCTTGTTTAGAAAACAGCATTTATACAAATTTGTTGTTTTTACTAACTAAGATCCCATTTAAGCTTTTTGAGCTAGTTAAAAGGCCTAAAAATGAAGTCTAAGTTACTTGTGACTGGCTATTCCGGGTTTGTTGGTGGTCATTTAATAGATCACCTTGGAGATGCTTTTGAACTGAATTTGTTGGGGAGAAAAGCGTCAAGCCAGGGTAAGGTGTATAAATCCAATATAGATGCGACGTCAGATTATAGTGACGCGCTAAATGGAGTTGAGGTGGTGATTCATTCCGCAGCGCGCGTTCATGTTATGAATGACGATGCAGCGGAGCCGCTAGAAGCATTTAGAGCAGTCAATACTGCTGGCACGCTAAATTTAGCACGCCAAGCCGCTGACGCTGGTGTTAAACGCTTTATTTTTGTGAGCACAATCAAAGTCAATGGTGAAAAGACCTCTGGTCGAAGTGCTTTTTCATCAACTGATGAGTCTAAGCCCGAAGACCCTTATGGTATTTCAAAAGCGGAAGCCGAATCACAACTCAGGTCATTGAGTGCACAGACGGGTATGGAAGTCGTGATTATCCGTCCCCCGCTTGTATATGGCAGAGGCGTCAAAGCAAACTTTGCATCATTGATGAAATGTGTTGGTAAAGGTTTTCCGTTACCATTTAGATTGATTAATAAAAACAAGCGCAGTTTAGTGTCGGTTTATAACTTAGTTGATCTTATCGAGACCTGCATCTCGCATCCGATGGCTGCAAATCAGGTTTTTTTAGTGAGTGATGATCACGATGTTTCGACTGCTGAAATGATTGCGTTAATGGCGAGGGTACAGGGGAAAACCGATTATTCATTACCCGTGCCTAGTGTACTCTTTTTGTTGGCGGGAAGGTTGCTTGGCAAGTCAGATGTAATTGATAGGCTGACAGGTTCATTACAAGTAGATATTGAGCACACAAAGAAAACATTAAACTGGAAACCACCTCATTCAATTGAGGAAGGGTTTAAGTTGTCGGCTAATCGAGCTTAATGGAATTTTAAAATGATAAGATTATTAGATTTTTTACTGGCCTTATTTGGCTTGATTGTGGCGTTTCCTTTTTTAGTCCTAATTTTTATCATAGGTCTTTTTGATACAGGATCACCTATCTTTACTCAAGAGAGAGTTGGTAGAAATAAAAAGCCCTTTATTTTGGTTAAATTCAGGACGATGAAAGTCGATACGGCATCTGTAGCAACGCATTTGGCAACGCAAGCTTCTATCACGCCATTAGGTGGGTTTTTACGTAAAACTAAATTAGATGAGTTACCGCAATTGTGGAACGTGCTTAAAGGAGAAATGAGCTTAGTGGGACCTAGACCTGGGTTGTTCAATCAAGATGAGCTGACTAAAGCGCGTGATGCACAGAATGTTTATGCAGTTCGCCCTGGCATTACAGGGTTATCGCAAGTAAATGAGATCGATATGTCTACGCCTGAGCTACTGGCAAAAACAGACAATGAGATGATTGCAACGATGAGCATAGGCAACTACTTCAAATACATTATTATGACAGTCGCAGGTAAAGGAAGCGGTGACAGAGTTAAAAAACACTAGTTTTTATACAAACCGAGATCTTTTACAAACTCTTTAGAAGCACAAAAGCGTATTTTTCACACCCAGTGATGAAGGTGAGATCACACAGAGTGAGTGCTTCTAAAATGACAGAAGTTGAATAAATGTGTATATTTAACTTCTATAACTTTATTATTACAGCGTAAAACCGAATTACGTTAGCTCAAGGATTTACAGTGGATAGTTGGTTCCGAACTTTACTCAATACTTCCCGTTCAAAAAAGCGAATTTTAACGCTTGTTATCGACTCTATATTTATTTTTAGTGCATTTTGGTTAGCACTAGTTGTAAGACTTGATAGCTTAGCGCCATTCTTTGAAATAAAAAATTGGTTGTTACTTGCTTTAATTTTACCGGTCAGTTTGTTTGCGTTTGTAAATTTAGGGTTATATCGCGCAGTATTGAGGTACGTTGGCGCTCACGCGGTTGGCGCAATCGTAGTAGGAACAGTTATTAGCACAGTTGTGCTTGTATTGTCGTCTTTTTTCACCAATGTCTCCATCCCTCGTACCATGCCTATTATTTACGCTTGGCTGTTAGTGCTTTCTGTCGGTGGCTCTCGAATTATGGTGCGGGCAATGGTAGGCAGGCTTGCAACGGTAAATAAAACACCAGTAGTGATTTATGGTGCAGGTTCAGCTGGTCGGCAATTGGCACCAGCGATAGGCGCAGGCGAGGAGTATTATGTAAGTGCGTTTATCGATGATGATAAGTCGAAACAGGGCGCGATATTGCAAGGGATCCCCGTAATTTCATTCGATGGTATATTCAGCTTAATTGAGCGTAAGAAGGTGAGAAAAATACTGATGGCGATGCCAAGTGAGAGTCGTGCACGCCGTAGAGAGATCCTTTCACAATTAGAAAACTTACCTGTAGAAGTAATGACCATTCCAGGTATGGCTGACGTTGTAGAAGGGAGAGCGACATTAGACGAAATAAAAGATGTTGAAATAGAAGACTTACTTGGCCGCGATCCTGTGACTCCACGTCAAGAGTTATTAGATGCCAACATTAAAGGCAAGTCAGTTATGGTCACGGGCGCTGGTGGCTCAATTGGGTCTGAATTGTGTCGTCAAATTATAAAACAAGCGCCAAAAAAACTGGTGTTGTTTGAACTCACAGAATTTGCCCTTTACTCAATAGAAAAAGAGCTTAGCGAAATTATAAACTCCAAAGAGTTGGGGATTGAATTAATCCCGATAATGGGCTCTGTTCAGCATATCAATCGCCTAGAAACCTGCATGATGGCATTTGGTGTGCAGACGGTTTATCACGCCGCTGCATATAAACATGTGCCATTAGTTGAGCACAATGTGGTTGAAGGGGTGCGAAATAATGTATTTGGCACTTATTACTCAGCGAAAGCAGCCATTAATTCCAAAGTAGAAACTTTTGTTTTAGTAAGTACGGATAAAGCTGTTCGTCCAACCAATGTGATGGGGACGACTAAGCGGATGGCGGAGCTATGTCTTCAAGGGCTCGCTCAAGATAAAGAAAAAGGTATACATCAAACGAGATTTTGTATGGTCCGCTTTGGTAATGTTTTAGGGTCATCTGGCTCGGTGGTTCCCTTGTTCCGTCGACAAATAAAAGAAGGTGGACCCATTACATTAACCCACCCTGACATCACAAGGTTCTTTATGACCATCCCAGAAGCGGCACAGCTCGTGATACAAGCAGGTGCCTTGGGCAAAGGTGGTGATGTTTTTGTTTTGGATATGGGTGAGTCTGTGAAGATAAAAGATCTGGCGACGAAAATGATCCACTTATCAGGACTCGAAGTGAAGAGTACGTCAAACCCGCACGGAGATATTGAGATCCAGTGCACAGGTCTAAGACCTGGGGAAAAACTGTATGAAGAGCTTTTGATTGGAGATAATGTTGGACAAACAAGTCACCAAAGAATAATGACAGCCAAAGAAGTTATGCTGCCATTGACAGAGCTCAATGTGTTTTTGGAAGCACTTGATATCGCCTGCCACAATTTTGATCACGAAATGATCCGAGAGTTACTGCTGGACGCGCCTACAGGGTTCAATCCAACAGATGGTATTTGCGATTTAGTGTGGAATGAAAGGAAAAAACAAATGGAGCCAGCTGACTCAAACGTTGTTAGCTTTAAATAGACCCATCTACCTGAATATATCAGTGCGAAATACCGGTGTATTTAATTGCACTGATATATTTAACTCGTAAAGTAGTACAACACCAGTGTTATGTTTTTTTTATCTCGTTTAGCGTAAACTGGTGATGAAAATTAGCACAGCCCTTTGCAAATACTTGTTTGGAATAGCCTTTAGAAGTACTCGAGCAAGTGATCAAAGTTATATTGTAATTAGTTATTTTGGATTAAATAATAATCATCGGAATTTAGAATATGTCTAAGCTTTTCCCTTATGTGGCATCATGTTTTGTGGTGGTATCTGCTCCTAGCATAGCAGCAGAGCCGTTAAATACTTATCAATCTTTTACTGGATTTACAGGGCTTATCAACACTTCTAATGCCGAAGTAATGGAAAAGGGTAACTGGGGAGTGGGCTACAATAACATGCTTGATTTTCGAGGGAATCAATATGTTGATGGGCACAACTTTGTGTTTTCTGCAGGTATATTCGATGGGCTTGAAGTAAGTGGCTTGGTTGCATCGAATAAAATGCATGAAAACTTATTTTATCCAACTTCAGGACCTGTCGGCTCACAAACACGGGACCTGTCATTTAATGCTAAATATCAAATTCCACTGATCCCCAATGATTGGTTTAAGCTGAGCATAGGTAGCAAAGATATCGGCGGTGCTGCAAATAATTATAAAACCAACTTTGCTGTAGCTTCAAAAGAGTGGAGTGATTTTCGCTTCTCGCTTGGTTTAGCGAGCAGCGATCATAGTACTGGGCTGATGAATGGCGCGTTTGGTGGTGTGGAGTGGTTACCGACCGAATGGTTTGGATTACAGATAGAACATGATGCAGAAGCGTTTAACGCCGCGGCAAGGTTAACAGTACCAAAAGAGTGGCTATTTGATTTGGGAGAGCTGACACTAACTAGCCGTTTTTATAGTAATACCGACTACTCTCAAGAGGATACTTACTGGGCTGTAAACTTTATCGCGCCATTTTCTGAGCATGCCCAACCACACCGAGATAGGGTAAAGGCCGCGCCAGCGCCTGTAGTTGTGCACAGTAGTACAGCAAAAAATACCCCAATGAAACCAAGCCATAAAGCACCTAGAGCGTTTAAACAGTCTAACTCTCAAAGCGACGCGGTTGGTTCGAAGAAGGCCGATAGAGCCGAAATGAATAGGTTGGCTAGAAAGTTGAGAAATGTGCTCATTGCGGATGGTTTTGAAGCGGTAAGAGTTGGCTTTAACTCGCAGCCTATGGTTATCGTGTCATTTGAAAACGCCGTTTTTAATAATAACGAAATAGACGCCTTGGGTTTAGCTGCCGGCAGAGTCGCTGAAGTATTCTCGGGCACGCCCGCTAAGTTTATGTTAGAGCTTCAAAACCACGGTATTGCAATGCTTGCGCTATCTGGTGATACCACAAACTACGAACAGTTTATAGAAAACGACTTTGATCCACAGGTTTCCGTCAAAATGGGCGGTATGCGCGGTGTAAGCGGAGTAACTTGGGTTGGTTTAGAAAGCGCTAATCAACGCTTTTTGAAACCAAGGGTAACACTGAGTCCTGAAATTAATTCAGCTCACGCCACTGAGTTTGGCGTTTTTGATTATTCATTGGCGTTAAAAGCAGATATTAATGTGCCTTTATGGCGTGGTGCGGGTTTCAATCTCACAGCCCAAACTCTAGTATCTGAAAGTGATGACTTTGAAGACAAAAAATTCTTTGATGACTTGTCCGAGGATAATGGCGTAAGAAGCGCATTCTTCTATCAAACTTACCAGCTGCCTTGGGGACTTTACAACCAGACTAAAATTGGCTTTTTCAGAGAGTTCCATAAATATAAAGGCCTAATTAATGAAACTGCATGGGTGAGCCCAAATGGAAGCCATAAAGTCACCAATACATATGGCTACTTTGAGTATCAAGATTACAGCGGTGATAGAGACTATCATACGGTTGACTACCAATATTACTGGGCTGATAAAGATGTTAGCTTTCACGTGACGGGTGGTAAGTTCTGGCGTAAAGATAGCGGTATCAAAGTCGAGTCTAGATTCTGGTTCGGTGACAGTTACGTAGCAGTATATGGTGAAGACACCAACGCTAGGGTTGCGGGGATAGCAGTCAATATTCCATTATCTAAGCGTAAAAATATGAATGTAACCAAGTTTGGACAGGTAAAAGGAACTAGTGCTTGGCGTTATCAGGTAGGTACTCGAATCGGTGAAAGTCACAACAAGTTGGTTTATCAACAAGCGTACCAACCAAAAGTACCTGTGACTTTGAGCGACACCTTTTTCAACCAAGGTCGTAGTTCTGTAGAGTATATTCACAACAACTTATCGAGATTGCGAGATGCTTATTTAACTTATAAATAAGTAGTTCTTTTTACAGGCCTGAATTGACGCGACTCCCGTTAACATAACTGTTTTCTGAGCGTTTCAATTTAGGCTTGAACTCAATCTAGTTACCCCCTGAATTATAAATAACTCCTAGACAAGCCCTATCTCAAAGGGGCATTATCAATCCCAGCACCTCAATAGCGCCAACCTCTAATTATTTAAGTGATCCAGACAGATATGACATGTTCTCTGATTGGCTAATTTCTTAGTAATTTGAAAAAGAGCAGGGTTGGCTAGAAAGTCCAACGCTACTCGTAGTCATTTTCAAACTGGCAGTTGTTTGCAAACGTGTCGAGATACTAAATAGAGACTTTAAACCATCTCGCGACACTACAATGTCATCCTGCTTTTTGACCAAGCTAAATGAAGATTGATACTCGATGCGTTCTACATTGTTAAATCAGGGCGAAACATACTACGTACAGTGTCATATAAATTTATTAGCAGTTAACGTCAAAACGAAGGTGACATCGCATCGAGCACTTGCTACACCGTCGTACGATTAAAAGAGCAATAGACGCTAAGCTTAATAATAAGCAAATGGCTAACTAGGTGAACAAGGGGGTTGTCTATTGCTCAGTCGCCAAATCAGCCTCTAGCACGCTGATATTAAATCTGTAATACCTAAGCGTAGGTGGATTGAGTTTGTTTATCTGGCGCACATTTAGATGTGTTTAAATTAATCTCCAAATATACTCTTGTCTGGCATATCTCTAAATACTTCTTGAACAAAACCTGTTGGCGACCCAGTACTAAAATTAGGTCATTTATTTGAAGGGGGTTTTTAAGGGGGTGGGTGTTTTGTTATTTATCTACCGAACAAGCAGACAAGGCACGCAGTTTTATGCCTTGTAAAATAAAAAAGCCGCGATAAATCGCGGCTTTAAGTTTCAGTTTACTTAGTAAAATTAGTTACCACCAGTAGCACCAGTAGTAGTTGTAGTATCACACACTGTAAGCATGTTTAGAGACAATGCATCAGTACTACCTGTAGCAGTCTGTGTTTCCCACGTATTAGTGAAAGTATTGAAGAATCGGAATGTGTAATCAACACCTGATTCTAGGTCAATACTGAATTCACTGCCGTAGTAGCTGTCTTGTAGGTTAGACGCAAGTACTGCACCACGGTAAAGTTGAACGGTTGTAGGACTAAGAACTGGGTCAGCAGCTTGGTCTACGTCATCATTGTTGCTACATACTGCAAATGTAGATACAGGCTTAGTAACAATTTCAACGTTGTCAACTGGCGCTAGTTGTAGAGTTGCACCATTTAGGTCACAAAGAGGACCGCTGTATACAGATACTGTGCTGTCAACTGCTGTTCCAGTGTTACCTTGAATACCGTCAAGTACATTTACGTTGTTTTCTAGAACACGTACTTCTACATCAAAGCTAGGCGGGTTGCGGAAAGTTGCGCGGCTTAGTGCTGCACGGTTCCAAGGTTGTGCGTCAAATCTGTAGCTGTTTGTTAGTAGCTGTACAGAAGTGAAGCGTGAGCTTGGCTGGCCGTCGCTGTCAACAATATTGAAAGAAGAAACGTTACAACCACGTTGTGCGAAGAAGTCCAAGTTCCAGTAAGATAAGTGATCAACTTCAACTTCTACGTTGTATGTTGAGCTGTTCGCATTACCATCGTCTGCAACAACACCGAAGCTTTCAAATGACCATTGACCGTTTGATTCTTCGTAACTCCACACTGGGAAGATTTGACCAGGTTGAACAGGAGTTGGCTCACTTACAAGTGCTGAAGCTAGACATACACCAGAGTCTGTGTTGAAACCTCTTGCAGCCGCTTGAGCTACAGTTTCACCGTCTTGTTGAGTAATTGGACAAGGAGTACGAGTGTCTTTGTCAACTTTCATCGCAACAGTGATAGAGTTGCCATCACCGAAAGTTTTTACTTTTTCGCCTTGTTCGTTAACAAGTTCGATAGCAACGAAACCACCAGTTGTGAAGTTACCTTCAACAGTTTCTGCACCGTTTGCAACAGCAAGGTTTAGACCGCCTGGGAACGCGTCTAGTGAAGACGTTTGGTCTGTTGACGCAGCTTCAGTGCTGGCCTCTACTGCCGCAGCTTCGTTTGCGAAGTAAGCAACAGTTAGAGATGGAGCTGATTGAAGTGGCTCACCATTGTCTTGTACGAATTGAGTACCTGCAGGAAGGACAACCTCTGCACCACCAACTGCTTTCTCAGCTTGAGCTGCATCAATTTCAACAGGTAAAGTGATTGAGTCTGCACCGTTTACAACAAGACCACCAGCAGCGCTATATTCTACAGTAACATCTGCACCAGCAAGTTCTGCAAGTGTTTTAGTCTCTGCGACAACAGGAATGTCAGCACTTTCGAAAGTACGAGCTGTTAATCTTACAACTTCAGTTAGAGTTTCACCTGCACCAATTGTTACTTCAGCAGTATTTGAAAGGAAGTTGTCAGACTGAACTGTGAATGCAAAAGTCTTGCTTTCGCCTTCAGCAATTCCGTCAACTGTGTACGAGAACGCACCAGCTGTGTTGGTGTTGTATTCGTCATTTGCTGTGATTGCAACACCTGAAGCTGTTTGTAAGCCTTCAATTGAAGAATTGAATACAACTTGAACAGATGTGCCATCAGCTAGCGGAGCACCTAGTGAATCAGTTACAGTGACTACGAAGCCACCATCAGCCAATTCAACAGCAGTTGGTGGAACCGCGACTGTTTGATCTCCACCCGGATCTGGCGGAGTAATTGTAACATCGTTGTCATTGTCGCTGAAGCAGCCTGTTAAACCTACTGTTAACCCTAGTGCGAGGGCAAGTTTAGTTAGCTTCAAATTTTTATTTCCCATGATTTTTACCTTTTCCTTTAAATACAAGTAAACTGAGAGTTTTAACCAATTAAGTGCAGATGTAAGACAGCCTTGCCCTGCATACAAATTAGTGAATAAGAGAATAAGCGTACATTAAATGTTCGTCAAGTGAACAGGTCTAACTTTATCCAAAAATTCACGTTTAATAATAACACATTGATCTAGAATTGGGATCTGAACTGTGCAATGTTAATAAAATAATAATATACAACTCATTACAGTCTCGAGAAAGCATCGACAAAATCGTTTAAAGCTTCCAAATCTACTGGCTTTAATCCTGAGCCTGTTCTCTCAATGAGACCCTTTTCAACGAGCTCACTGACTACTCGGCGATAGGCTCGCTCTGTCGTCGCAAAGCGCTCTGCTTCTGCACTCACCGTTGAGTACGCTCTGAGCAGTGTCGAATGTTTATCTTCAGCTCTTAACAAGCAATCTTTTGCAATATTGTAACTCAGTGGCAACAGCAATTTATCGAGGTTTATTTTTTGATTTTCTGTAAATTTGGCGGCAATTGTTTGCGCTGTATAAAGGCTTAATTCAGGTTGCTCGAGCAGTAACTGGCGCCAGTGTTTTAATTCAATGAGGTTGTATTGAACATCACTTAAACATGTAACGGTGTAAATACAAGGCTGGTTGTTGAGCGCTTCAATTTCCCCAATAAGTGTATTGTTGCAATCTAACTGACCAAGTAATAACCTTCTGCCATTGCCTACATCATAGCTGAAAGAGACAGTACCACTTCTCACCAAGATCAATTTGCTCAGCGGTTCATCCTGATGGATCAAAACTTCTTTTTTGCGATGCTGAAAACTATTACCGGCAAAACTTAATAATTGTTCGACCAAAGTAGTTGAAAAGTGATATTGGAACATCTGGTTAGCTCTCGGACAATTGTCCTATTTATTAAATTATTATAAAGATAGCATGAACTGAATTATTCAAGGCTATACGCGTTACAACTTTTTAAGACTTTATTCTTGCTTATCCTTAAATGGGTGAATTTGATACTCAGGGTTCCGCGCACAAACTGAACTGTGCAAAATACGGCGGATTAACTGAATAAAAGTGTAGAGAGTCTAAGCTTTAATTGGGCTCTAGAGGCTCTATATGGTCTGCTATTATCCTTAAAAAGTGACTTGAATATCGTTTTACTTACTAATGCTAACCCAACTGAGAGGAGAGAACAAATGACTTGGGAATATTTAGGCTATCTGGCCTCAGTCTTTTTGGTGGTTTCTCTTATGATGACCAATGTCACTAAATTACGCTGGTTTAATTTAGCTGGGTGCATCTGTTTTACGATATACGGTGCAATGATAAGTGCATGGCCAGTGGTTTTGACCAATGGCTTGCTGGCATTGGTCAATATTTACCACCTTTTCAAACTGGTCCGATCTAAGGACTAATTACGTTTGTATTTAGGTTTACCTGCAATCCAAGTTTGCTGTACTTGTATATTGTGCAACTGGGCCTCTTCAATTTGGAAATAATCGCGGTCAATCAAAATAAAGTCAGCCCACTTTCCATGTTCTAAGCTGCCGACTTTAAATTCTTGAAAAGCCGCGTACGCTGCATCTAAAGTAAATGCAGTGAGTGCTTGCTCTCTGCTCAACTTCTCAGTGTTGCGCCATCCTTGTTTCGGTTGTTGTGTTTTATCCATTCTTGTTATTGCCGCGTATAAGCCATCGAATGGATTGGCTAATTCAACAGGGAAATCAGAGCCCGCAGCGACCTTAATTCCATGTTTAAGAAATGTTTGCCATGCATAAGCCCCAGTCAGTTGAGACTCTCTCAATCGCTGTTGCGCCATATGCATATCTGAAGTTGCATGTACAGGTTGCATTGATGGAATTATTTTCAGGCTTTTAAATCGAGGGATATCATCTGTATCGACAATTTGAGCGTGTTCAATTCGATTGCGTAGTAACTTACCACCGGTTTCCTTGAACACGGTTTTATAGCTATTCAATACAATGCGATTGGCACGATCACCAATGGCATGGGTGTGCGCACTGAAGCCATGTTTAACACTCTGACGTATTAGTGCTTCTAGCGCCGGCTGTTGCTCGAGCATTAGACCTCGGTGTCCCGGCCTATCTTTGTAATCTTTTAATAGAGCTGCGCCTCTACTACCTAGCGCACCGTCAGCATAAATTTTTACACTGCGTATCGTGAGATAGTCAGTTTGTTCTTTCACAATACCGGCTTTAAGCATTTTTTCGAGACTGGGGTCAGATGCACTTAACATAGCGTATATTCTAAGCGGCATAGAGCGTTGCTCTGACCTGTTTTTATACAGGCGCCAAGTCGCTTCATCGATACCTGCATCGTGTACTGAGGTGATCCCTAAGCTGAGGAGGTGGGCAGCGGCCTTATCAAGCGCTGTGTTTAATTGAGCTGGTGTTCGTTCGGGCACATGTTTTAGGATGAGCGGTTCCGCTTTGTCAATAAATATGCCGCTGGGCGTGCCATCGGCCAGTCGCACAATCTCCCCGCCATCTGGTGTCACGGTATCTTTGTTTATTCTGGCCAGTGCCATGGCTTTGGAGTTAACCCAAATTGCATGACCGTCGACACGGGTAAGAACCACGGGTCTATTAGCTACGAACTTATCAAGGTCTTGTGCTGTTGGGAATTGGTTGGGTGTCCACTTTGTCTGATCCCATCCTCGGCCAATGATCCACCCTGTGGGGTTATTTTCGGCGTATTGCTTTAGACGTTGACCAACTTCAGCGATGGATTTAGTGTGTCTTAAGTCAAGTCTGGAGAGGTTTTCACCTAGTCCAATCACATGACCATGTGCGTCTATCAAGCCAGGTAACATGGTAAGTCCTTGACCATCAATAACCGTTGACTGTGGGTATTGTTTTAGCGTGTCTGCATTACCTGTTTTAACGACTTTTCCATCTTTGATCACTAAAGTAGAAAATTGCGCAATTTTCCCAGAGCGTGTCGGTGTGTACCCTTTGACATTATGAACGACTGTAAATTGTGCGTGGCTGACATAACTTGCCAAGCACAAACAGAGCAAAAATAATCTTCTCACGATATGGCCTTTTTGTTGTTATTTTTCCAAATAATATAAATGCTTTATTTATAAGTGTATATCAAGCTTTGGAATTTATTATTTAGGCATATTTCAAGCCAATGCCTAGATCGGAACTGATGAGAGGTGTTATTCCTCTTTATCCGCCTTAACCGCCAGTTTAATTGCAATGATCACAATCGCAAACATCAAAAATGGTAAAGCCGCAAGGCTGTACTCTGCCCAAGAAGTGTCTTGGTAGCTTGGTTGCAAAATAAAGTGCCCGCCTATGCACAGCCCGATACTGATAAGGAGCAGCGGCAGCATGATCAATTCCTTTTTGTAGTGTGATTTTTTCATGTTTACCTCCGACTTTGAGTATACACACTTTAGTGGCCACGAGATTGACATCGATCAGAAGAGTTCTGCTCATTAAACATCAAATGACCCCACACCTTGAAATAATTTATATTTGTCTGATCGTTTTGTATCCAATTAATTTAGCCCATGATATAAAAATAGCCTTGTATTGGATTTGTGGAAGTAAAATAGATGGCTAGTCGCAAAGTGGTTGTGGTGAAGCTTGGAACTAGCGTGTTAACCGCTGGTGGGACACTGTTGAATAAGCCTCGGTTGGTCGAACTGGCAAGTCAGTGTGTTGAGCTGCGCTCTGCTGGTTGGCAAGTAGTTCTGGTGTCTAGTGGCGCGGTTGCTGCCGGGCGAGCAGCTTTGAACAAAGAAATAGGAAGTTCCATAGCTGAAAAGCAAATGTTAGCAGCAATTGGACAAGGTCAGTTAATACATTTATGGCAAAGTTTATTTTCAATCTATGACATTTCGGTTGCACAGCTATTGTTGACCAGGGCTGATGTGGAGAACAGAGCTCGTTATCTCAATGCCAGAGATACGCTAAATCAACTTCTGAGTCACGATGTGGTGCCAATTATCAATGAAAATGATGCGGTAGCGACGTCTGAGATAAAAGTGGGCGACAACGACAATTTATCCGCGATGGTCGCAATTTTAGCAAATGCCGATAGGTTACTGTTGTTGACTGATCAAGCTGGTTTATTTACTGCCGATCCTAGGCAAAATCCAGATGCGCGTTTAATTGAAACTGTAGATGAAATTGATGAGGATATTATAGCTATAGCGGGTGGCTCAGGTACGACATTAGGTACTGGCGGTATGGCAACCAAGTTGCAGGCGGCTCAAATTGCGCAACGGGCAGGCATTGAAACGGTGATCGCAAAAGGGAGTGAATCCAATGTGATCGTAAACATTCAATCGGGACAGGCGAAAAGCACTAAGTTTATTCGTTTTGATGCGCCGTTGGATGGACGCAAAAAATGGTTGCTATCGGGTCCGAGGTGCAGCGGTGCTTTGATCTGTGATGATGGCGCGGTTGATGCCGTATGTACACAGGGAGCAAGTTTATTGGCTAAGGGTATTACGGATGTAAGTGGGCAATTCTCGAGAGGGGATCTAATTGAACTTAAAAGCTTGCAAGGGCGAGTGATTGCCAAGGGGCTAGTGGCATTTGATCATCAAGAGTTACAACAAATCAAAGGATTGCACAGTGCTCAAATCAGTAAGGCACTCGGTTATCAAACTGCAAACGTGGTTATTCATAGAGACGACCTTGTCTTATTGGAGCACGTTGCAACCTAACATAGAGGGGCTAAGCTATACAATGTGAGAGTATTGGGAGGCTTAAGTGTGGATATATCGCCATGCGGACATGATTTTGCGATTAGCTTACTGCAAATGCGCAGTGAAAATGATCTATACAAACGCATTCAACAAATCCTGACTGAACTACTTCCCAATATTCCTATGGCAATGTATTTGGCGCCAAGTTTATCAGAAAAAGAACGCCTGAAACTATTGACGTTATCATCAGCAGTTTCACCCCCCGACCTCGAATATCTGCTAGCAAGAGCGGAAACCTTAAAACACCAACATATATTGCGCGGAGAAAGCCATCTTTGCATTGTTCTGAGAAATAATAAGGCAGTCATGGGGTTACTGTGGATTGGAGAGAAGCTACCGACAGCGCGCAGTCACTTAATAGCACATTTGATAAACGTGTTTTATCACCAATTAAACACCCTTGCACTGAGCCGTATAGATCCTCTGACTCAGTTGCTCAATCGGCAGACCTTTGATGATAAAGTCATTGAAATCACAACAGGGGAGGGGTTTGTGATTGAGCGTGAGCAACAAGGCGTGAGAAAGTGGTATTTAGCATTATTCGATATTGACCATTTTAAAATAGTCAATGACGATTTTGGTCATGTAATTGGTGATGAAGTTTTACTGCTAGTTGCACAGCAACTTAAGGATAACTTTCGAGCGGAAGACTTTGTCTTTCGATATGGTGGGGAAGAGTTTGCAGTGCTATTCCAGGCACATGACAGAGCTGAAGCTAAGTCATTACTTAACCGTGTTCGCAAGGTCATCGCCAATTTTAATTTTCCTCAGGTACAGCGCTTGACGATTAGCATTGGTTACACAGTTTTGGAAGAGATAGCTCAAGTTTCTGAATTGGTGCATGAAGCCGATTTAGCTTTGTATCACGCCAAGAAACATGGCCGAGATCAGGTGGTCGACTTTGAAGAGTTAGGCATAGCTGGTCAAGCCAAAGCGGACACAGACATCGAACTCTTTTAAAGCGTTTAACGATAATATTGTCGTACTTTTGAACACATAATTAGCCAGCGTTTTTGGGATCTTTTGCGCGTATGTTGTGCAACAATGTGATATTCTAGCCGGAAATTTGATTGGGAGAATATTCATGAAACTGATCCGTTGGTTACTTGGTCGACTTATCTTACTATTTGATTTTATCTTTACACCAAGAAGCAAAAAGCGCTCAACGCAAGCGCAACAACAACTGGACAATATTACGCAAAACCTCAAGCTCTATCAGTTTAAGGCTTGTCCATTTTGTGTCAAAGTCAGACGCGCAGCAAAACGAGAGGGGCTCAAGCTTGAAACTCGTGATGCAAAGGACAATACAACTTACCGTCAAGAACTGCTGGAGCAAGGTGGTAAAGTTAAAGTACCGTGTTTAAGAATTGAAGAACAAGGTCAGGTTACTTGGCTCTATGAATCAAGTGATATTGTGAGCTATTTGCAGCGATTAGAACAACCAGCTTAACTTTCGGTTCTTTATGTTGGCTATTTTCCCTGTATTGAGGCTGTGCTAGCATTCCATTTATTATTTTAAAGTAACAAATTTAAGAGATTTATCATGACAATCCGTACACGTGTTGCGCCTTCTCCAACGGGTGATCCGCATTTAGGAACTGCATATATTGCCTTATTTAACTACTGTTTTGCCAAGCAGCAAGGTGGTGAGTTTGTACTTCGTATTGAAGACACTGATCAGGTTAGAAGCACCCCTGAATCAGAGCAGGCTATTATGGATAGCTTACGTTGGTTGGGCCTTAATTGGGATCATGGTCCGGACGTGGGCGGTGAATTTGGCCCTTATCGTCAATCTGAGCGCACTGAGTTATATCAAAAATTTGCGCATCAGTTGGTAGAAGAAGGCAAAGCATTTTATTGCTTCGCAACAGCAGAAGAGCTTGACCAAATGCGCGAAGAGCAAATGGCTGAAGGCCTTCGCCCTAAGTATGATGGTCGTGGTTTGCGCCTGAGCAAAGAAGAGATCCAAGCCAATTTGGATGCCGGTAAACCCTATGTGATCCGTATGACGATCCCTGAAGAAGGCACATTTAAGTTTAACGATTACCTACGTGGTGAAATTGAAATCCCGTGGGAAAATGTTGATATGCAAGTGCTATTAAAGGCTGATGGTTTCCCAACTTACTTTATGGCCAACGTGGTTGATGATCACCACATGCAGATCAGCCACATTTTCCGCGGTGAAGAGTGGATCAACTCTGCGCCTAAGTTATTAAAGTTGTATCAGGATCTTGGCTGGGAAGCGCCTGTACTGGGTCATTTACCCCTGCTTCGTAACCCAGATAAATCTAAGCTTTCTAAGCGTAAAAACCCAACTTCGATCAATTATTATAAAGAGATGGGCTTCCTACCTGAGGCAGTGCTCAACTATCTTGGTCGCATGGGTTGGTCAATGCCTGATGAGCGTGAAAAGTTTACCTTGGCAGAGATGATCGAACACTTCGATATGAAACGAGTTTCACTTGGTGGGCCTGTTTTTGATGTTGACAAACTAAGCTGGTTAAACGGTTTGTGGATCCGCGAAAATTTGAGCGACGAAGAGCTGATCCAACGTTTTGTTGATTGGAAGTTTAATGCGCAAACACTGGCTAGAGTATTACCAGAAGCAAAAGCACGTATCAATACGCTGTCTGATCTAGTTGACCTTGCTGGCCATTTTGTCGGTGGCATTCCTGATTACGACCCTGCACTACTGACCGCGGGCAAAGCAGATGATGCGGTGATCACACAAGCACTGCAATTCTTTATTTGGGAGCTTGAGAAGCTACGTAGTTGGAATAAATCGGAAATTTTTGCGATTGCGAAAAGTGTCGCAACTTTCCATGAATTGAAGATTAAAGAGTTTTTAGAGCCGATTTTTGTGGCGATCACAGGCAAAACTTCTTCAACATCAGTGGTTGATGCGATGGAGGTACTTGGATCTGACCTTTCTCGTGCTCGTCTACGTGTAGCCCTTAACCACATCGGTGTGTCTAAAAAGCTGGCTAAAAAGCTAGAAAAGGCGTACCGAGAGTACCCAACTATCGGCTAACCGATAATGCATGGCAAGTGGGTTTACTTGCCATGCGGATCTTGAAGCAGTATCAATTGATCTAGTAGCTGTTTAAGCTCAATGATTTTTTCCAACGGCATATCAGTTTGCTTGAGCATTTGTGATGGAATACAAGCGCACTGAGTTTCCAAGCTTTTTCCCTTTTCTGTCAGAAATACATAACATTGCCTTTCGTCTTCAGTGTCTCTTTGGCGTTTTAGTAAGTTTCCTTGCTCTAAACGTTTTAACAGCGGTGTGAGTGTATTACTTTTAAGCTGAGCACGATTGCCAATTTCTTTGACAAGAAGCCCATCTTGTTGCCACAAAATCAGCATTACAATGTATTGTGGGTAAGTTAAATCATACTTTTTTAATAGTGGCTGATAAAGCCTTGTCACGTGTCTAGATGCGGCGTATAGACTGAAACAAAGCTGGTTATCCAAATTGAGTTCAGGAAACTTATCACTCATTAGCTGCTCTGTAATGCCTGTATAATATCTGCTTTAATTTTCTCTGGTTTTGTCGTCGGTGCATAACGTTTAAGAGGTTGCCCATCTTTACCGATAAGGAATTTAGTAAAGTTCCATTTGATATTATTGGTCAACAACCCAGGCAGCGCTGTTTTCAAGTATTGATAGATTGGATGTGCATGTTCACCGTTGACGTCAATCTTTTCCATCATAGTAAAATCTACGCCATAATTGATCAGGCATCCCTGTTGAATATCTGATGCACTGCCAGGCTCTTGCTGTCCAAATTGATTACAGGGAAAGCCAATAATTTCCAGTCCGTCACCATACAGTTCTTGATGAAGCTGCTGCAAGCCTTCATATTGTGGGGTTAATCCGCATTTGCTGGCAGTATTCACGACAAGAACAACTTTACCTTTAAGGTTAGAAAAAGCATATGGTTTGCCTTGCAGTGTATTTGCTGTGAACTCGTAAAACATATTTAATCTCTTATGATTTAATCGTGTGCGATTTAAATGTTAGATCAAATATATTGGACTCGCAAGATTAAAGATCAACTTGTGTGTTTAAGTAAGAAGTCAATCAGCAGCCTAACGCGCAGTGGAATAAGGTCCTTTCGTGGATAAACCAACCAAGTCGCATTGTCCGTAACTTGATGGTCATCTAATAGTGAAATTAGTTCACCATTGACAATACTGCGTTCAGCGATATCTTGCGCAAGGTGAGCGATACCTAGACCAGACTTACAGGCATGTAGGATTGCTTGAGGGTTATTACTGCGCCAGCTTCCCGTTACTTTGATTTCATCGATCCCTTTGTCGCCCAGAAATCGCCAGCGATTTGAGATAGCAATTAAACAGTTATGTTTGGATAAGTCCTGCGGTTTTTCTAGTGGTGGGGCATTTTTTAAATATTCAGGGCTGGCTAGCAGTTTCATATAGCGTGTGCTGAGTTTTCTCGCAATCAGCCGTGAGTCTTGCAGGCGACCAAAGCGAATAGCTAAGTCGAAACCATCTTCTACCAAATCGACGTTGCGGGCATTAAAATCAATATGTACATGCACCTCCGGGTATAGTTTACAAAACTTGGCAATAATGGGAGCAACCCGGTTAGCCATAAAGTCTCCAGCACCGGTTATTTTAATGGGCCCCTTAGGAGTATGTTGAACGCCTTGTAGTTCGTTATTGGCATCGAGTAACTCTTGCTGGATCACTTTTAACTTATTGGCATATGCGAGCCCCTCTTCAGTGAGCTTAATACTGCGCGTCGTTCTTTGTAATAACACTGTACCCAAACGAGTTTCCAGTTGTTGGATTTGGCGGCTAACATGTGATGTCGATACATCAAGTGCGGTGGCTGCCTTGCTAAAGCTACTATGCTCTACAACCGCTAAAAATATATCCAAGCCCTGCCACATCTTTTAATTCTACCTGTGCAATTATCTATCACTATATTAATTGATTATTGCTGTTGTGCAAAAGTGAATTGCGTTATGAATAATGATTTTCTTTGCCCTAGTTATTAGACTGTGTGCGAATTAACAAACCGACCGTCATTGCAGGAGCATGCATGCTGAACTTTAATTTTTACAATCCAACAGAGATTTTTTTTGGTGAAGGCCAAATAAGTCAAGTGACTAACGCAATACCAAAAAGTGCCAAAGTATTAGTTGTTTACGGTGGCGGAAGTATTCATAAAAACGGCATTTACGATCAAGTAAGTGATGCGCTAAGTGACTTTAGCTGGGAGGAGTTTGCCGGTATAGAGCCAAACCCTACTTACCAAACATGCATGCAGGCTGTGGCAAAAATTAAGGCTGAAGGGTTTAACTTTATTCTCGCTGTCGGTGGCGGCTCAGTAATTGATGGTAGCAAGTTTATTGCGGCAGCAGCTGAGTTTAGTGGTGAACCTTGGGATATTTTGAGCAAGGGGGGTGAGGTGAAATCAGCGCTGCCAATAGGTGTGGTGTTAACACTGCCCGCGACGGGATCCGAATCGAACAGCTTCAGCGTTGTATCAAATAGTGATACTCAAGATAAACTGCCGTTTGCCTCAGCTTATGTTCAACCTAAGTTTGCAGTGCTTGACCCACAAGTGATGAAAACATTACCTGTGCGTCAACTGACCAATGGTGTGGTAGATGCGTTTGTTCACACCATGGAGCAGTATTTAACGTATCCAGTTGATGCAAAACTGCAAGATCGTTTCGCAGAAGGGCTACTGATGACGTTAATGGAAGAAGGTCCAAAGCTGGTATCTGACGATGTCGACTATAAAGTACGTGCCAATGTGATGTGGTCAGCGACTATGGCGTTAAATGGTCTAATAGGCGCGGGCGTACCGCAGGATTGGTCGACACATATGATTGGACATGAAATCACTGCCGTATATGGCTTAGACCATGCTCAAACACTTGCCGTGATATTACCGAGAATGATGTTTGCACAGCAACAATCAAAACGCGCCAAAATCCTACAATATGCAGAGCGTGTTTTAGGTCTAGATATATCAGACGAAGAGCTGGCGATAGCATCTGCTATTGAGCTTACGGAGCAATTCTTCCATTCTGTTAATATGAAGACTCGGCTGAGTGACTACGGTGTGGGAGAAGAAGCTGTTGAGGCTATTACCAACCAACTTGAGCGTCATGGGATGACAGCCCTTGGTGAACAGCAATCCGTTACTCTTGACAAGAGCCGTCAGATTATAGCCGCTAGTTTATAATATAGTCAGCTCATATGCGGGCCACATCGGTTGGCCCGTAATTTTTGATAATTTAATTCCTCATTGTTGTCTTGCCACAATAATTTTGCGCTTTATAACGCAAAAGCATCGTTTTTGATTTATTCCTCAGGTAACCTCTGCTGTCACACAATCAATAATAGGGGCAATTATGATTAAAGTGTGGGATGGGTTTATTCGTGGCTTTCACTGGTTGTTAGTGATCGGAATTGCAGTTTTATACGTGTCAGGAGATGAGGGGTGGCTTGATCTCCACTTTGTCACAGGTTATTTATTATTGGCCCTTATGGTGGCAAGAGTGATATGGGGCGTGGTTGGTAGTGACACGGCAAAGCTCAGTGCACTGTGCCATCACCCTAGAGCGATATTTAGAGCGCTCAAAAGTAAAGCACCCCATGTTGGCCACAACCCCGCAGGGAGTTTGATGGTGCTGTTTTTCTTTGTGGTTATTTTTGTACAGCTAATCTCAGGTTTATTAACCTCAGATGATATTCTAATGGATGGACCGCTAGTGCAATATGTTAGCTATGACTGGGTACAGCTGGCTGGAAATATTCATAAAACCAATATCGATATATTGTTACTGGGTATTGTTATCCATATCCTCGCCATTGCAATCTATCGCCTTAAAGGTGTTAAACTGCTACGCACTTTATTGACGGGAAAAATGACAGCATCTGAGCACTCTCCAAAGTTGAGAAATGGGATGTGGGGTTATATTATTTTTGCCGCGCTTGCTGCTACTCTTATCGTTTTTTGGGGCTTAGAGCCGCTGGGTGCCATTCTGTAGTTTTTAGGCTGTGATACGTCTACTTAACTATTGTTGCACTTTGAGGTCAAATTCACGCATCAACTCCACTGAGGCGCAGTCTCATTTCCACAAGACTTGGGTTGAACGTGAAGAGATAGCGTATTTTATCCAGTGATATGACCTCTCTGTGCTTATTTTCTGCTAATATAGCGCGATTTTCATGCAAGAAAGAAGTTAACTATGCTTACACCTTACTATCAACAAGAAACCAATAAACTCGTGATCAGCCGTGAACAAGGTAGCCAATTTGCCAAGCAAGTGGCAGATGACTTTAACCCTTTGCACGATATAGACGCAAAAAAGTTCTGTGTTCCTGGTGATTTACTATTTTCATTGGTACTTGATAAATACGGTGTGAGTGAAAATATGCACTTTACATTTGCTGGGATGGTAGACGAAACCTCTCAATTAGAGTTTCCTGAAGGCAGTGATGCGTTTGATATTATTTCAAATGAAAAAACCATGCTTTCAGTGAAGCGCTCAGGTCAAAGTAAACAATGTGCTCAATTGGTCGAGAGTTTAATCAAGAACTATGTGGCTTTTTCTGGTAAGGCATTCCCACATGTAATCATTCCTTTAATGGGTCAACAAGAGGTAATGATAAACCCGGCACGCCCTATGGTTATCTATGAATCTATGTCGATCCATTTAGATACGCTGGACATTGAAGAAGTGACACTTGAGGCTGCAGATCCTGAGTTTAGCTATGAAGGTAAACGTGGGAAAATCATTTTACGTTTTGAACTGCTCAGCAATGGTGAGAAAGTCGGCTTTGGTGAAAAGCACATGCTAGTTTCTGGCATCAAAGAGTATTGCCAGCAGGCAATTGATGACCTCATCGATTACTACAATGAACGTAAAGTAACATTAAAATAAAAAAGAGCCAGCAATTAGCTGGCTTTTTCTTTATTGAAGCAACACGTTTGGATCAAGTTTAAAATGATCTCTTGGCTTGGTTTGATCTTGTCCATTGCCAAATGCTCATCAGGCTGGTGGGCTTGGGCAATAGAGCCTGGACCCATTACTATGGTTTCACACCCTAGTTGTTGCAAAAAGGGCGCTTCTGTACAGTAATTGACAGCAATAGCTTTTTGTTTTGATAACTTCTCTGCTAGCTTTACGAGTCCCGAATCGGTTCTACCGCTAAACGCGGGAATTGGATCATGAAGATCAATGACATCTACGCTGCCCGGATATTGTTCGTTAATAGGCTTGAGTGCAGTAAGTAACATCTGTTCTAATTCAACAATACTGAGCCCAGGCAGCGGACGAATATCAATGTGCAACTCACAGCAGCCACAAATTCGATTGGCGTTATCCCCGCCATGGATGTGACCTAGGTTTAGAGTTGGATGTGGTACAGCAAAATGCTCAACTGAATATTTATTCTTTAACTCTTCTTTTAATTGCAACACCTGTGTAATCACTTGCTGCATAATTTCAATGGCATTCAACCCTTTTTCCGGATCTGAGCTGTGGCCTGATCGTCCGGTAATACGGATAGCGCTGCTCATATGCCCTTTGTGTGTAAATACTGGCACCATATCGGTTGGTTCACCGATGACGCAATACTTCGGTTTAAGTGAGGTGTGCTGTGCAACTTGTTGAGCGCCCGCCATTGTGGTTTCTTCATCTGCGGTGGCAAGGATCATTAGTGGGGTAGTTTGTTGGCTGTGTTCAAGCTGACGAATGGCATTTAGTACAAATGCGAAAAACCCCTTCATATCAATACTACCAAGGCCAAACAGCTTATTATCTTTTTCTGTTAATTCAAAAGGATCTGAGTTCCATCGTATATCATCGAAAGGCACTGTGTCGGTGTGACCTGCGAGCATCAAACCGCCTTCACTTAAATTTTTATCTAGCGGTTCTCGCCTTGCTAGCAAATTGAACTTGCCGGGGGAGTGAGTCAATTCAGTGATCTCCACCTCAAAGTCCAGCTCTCGGCACCAGTTGGCAAGTTCGTCTATAACTGCTTTATTGCTGAGGTCTAAAGATTTATCGATGGCACTAACCGATGGATTGGCGATCAGCCTTTTATACATATCGAGAAAATTGGGCAAAGACATAATACTCCAAAATATTTATTCAAAGATGTTGCATAAAAATTTATATGTGTTTAGTATGAATATCAATTCATTTTTAAAGAATAATTATCTTAGGGGTGGGCGATGCGAAGAACATTTCATCTATAGCAAGTTTGACTCCCCAATCAATCAACTATAAAAGAGTTATCGATGTTAAATGTTTCTATTATCGGCGCCAGTGGATATAGTGGTGCAGAATTAGCCAAATTACTAGCAAATCATCCTGAATTTAATTTGATTGGCTGCTATGTGTCAGAGCAAAGCTTAGACAAAGGTAAGTTGCTCAGTGACCTTTATCCAGAGCACGCAGGACTGTTGGATATACAATTAGCACCATTAACAGAACAAGCGTTTGTACAGATCGCTGCGCAGTCTGAGTATGTGTGCTTGTGCACAGATCACAAGGTAAGTGTTTCCCTCGCTCCTAAACTGCTCGACCTAGGCCTTAAAGTTTTTGATTTGTCAGGAGGCTTTCGCTTAGCGGATGCGTCTCAATACCAACAGTTTTATGGCTTTGAGCATCCACACCAAGCCTTATTAGATGAAGCCCAATATGGTTTGGCTGAGTGGAATGCTCATGCGATTAAAGATGCTCAGCTGATTGCCGTAGCAGGATGTTATCCAACCGCCGCACTCAACGCACTAAAACCGCTTAAAAATGCGGGTTTATTAACTGATGCGCAAATTATCATCAACGCGGTTTCCGGCGTGACTGGGGCAGGAAGAAAAGCATCTTTGACGACGCATTTTTGCGAAGTCTCCCTCTCACCTTATGGATTATTCAATCATCGCCACGGCCCTGAAATAACGCAATATTTAGGACACCCAGTTTTATTCACACCCCATTTAGGCAATTTCTCACGGGGGATCCTCGAAACTATCTATGTACAGTTGAAAGAGGGAACCACGCCACATGACGTCGAAGCTGCTTTCCAATGTATTGCTGATGAGCCTTTGATCAGACTAAAAGGAGACAAATTGCCGTCTATCAAAGGTGCTGCTAACTCGCCTTATGTTGATATTGGCTGGCAACAACAAGATCAGCAATTGATCGTGGTTGTGGCAATTGACAACCTCCTTAAGGGGGCCGCAGGGCAAGCACTTCAATGTATGAACATTGCCAGTGAATTTACACCGACTTTGGGGTTAAAAGGATGAATAAACTAGCTAAGAAAACCTGGGTTATTAAAATTGGCGGCGCGGTTTTAAATACAGAGCAAGCCGCGCTATCTCTGTTCCAAGTATTGTATGAATTGAGTCAAGAGCAAGACAAGCAATTTGTAGTTGTGCATGGTGGAGGGGCTTTAGTCGACCGCTGGTTAGAAGATGCGGGTTTTGCTACAGCAAAACATCAAGGATTGCGGATCAGCCCAAAAGAGCAGTTACCATACATTGTTGGCGCATTGGCCGGATGTGCAAATAAACAGTTGATGTCTCAAGCCATTGTTGCTGGCTTACAACCCGTTGGAACATGTTTATACGAAGCCGGTTTTTTAGCCAAACAAAAGCTCAAAGCCTTGGGCCAGGTTGGTACCTGCATCGCCGAAGCAGGGCTTGGCTTGCTAGAGAGTCTTTTGGCATTAGGCCGGATCCCTCTAGTCAGCTCGGTAGGTATCGGCCAAGACGGTGGGCTTTACAACATAAATGCAGATGAAGCCGCAGCCGCAATCGCTCAAACGATTGGTGCAGAGTTGGTTTTTATGACCGATGTCGAAGCGGTTTTAGATGCACAAAAACAACCTTTGCATTCGTTGAATGTTGAGCAAATAAATGAACTTATCCAACAGAAGGTTATTGTGGGCGGGATGGAGGTCAAAGTTAAGACCAGTCTTCACGCTGCCCAACACTTACGACGTGGTGTTTATATCTCAAGCTGGCAAAAGCCAGAAAACTTAATCGCCTTATTACAAGGTGAGCATGTCGGAACACAAATTTTACCTTAGGATAGAACATGAATCAGTCATTCATTACGGGCTTAGAACTCGATAAAAATAAACTTTTAGATCTTTTCAATCTAGCCCATCAAATAAAAGCACAACCGCAGGACTTTGCACAGGCATTGGCAGGTCAATCCATTGTTACTTTGTTCGAGAAGCCAAGTCTACGAACTCGCTTATCTTTTGATATTGGAATTAATAAGCTAGGTGGTCATGCGGTTTACTTGGATCAGCAGAACGGAGCAATGGGAAGCCGTGAGTCCATCAAAGATTTTGCATTGAACATTTCGACGTGGGCAGATGGTATTGTCGCTCGCGTAAATCAGCACAGTACACTGTCAACCTTAGCTGAATATGCTGATGTACCTGTGGTAAATAGTTTGTGTGACCTTTATCACCCATGTCAGGCTTTAGCTGATTTTATGACGTTGCAGGAGGTATATGGAGACGTTAGTGGCCTTAAGTTAGCGTACTTGGGAGAGGGGAACAATGTGACACACTCCTTAATGTTATTGGCCGCGAGCTTAGGAACAGACTTTGTTGCGGTATGTCCCAAAGGCCACTCCCCTGATGCACAAATCGTTAAACAGGCTGAGCAAATGGCCGCAGTTAACGGAGCGAGTATTTTGATCAGCGACCGAGTGGAAGCGGCCGCAGGTGCCAATGTGCTGTATACGGATACTTGGGTTTCAATGGGTAGCAATGTATCACTTGAACAAGCAAAAGATACATTTATGCCATACCAAATTAATACGCAGCTGCTAGAACAGACTGGTGCACAGACAGTGTTGCATTGCCAACCTGCACATAGAGAGTATGAAATTACCTCTGAGGTTATGGATGGCAAGCACGCAAAAATTATTCAACAAGCTGAGAACCGGATGCACGCCCAGAATGCGCTACTGGTGACTTTGTTAAACAAACAATATTAGAAAGGTAATGAAAATGAGTGAAGTAAAGAAGGTCGTACTGGCGTATTCTGGCGGTTTGGATACGTCTGCAATCGTACCCTGGTTAAAAGAAAACTACGGCTGCGAAGTGGTCGCCTTCGTCGCCGACGTCGGTCAAGGTGAAGAAGAACTTGCCGGTGTAGAGGAAAAAGCCATAGCCTCGGGTGCCAGTGAGTGCCATGTTGTTGACTTAAAAGAAGAGTTGGTGAGCAATTATATTTACCCAACGCTCCAAACTGGAGCTATCTATGAGGGTACGTACTTGTTGGGGACCTCAATGGCGCGGCCGATTATTGCAAAAGCGCAGGTTGAAGTTGCGCGCAAAGTCGGTGCTGATGCCTTGTCCCATGGATGCACGGGCAAAGGTAATGACCAAGTGCGTTTTGAGTCATGCTTTGCAGCGTTGGCACCTGATCTGAAAGTAATCGCGCCTTGGCGTGAGTGGAGCCTATCAAGTCGTGAGTCACTGCTTGACTACCTTGCGCAAAGAGATATTCCATGTACTGCGTCGGCAACCAAAATTTACAGCCGTGATGCAAATATTTGGCATATTTCTCATGAAGGCGGAGAACTTGAAGATCCTTGGAACCAGCCGAGTGATCAGGTTTGGACGTGGACATCTTCTCCTGAACAAGCGCCAGACTCACCAGAGTTTGTGTCTGTTTTGGTTGAACAGGGGCAAGTTGTGGCAATTAACGGCGAGAGATACAGCCCCTACCAATGCTTAGTAACGTTAAATAAAATTGCTGCAAAGCATGGTGTTGGTCGAGTAGATATCGTCGAGAACCGGCTTGTAGGCATGAAGTCACGAGGTTGTTACGAAACTCCTGGAGGCACAGTGATCATGGCTGCACTGCAAGCGATTGACGAATTGGTGTTAGATAAATCGAGTCGTAAATGGAAAGAAACCTATGCCAGTGAGTTTTCTCATCTGGTTTACGATGGCCGTTGGTTTACACCACTAAAAGACTCTATTTTGGCAGCCGCGAAAGCATTGGCTGAATGTGCAACTGGTGAAGTGGTATTAAAGCTATATAAAGGTCAAGTGGTTGCCGTACAGAAACAGTCGATCAATAGTTTGTATAGTGAAGATTTTGCGACCTTTGGTGAAGATGATGTTTATGATCAATCACATGCGGAAGGTTTTATTCGTCTGTTTTCACTTTCAAGCCGGATTGCGGCATTGAATAAACAAAATCAGTCCTAATTCGCGCACAAGGAGTTATATATTATGGCATTATGGGGTGGGCGCTTTTCAACAGGGCCTGATCAAGCGTTTAAACAATTCAATGACTCACTGCCGTTTGATTATCAGCTGGTTGAACAAGATATCGTCGGTTCAATAGCTTGGGCGGGCGCTTTAAGACAAGTCGAAGTCTTGTCCAGTGATGAGTATGACCAGTTGGTTGCTGGGCTAAATGCGCTGTTGGATGAGTCTTTAGAAAATATGGCCTCGATTGCAAATAGTGGCTTTGAAGACATTCACTCTTTTGTTGAAGCAAAGCTCATTGAGAAGGTCGGGGAGCTTGGCAAAAAGTTGCATACAGGTCGCAGTCGAAATGATCAAGTTGCAACAGATTTTCGCTTGTGGTGTCGTCAAACTGCCGAGCAGATCGTAACTGCGTTAAAGTCATTTCAAGGTGCATTGGTAGAGTTAGCGCAGCGAGAGCTCGGCACGATTTTACCTGGCTACACACATTTGCAACGAGCACAACCTGTGTTGTTTAGCCATTGGTGTATGGCCTACGTAGAAATGTTGAACAGAGACATTTCGCGGTTGAGCGATGCCATTGATCGCTTAAACGAATGTCCTTTGGGGTCTGGCGCACTTGCGGGCACCGCTTACCCTATAGATAGAGAGGAACTGGCACAGCAGCTTGGCTTTCAACGCGCCACTCGAAACAGTTTGGATGCAGTATCAGATAGAGACTTTGTGGTAGAGATATTAAGCTGTGCATCCATATCTATGATGCATTTATCTCGGCTGGCAGAGGATATGATTTTTTACAACAGTGGTGAGTCTGGCTTTATAGAACTGGCAGATAATGTTACTTCTGGTTCGTCTTTAATGCCACAAAAGAAAAACCCCGATGCTTTGGAATTGATCCGGGGTAAGACAGGCCGCGTGTTTGGTGCATTTAGCGCGATGATGATGACTTTGAAAGCGCTTCCTTTGGCATATAACAAAGATATGCAAGAGGACAAAGAGGGGCTGTTTGATGCACTGCCAACTTGGATTGCTTGTATTCATATGGCTGAGTCATGTATTCGCGGTGTAAAAGTGAATGCTGATGCCACGCTTAAAGCCGCACAGGGTGGGCATGCAAATGCCACCGAGCTTGCTGACTATTTGGTAGCGAAAGGGATCCCGTTTCGAGAGGGGCACCATATTGTCGGGCAGCTAGTGCAAGTCGCAATTGCGCAACAAAAGTGCCTAGAGGAGCTTTCTATCGCAGAGTTTCAATCAATTTGTCCACAAATTGATGATGACGTATATCCGCGGCTAGAAATTGCCGCCTGTATTGCCGCTAGACAGGCTTTGGGCGGCACATCATTGCCTCAAGTCCGCACTGCAATACAGCAGTTTAAGTCAAAAGGCTAAATTTTTAGATATCTTCTATTGTAGTGAGGTAGGGTGGCTGCCTCACTAGACTCTTAATCTGTACCCATCATACCTTACACATCTTTGTTGCTATATTTTGATTATTTTAATAATGAAAATTATCAAGCTCTTAACCTAATTTATTTTTATTGAAAAAGTGGCGAGAGGTGTAAAAGCACAGCACCAAATGATTGGCCAAGGTACACTGACGCATCGTACATTTTACATATATTTGGTTAGAGAAAAATTTATAACTTGATACTTTATAACGAGTTATAAATTTTCTCCTCCAGCTCAGAGCCATATGAAAGTGGCAAGAAGTAATATTTGATAATTCGTCATGCAATGATGGAGCTGCAAATTTAAATTGTGCAATTGTTAATCGATTGGTCTTTTTGGTAAAATATTTGTATTTATTTTGAAGGTTTTGGCTTGTTTGTTGCTTATTTACAGTCGCAATTAGTTTTGGCTGTGAAAATTATTGTGTAGGCCGAAATGAATATATTTATTAAAGGGAAAACAATGGCTAATTTAAATATCAAAAATATTGATTCATCGAAAAGTGCTGGTAAAACAAAGACGCTTTCTGTTAATGTGATTAAATCTTTAGCAAGCTTGAAGGCAATATCTGGTGGACGTGCTAGTGGCAATTATCCCAAAAAGCGCTTTCCAACTATCATCGTAGATAATGGCATATGATTACTTCGGATTAAGTATAGGAGCCCTCGTAATTTGGGGCTTTTTTATGGCCAGTTTACTCCATGTATCCTTTTACATACTGGCTGTTAATAAAAATGTGCAAGCCTTGGCGTGTGCGTTCATTCTTGCTGCATCATACAGTCTCAGCGATTTAACGACGTCTGTTAATTTTGAGTCGATCGACTTTGCGATCTACTTTGTCTATGACATAGTTACGTTGGCTATTGTCATAATGTCTCGGCATTTCTTTTACAAATGTGACTCAAGACAGCCATGCTACATTTATTGCACGCTCGGCTTAACGATTAACGCAATGTTATTTCTGGCGATGTTTATTGACTCTCATTTACTTGGCACTGATGAACCATGGGCACTTTGGTACTTCTATTCATCTATGGTCAATATCGTCGACTTGGTGATGGTGGGGGCACTGATCCTCAATAGAGATTTTCTGGGTTTACAACTGATTTCTCGCAAAGTGCTAAATATTAAAACCACATAAAGACGAGGCTGCTACTCCTGCGCGTCATAGCAGCCACTTGCCTTTGTTAGTACTGAAACTCCCAGCTTACTCCGAGGGCATGGTGTGTATCGCTTTGTTGGTCTGTTTCATCCTCCCACATAGTGATACTTGCTTTAAATAACCCTTTTGCTAACGCGTGCTGAAAACCAAGCTCAACCAGTGACCGCTCGGTGTTAATCGCTTCGAAGTCAGTAAGCTTGACTTTACCGTATCCGCCCGCACCTTCAATTTGAAAGTAGTCAAAAGCCACTGTCAAACTTTTAGCTTGAGGGCCGATGGCAGCGCCAAGCCAAAGATCATATTCTTTGTAGTCTGAGCCTTTGCCCAATTGTTGAAAGTTACACTGGAAGCTCGCCGATTGGGCTAAACAATCCGTGGTGGTATCACTGTATTCGACATAGCCTTTAATGCGGTAATCTTTATCGGACCAAAAGCTTTCTATACCGGCGCTAAATAACGCTTCATCTGGCAAAACGCCATTGTCATTGTTTCCGCTGTATTCGCCATAAATTGCAAAAGGTTGCCCACCAAGAATTGAAGAGTACTTGAAGTCAACGCTGGTGATACGCTGCTTTTTAAGCTCAGAGCTGGTGTCCAAATGAGTAAACAAAAAGTCGCTTCCAGTTGTTGCAAAGCCCAGTTCTAGGCCTTGTATGGGAGTCGCAGAAAAGCGTGCACCCCAAAAGTCGCCTTCTTTGTCGACTGGCTTGTGTTTCGCTGCGATAGCAGTGATTTGCCAAGGTCCAATAAAGGATAGAAACTTTGGTCCACTATAATTGGTGTTTGCTCTACTTAAGCGTACCGCTTTCATTGGCGGTGCGTTATTTGACAGCAGCAAGGCCGTTTCATTACCTGGACCCCACCAATAATCTATTCGTTCAGCACTTAGAGACCAATCACCAAGAAGCACTGCAAGGTGGCTGCCGTGGTGATTGACATGCTTTTCATCTAGTGCTTCGTCGGCGTAATTTACCTGTACTCGTGCACTGACATTATTACTGGTAATTTCCCCAAATGTGGTGACGCCAGACTTTTCTCTGCTGTTTTCACCCATACCCGTGTCAGTGTTTGGTTTTTCTCTGAAATGCATTTTTACGCCAGAGTGTGCTTTATTTTTTGCGTGTTGAAGTGCGTGACGAAGATGAGAAACCGCAAAGGCACTTTCTGTGCTTAGAGTCGCTGAATCGATCTGTTTTAGGTCATGTGCAATACCTTGCCATAACAGCGGGTACTGATTGACCGGGCGGTTGATTAGACCATGGCTAACAAGCAAGTCTATAGAGTGTTTAAGCGCGCTGTCTTCGGCTGATATCCAAGGGCCTGCGTGGCTATTTAGTGACAACGTGCATAGACCAATAGCACTGAGGTACCTTAATTTCATTGATGTAATTTCTCCATAAGTGCTGTAGCTACAATTGGGTCTACAAACTCACTGACATCTCCATGGTGAAGTGCCACTTCTTTGACTAGCGTTGATGAGATAAAAGAGTTTCGCTCTGAAGGGGTGAGAAACACACTCTCTAACTGCGGGTATAATCTGCGATTCATATTGGCAAGTTGAAACTCATAGTCAAAGTCTGACACTGCACGGATCCCCCTGATCAAGACGTTTGCATTTTGTGCTTTAGCTAAGTCCACGAGCAATCCCGAAAAGCCAATTACTCTGACATTAGGTATATCGCCAAGTACTTGCTTTGCAAGATCAACCCGTTCTTCCAATGTAAAACAAGGTTTTTTTGTTGGATTATGGGCGATGGCCAGTATAACTGTATCAAACATGTTTGCTGCGCGTTTGATAAGATCAGCGTGTCCATTAGTTAAAGGGTCAAATGTACCAGGGTAGAGAGCTATGACTTTCATGGGATTATTGTAACACTAAAAATTTTTGCTATGTTAGCAAGCTTCTCAAGCAAATTCACTGGTCTGCTTTCAAATTTGCTCATTTAACCTTGTATATGTTTAGTGCTATTTTCAATTAACCAAGTGGCCGCTAAGCCGTTAGTATAATTAAGCGTGTAAAGAGAGTTGGATATGAATACCAAGGAAAAAATAATCCGTACGAGCATAGCCTTGTTTAACCTGCATGGTGAACGAGCGATAACGACCAATCATATTGCCTCTAATATGGGGATAAGCCCCGGTAATTTGTATTATCACTTTAAAAATAAAGAAGATATTATTAGACATATCTTTTCTCTTTACAGTGAGCATTTAAGTACTCACTTCAAGCCGCTGAGTATTGACCATGAACCTTTGGAACAATTGACGCAATACTTAGATTCATTGTTTGAACTGATGTGGCGCTATCACTTTTTCTACGACAACCTGACGGACATTCTGGCACGTGATAAAGGTCTAAAAAAAGACTATATTGAGTTTCAGTCGCAGCTGTTTGAGCAAGTAAAAGCCGTTGTTATCGGCCTGCGCAGTGCCGGTGTGATTGACATCGAGGATTACGATGTTGATGAGCTGGCTCACATGTTAAAAATGGTTGTGAGTTTTTGGACTCCTTATGTCAAAGCGCGTCGGTTGACAGGTGTTTTAGAGCAAAAAGATATCTACAACGGCATTGTTAAAGTATTGATGTTGTTTAAACCCTACGCCACACAGATGAGCAGTGACAAGATTGCTCAGCTGCGTGACTACTATCAGGAGCAAGCGGACACCAGTTTACCGAGCATTGCTTAAATACATTTTTCAATTCAATTTAAGCTGCTGAATTACTTAGCAGCTTAATGTTTCAACTGTAAACAAGTTGCCATTCTGTCTGTTTATTTCCTAGTCTTTAATAAGTTTGCTATAATCCCGCGCCTTAAAATGATTCAACGTTTTGTACGTTTATAGTTTCACACCAGCGAGTAACTTCTTATGCTTAAATTTATCGTCAAGCTGCACCCTGAAATTGTCATCAAAAGTAAGTCGGTGCGTAAGCGTTTCACTAAGATTTTAGAGAAAAATATTAAACTCTTGCTCGGTCGTGTTGATGAAGCAGTCACAGTTAAAAATAACTGGGATAATATCACCGTGGTTAGTCAGTTAAGTGATGACAATACTCGGTTGGCTTTAATTGATGGTTTAAAGCGCGTACCAGGGATCACCTTGTTTCTAGAGGTCCAAGAAGTTACTTTTGAAACGCTAGACGATATTTACCAACACACGCTGCCACTGGTGCGTGAGCAGATAGAACATAAAACGTTTTGTGTGCGTGTCAAACGCCAAGGTAAGCACGACTTTACGTCTAGTGATGTTGAGCGTTACGTCGGTGGTGGTTTGAATCAGAATGTTGAAACGGCTCGCGTTAAATTAACCAGACCTCAAGCGACCGTAAAAATAGAGATTAAAGATCAGTTTGCTTACATTGTGCGAGCTCAGTATCGCGGCCTTGGTGGATTTCCACTACCTACTCAAGAAGATGTTTTATCACTTGTTTCCGGCGGATTTGACTCTGGTGTGGCAACTTATCAAATGATCCGCAAAGGCGCGCGTACACACTTCTTATTCTTTAATTTAGGTGGCGCTGCTCACGAAATTGGTGTGAAGCAGGTAAGCCACTATCTTTGGAAGCAATATAGCTCTACCCATAAGGTGAAATTTATTACTGTCGATTTTGAGCCTGTCGTCGCTGAAATTCTTGAAAATGTTGAAAACAGCCAAATGGGTGTTGTACTTAAGCGTATGATGATGCGTGCGGGCAGTTCAGTGGCACAAAAACTGGGTATTCAAGCGCTGGTAACAGGGGAGAGTATCGGGCAAGTCTCAAGCCAAACTCTTGCCAACTTAAGCGTTATAGATCGAGTGACAGACACCTTGATTTTACGCCCTTTGATCCAAAATGATAAAGAAGAGATCATTCGTATCGCCAGAGAAATAGGCACATGTGAGATGGCTGAAGCAATGCCAGAATACTGTGGCGTTATTTCTAAAAAACCAACTGTTAAAGCGGTACTGGAAAAAATCGAAGCGGAAGAAGCTAATTTTGATTTTGACGTACTTGATACTGTGGTGAGTAACGCGGTTATTAAAGATATTCGCGATATTGAGGCTGAAGCAAAAGAAGAAGTGAAAGAGGCTGAAAGTGTTCAGGAGCTGCCGGAAAATGCTGTGGTAGTGGACATTCGCTCACCTGAAGAAGAAGATGCAGATCCGCTTGAGATAGAGGGAATTGAAGTGATCCATTTACCGTTTTTCCGTCTCGCGACTAAATTCGGTGATCTGCCTCAGGATAAAGATTATTACCTATACTGCAGTAAAGGAGTTATGAGCCAGCTGCAAGCGTTGATTTTGCACGAGAACGGCTTTACTAAGGTAAAAGTGTATAGACCATAATGACAGAGCAGGCTTAAGTCTGCTCTTTTCTTTTTACTTGTTGCCACAAGATTTCGTTTTCTGTGGCTTGGTATCCGTACTTTTTCGCTGTGGTGGCGATATAGCCACATATTGCATCAATTTCAGTTTGGCGTTTTAGCTTAATATCTTGGGCCATAGATGAAGTGTTATGCTGTGTGAGCGCCATGACTTTATACGCTCGCGCTAACTCGGTTGCGAGTTGCAATTCCACCCCCTCACATTGAGCAACAAAGCAGGCTTCATTGAGTAGTTTTAACACTTGTGTTGCATAGGCGGGAGTTTGCAATGCACCGTTTGGACACTCCAATAAGGCCGTCAAAGGGTTGATTGCAATATTCACACATAACTTTTGCCAGCGGACTTCAGCAATATCATTGGTGAGCTCAATGGGTTCAAAGTGTTGCATAAAGTAGTGGTTATATAGTTCTGTAACTTGCCTCTTAGCCTGTACATTACAGGCCCCTAACTGTGTAAGCCCTGGTCCTTTGAATATCACAGTATTATAGTCAGGTTTCATCCCTCCCATTGATGTACTCAAAAAGTAGAGCGCTTGAGTCGGTTGCAAAATACTATTGAAATGGTTGAGGTCGCTCATCCCGTTGTGGCTCAAAATCACATTGGCATCTTGGCTTAGGTGAGGGGAGAGCGCTTCCATGGCCGAAACTAATTGGTAAGCTTTGACTGGGACAATACATGTGTGTATTTTTTCATTGAGGTCCGCCAGTGTAGTCAAATTAACATTTAATCGTGTACGTTGCTTGCCATTGATAAAAAAGAAGTCTTGCTTTGAAGCGGTGCGGGTAATTAAAGTCACACAGTGGTTATGCGACAGTTTTTCAGCGAGTAATAAGCCGACGGCACCACACCCCAAAATGTAAATATCACTCATTGCTCCCCTCGGCGCAGTCTATATTTGCGAAACAGCCAGATGGCTACAAAATAGCTGATGGCGCCCATCACATCGGCAATGAAATCACCGAGTGATGCTTGTCGATATGGTAAGGTAGATTGCATCCATTCAACTGCTGCCCCGTAGCCGATTAAGAGTGTCATATGAAACCAAATTTTGAATCTAAATGCGTGGTGGGAAAAAAACGCTAGCGCGAAAAACACACCAAAATGCACCACTTTGTCTAGGTGCTCAATTCTAACGACATGATTTTTAACTTCTTTTGCAAACAGATAAGTAATGACTATCAAAAATAACAGCAACAGTGTTCGATATACTTGTCTTGTCACATGCACTCCAACTCCAACGTGATGAAGATTCAGTATAACACTGAAATATTAAAAGTGGCTTAATAGTAAACGTATGAATAGTCAACAATATAAGCGCTTGATCGTTTCTAAAAATAACTGGCGTGAGCATTGTGTAAAAAACTATATATTATTGCGTCTGAGCGTTGTTATAATTCTCCGTAAATTTGTTTTGAGGAGAAAGCAATGCCTTCTTTTGATATCGTATCTGAAATAGAAATGACGGAAGCTAAAAACACCGTTGACAATGCAAACCGAGAGCTGGAAACACGCTATGACTTTCGTGGTGTTGAAGCATCAATTGAGCTTAAAGATGAAGTAATTCAATTAAAATCTGAATCTGAACAGCAGGTAATGCAATTGTTCGACATGGTGGTTGGCAAAGCAGCAAAGCGAGGCTTGGATGTTGGCAGCTTCGAGTTGAAAGATGTAGAGCGCAGTGGTAAAACTTTTGCTCGCAAAGTTGCGTTGAAGCAAGGTATTGATAAAGATATGGCGAAAAAAATCGTCAAACTTATCAAGGATTCTAAGTTGAAAGTACAGGCTGCTATTCAAGGTGAAGAAGTGCGTGTAACGGGTAAAAAACGAGATGATTTACAAGAAGTCATGCAGTTGATCCGCACAGCGGAACTCGGTCAGCCTTTCCAATTTAAAAACTTCAGAGACTAATCTTAAAACTCTGAGAGTTTCAGTGTCTAAATATGGCACTGGAACTCTAGACGTCCATTGACAATCCCCCCTTAAATCTCGGACAATATGCGCGGAATTTCGAGGTGCCAAAAGATATATACGGAATATAAATGTAATGGATAATCGGGAAGTTGGTGCGCAAGTATAGGACTTGGTAAACCCAACGCTGCCCCCGCAACGGTAAAACTAAATTTAAATAGTTGAGCCCGGAGACCGGCCTTGAATTTGACTTATTTGATGAAACTTTGTGCGGTGGGCACAAGGTAGGGGATCTTCATGATAAAAATATCTGCGCTAAGCGCTGCTGTAATAGCAGCGGTTTCATTTCACACGTCTGCTTCTCAAGAAATTGAACGCATTACAGTAACCGCAAACAAAATCGAACAGTCACAAAAAGATGTGCTAGCAGCTGTGTCGGTTATAGACCGCGCTGACATTGAGCGTAGTGGCGCACGTGACCTTGCAACCATATTATCTCAGCAAGCTGGAATTCAAATTAATGCAAACGGCAGTTTTGGTCACACGACGACTATTGCATTGAGAGGCGGAAGTTCAGATCACACTTTAGTGTTAATTGATGGTGTTCGAGTGGGTTCAGCGACATTAGGTTACAAGTCGATTGAAAAAATCCCATTGCAAAGTGTTGAGCGTGTTGAAATTGTTAAAGGCTCACGCGCTGCGATTTATGGTTCGGACGCAATGGCAGGTGTGATCAACATTATTACTCGTCGAGCTGAGCATACCACAGCTGATGTTACTGTTGGCAGTAACAGTTACCGCAATGGGCAAGTGGCGACGTCTTATACCTATGAAGACCTGACAATATTGGCTAACTTAGGGCATGAAGAAACCGATAATTTTGACGTATTACAAGGTACACAGCCAGACTCAGACGGTCATGACAATACCAGTTTGGGCCTCAAAGCCGAGTATCAAATCGCACCTGATAGCAAGCTATTTGCAGCTTTCCAAGGCAGTGAAGGGGATACATTCTATGATAATCCTTTTGGTTCACAAAACGACACTGCGTATCTTGATGAATACGATAATCAAGTGCTGAGTTTGGGCTTTGAAACTCAGTTAGGTCAAACCTCACACGCCTTTACAGTGACAAAATCTCAAGATGAATCAGTGAGTGTAGACGAGTCTAAAAGACAGAAAACGATCACTAAGCGCACCATATTTAACTACGATGGGCATATCGATGTCCAAGAAAACCTTGTTGTTTTGGGCGGGGTAAGTGCATCAGAAGATGATGTATCGGCTTCGACGTTAGTTTATGAGCAAAGCACACGAGATACTTTGGGTGTGTTTGTGGGGTCAGTGTATGAATATGACCAAGCGCTTGTTGAAGCGACAGTGCGTTACGATGACGATGACCAATTTGGCAGTGAAGTTACACACAGCGTAGCATTGGGGTACAAGGTACACCGTGATGCAACATTTAGATTTGCGCATAATACAGGCTACAAAGCTCCAACTTTCAATGACCTGTATTATCCTGGTTCAGGAAACCCGGCACTACTGCCTGAAGAGTCAGATAACTTTGAGCTTGGCTTGAAAGCGTCACTGGCTGATACCACGGTTGATTTTGCAGTTTATCGCACCGATTATACAAACAAAATAGCTTGGGCGCCGAACGCTCAAGGCAATTGGGCACCTGCCAATATTGACAATGCTTTGCACCAAGGTTTGGAGGTCAGCGTGTTAAACACGTTGATGTTCGGTATCGAATCTAACTTTAACTATGCTTTTGTGAACGCCAAAGACGAGTCGAAGGGCAAGCCGTTGCCACGTATCGCTAAGCACTCTGCCAACTGGTTGCTTTCAAAACAATGGAATGAACTAGAGGTGGTAACTGAGCTTCAATTCCGAGGTCAACGAGACAGCTCTAGATCTACACCTACTGGGGAAGCTTTCAACTTGAGTTCATATACATTGGTTAATTTAGCAGCCAATTACGAACTATCTGATGCACTAAAACTATCGGCGAGAGTAGAAAACTTGTTTGATAAAGAATATGGTGCGGTGGTATCAAGTCTAGTATCGAATGAACAACAAGAGGTCGTTTCTGTAAACTACTACAATACACCTGAGCGACGCTTCTTTGTTAATTTACAATACCGCTTTTAAGTCATAAAACAAGGTGAGCTGATGCTCACCTTTTTTACTTTAAATAATCGCTAAATCGCTGTTCAAACTTAGCAACTTTTGGCGCTATCATGATACTACAATACCCTTGGTTAGGGTTTTCATCAAAATAGTTTTGATGATATTGCTCAGCATCATAAAATACCTCAGCCGCACTCAGTTCGGTCACAATAGGCGCATCGTAGTGTTTTTGAATCGCGCAAATATGTGCTTGTGCGAGGGTTTGCTGTTCATCTGAGTGATAAAAAATCACACTTCTGTATTGAGTTCCAACGTCATTTCCCTGCCGGTTCAATTGTGTCGGATCATGAAGCGTAAAAAACATCTCAAGTAATGTCTCGTACGTAACCAGCTCGGCATCAAATTCCAATTGCACTACTTCCGCATGTCCGGTTGTGCCCGAACAGATCTCTTTGTAGGTCGGATCAAGTGTGCTACCACCAGTGTAACCTGAGGTTACTGCCGTGACGCCGTTAACTTTGCGAAAGGCGGCATCAATACACCAAAAACATCCACCACCAAACGTGGCTAAATGTAGTTTGCTCATTATTCAACTCCTTCGTTTTGCTCACGATGAGGGTAAGCTTGCTGCTGTTCACCAAGTGCAATGGCCGTATGCTCTGGTGATCGTGTGCGTCTAGCTAGTATGCTATAAGCTGTTGGGATCACAAACAAGGTGAGAATTGTGGCTAAACTAACACCAGCAAAAACCACGACACCAATTACCATTCTGCTTTCGGATCCAGGACCAGTTGCGAGAACCAGTGGAATGGCGCTCATCACTGTTGTAAGTGAGGTCATGACGATCGGTCGCAACCGTTGGGTCGCGGCGGTAATAATGGCTTGTTCAAATGCGACTCCTTTATCGCGCAGCTGGTTCGCAAATTCAACAATCAAAATGCCATTTTTAGCACTGAGGCCAATTAACATAACAATACCGATTTGACTGTAAATGTTTAATGAGCTGTCACTGAAGTATAGACCTAGCATTGCGCCTATCAATCCAAGTGGCACGGTTAACATGATCACTAACGGGTGAACAAAGCTCTCGAATTGCGCTGCCAGCACTAGGAAAGTCACAGCCAGAGCCAAAATAAATACATAGGTCATTGCCGATGCCCCTTCATAAAAGAGCTGTGATTCACCTTTATAGTCGATAACGCCATCGGTGTGGTTTTCGTCAGCTGCGACTTGATTTAAAAAATCAAGCGCTTGTTCTAGGGTATACCCTTGTGCAAGGTTGGCAGTAATCGTGATAGCGCGCATGCGGTTAAAGCGGTTAAGCCTTGCCGCTGTCGCTTCTTCTTTGACTGTGATCAGGCTATCTAGTGGCACAAGCTGGCCTGTACGTGAAGAAACATAGACATTGTTGATATCTGTAGGGGCACTAAAATCCGCTTTTTCTCCTTTTAGGATGACGTCGTATTCTTCGCCACGATCAATGAATGTGGTAACTCGTCGTTGGCCTAACATGGTTTCAAGAGTACGGCCAATGTCATTGCTTGATACACCTAAATCAGCCGCTTTTAGTTTATCAATACTGATGAGAAACTGCGGGAAGGTCTCTTTGTAATCATGATCTAACCTGACTAGCCCCGGATTGTTGCGGGCTCGCTCAAAAATGCGATCTCGCCAAGCTGCTAGCTCTTGATAGTCATTACCTTGCAACACAAACTCAATTGGGCGGGAAGAGCCACCACCACCTATGCCACGGCGCATGATCGCAAATGCTCGGACGTCAGTAACTTGTTGCATCTTGCCACTGATCTCAGACATTACTTGCCAGGTTGAACGTTTGCGCTCATCCCAATCTGGCATGCCCACGATAGCGACACCCCCGCGGTTACCCCACCCAGGCACGCGAACCAAGACTCGGCTGAGCTCTTCGTTTTCCAAATATGGCATTAAGTGCTGTTCTATTTGTGCCATATTTGCAGCGTTATTTTCATAACTCGCCCCTTCAGGGCCATTCATCATAATAAAAAAGGTGCCGCGGTCTTCTTTGGGAGTAAGTTCAGAGGGAATTTGCTTAAAGAGTCCGTAGCTGGCGGCAACTGAAAGTGCTAGCACCAATATCAAGCCATATCGGCTATGAATATTATTTTTTAGTACATTTTGGTAGCCAAGCTCCAGCTTACCAAACTGTTGGTTCATCCACTGTGAAAAGCGGCCTTCTTGGCCTTGCTTGAGTACTTTTGAGCAAAGAGCAGGTGATAACGTAAGGGCGGTGATACTCGAAAATATAACCGCAGCGCTGACTGCCAGAGCGAACTCGGTAAATAGCGCACCAATACGACCATCCATAAAGACGAGCGGCACAAAAACCGATACCAAGACTAACGTGGTTGCGATAATTGCAAACCCAACTTCTCGTGCACCACGAAATGCGGCGAGTAGCCTAGGTTCTCCTTGCTCAATTCGGCGGTGAATGTTTTCCAACATGACAATGGCATCATCAACAACCAAGCCAATTGCGAGAACCAATGCTAATAATGTTAGCAAGTTAATAGAATAACCCATTGCCAGTAAGAACATAAAAGTTGCCACCAAGGCAACGGGGACCGTGACTGCGGGGATCAAGGTCGCGCGAATATTACCGAGGAAAATAAAAATGATCAGTACCACTAGGCCCATGGCGATGGCGAGTGTTCGGTATACTTCCGATATCGATTCACGAATAAAGATAGAGGAGTCATAACTGTCTTCTATCCGAGTGCCTTCAGGCAGATTTCGTTTAATAGCAACAAGTTCTTGTCTAACGTTATCAACTACTTCCAGAGTATTGGCTTTGGCTTGCTTTACGATACCCAGGCCTATCATATTGTTGCCATTGCCGCGGAATGTACTTTCTTCATCTTGCGCTTCTAAAGATACCTTGGCAACTTCGCTCAATCGGATCAGGTAGCCATTCTCTCCCCGTTTGATAACAAGATTATCAAAATCGGTTTGAGAGGTATAATTACGTGCTATCCGCACTGCGAAGTCACGATCTAGTGATTCAATTTCACCGGCGGGCAGTTCAACATTCTCTCTACGTAACACATTTTCTATATCGCTACTTGTCACACCTCTGGCGGCCATTGCTTTGCGATCAAGCCAAATTTTCATCGCATACCTTCGCTCTCCACCGATTTGTACTCGGGAGACACCGTCAACAACGGCTAGACGGTCCACTATATAACGTTGAGCGTAGTCTGAGAGTTGCAGTGTATCCATTGACGTACTATTGAGTACAAACCAGGCTACGGCGTTTTCATCATCGCTGGATTTAGACACTTCTGGAGGGCGAACTTGCTCGGGGAGTCGATCTAGGGCGCGAGAAACTCGTTCACGAACATCGTTTGCTGCGGCGTCAATGTCTCTATCAATATTAAACTCGATGGTGATGTTAGAGCGACCATTGCGACTCGATGAATTAATGCTTTTAATACCTTCGATGCCTGAAATACGATTTTCAAGTACTTGGGTTATTTTGGCTTCGACTACTGCTGCTGACGCGCCAGTGTAATCTGTGCTGACATTGACGATAGGGGTTTCAATATCGGGGTATTCACGCAGAGGTAGCATGGTAAAAGCCACAATACCGAAAGTAAGCAACAGTAAATTTATGACAATGGCAAAAACAGGGCGCTTTACGGCCGTATCAGTGATCTTCACGCTTTACCCCTTTACCGTAACTTGGCTACCGCTGCGAATTTTAGTTGTGCCTTCGGTCACAACCAACTGTCCCGACTCGATGCCTTTAACCGCAACCCAGCCGGAAAAGCGATTTAACAAGGTGATCTGTTGTTGTTTAACTTTATTATCCTCAACAATATACACAAAATGTTTGTCTTGCCTTGGGATCAGGCTTTTTTCAGGCACCATTAAGGCGTCTACCTGTTGTAGTTGCACTGCGACGTTAAGTAACATACCCGGACGAAGTTGCTTTTCAGCGTTGTCGAAACTGGCGGTGACTTGAATACTGCGAGTGGATTCGTCAATACGTGGGTCGATATGAGAAATGTGCCCCCAAAACAGCTGTTGTTGATAGGCGTCACTGACTACACTGGCCTTCATGCCTAAAGTTAATTTTGCTAAGTATTTTTCTGGGAGCTGAAAATCTACTTTGATGGTGTTGATGTCATCTAAGGTGGTCAGTGGTGTGTTGTCTTTTACGTAGCTGCCGATTGACACCAAGCGCTTCCCTAATACGCCATCAAAGGGCGCATAAATAGTCATTTCTGAGAGCTTGAGTTTTGTGGCTTGAAGCTGAGTATTGAGCGCCTCGACTGTCGAACGCTGTGCATCAAGCTGAGAGCGAGCGGCAGACTGTGTTTTGGCCAGCTCTGTTAAGCGGGTGAGTTGTCTTTGTTGTTCTTTTAAATTGATAGTCAACTCTTTGACAGCTAAAAGCTCCTCTTTATTGTTCAGCTGCGCTAATTTTTGCCCACGCGATACTGATTGACCATCGCGGAATAAAATGTCGCTGATATAATCACTGTGTGAACTTGTAATGTCGACCGCTTGGTTGGCCCGAGCAGAGCCAATAGCTTCGGCGGTGATTGCGCGATGTTGAGGGATAACCGTATGAACAGAGACTTCTACAGCCCTGCTGGCACGATTTGATTGTTCACCTTGTGATGCGGGAAAATAGAGATAGCCGCACAATGCAATTAGCATTAAAATAAGGGTAGGAAAAAGGGCTTTGCCCGACTGGTTTGCACGCATAATTTAATCTCACTATTTGTAGATGATTAGTGTACAAAAATTCTTGAGGGAGAAAATTGCGGATATCTTGTATATTTGTGTATTAAACGAAAATATAACAAGACTCCTTACTGTGTACCCAAAAGGTTACGAAAATGCGTAAAGTAAAACCCTGTAAAAAGTGTCTGCAATTACGAAAACTATTCGTGTGGTTGATTGCTATGCTGATATTTTATTGGTGGTTCTACTATGCATAAAGTATCACTGCGTGCCACAGCCAATCGTCACAGTATCGAGTTTATGCTCGCAGGTGGTATCTGCCTTGTTATTATTATTGTGTTTGTTACGCTGCGGGCCACGCCGCCCACAATATTGGAGCTGGCGCTTGCAGCAGCTGCTATTTGCTCGATATTACTGGGCTTTTTAAAAAGTCAGCAGCCTTTTTACAGCATTGAAATGAGCGCCATTACACTCAATTATGTCCATAAATATGGCGTTATGCATGTTTCTCACAAGAATTTTCATTCCAGCGGTGTCCCTTTTGTAACACAAGGAGTTGAAAACCTTGAGTTAAATGCTGTAGGTATTAAACTAAACAATATTGATGAGTTTTTGATAGAGCTGACCCCCCGTTTGGCTGGGAAGCTATTAATAGAACAGCGGCATATTTTTTTACAAGCTGTTAAAATACATTGCGCAAATGGCAATTGTCCATCAGAATGGCTAATAGAAGAAACCTGCTATGAATCGCCGGACGGGCGCTCATATTCAGGCCTGATGGCCATGTTTGCAAATCGGATGCAAAACCTTAAAACGATTACTGGGTATGATCTCATCTTACCTGCGAATGTTTTAGACAGGGATATATGGCAATTTGCTAATATTTTAAACCACTGGAAGTTAACGCCAGAAAAGGTGGTCAAAGATTTGCATGAGCAAATTGCCACCGCTAGATGAAGTAACAGGATATATACATGAGCTTCGATAGAGCCTTTATTAAAAGTGGTCGTAATACCATTATCCATAAAGATAAAAAGCTCGATTTAGTGATCGTGAATGGGGAAACTCACCCAAAGATTAAGGTAACAGCCACGGGTTTAGTGCCGTTTAAAGAAGAGTTACCGAGAAATCGTCGGGAAGCTAAAGAGCGCTATTTAGAGGTGGTGCAAATTTCAAGTGCAGACGTATTCAGCGAAGTTAAGCGACTGCTGTTTATTCAGTCATTAGACGGTCGTGAATACAAAGTAGATTACAGTAAGGTTGGCACTAAGTTATTTGTTCGTATCCATCAAGATAGCTACCTCTAACATGACACGGAGGTAGTCAGTTAGGAGTTGTAATGCTAAAAAAATCGCTTGTCGTCATGGCCATCTCAACGGTGTTGAGTGGCTGTGGAGGTTCAGGTGGCTCAAATGAAGAAGTTGTCAGAGCCAGTGTCAATGCAGGACAAGATGTCACTGTCATCGAAAAGAACGAATTTACGCTTAAAGCTGCTGCTTCTCCCTCTGGAGGAACATTTAACTGGCAGGTCACATCAGGCCCGTCTTTTGATGGATTTCCACAAACTGGGGAAGAGTTGACTGTCACTGCTCCCGATGTAAAAGGCAACAGCCTCGCTGTACTGAAAGTGGACTACCTTGCGCCAAATGGCGAGCTGGTGAGCGATACTCTGAATGTCAATATTACATCTAATAACCAGTTGCCTGTTGCGGTTGTAAAGCAAACCGCGCCGGAAGAGTCGTCAAAATATAAAGACACGATAGTTTTATCGGCGTCGGAGTCGAGTGACCCCGATGAAAACGGTCAGGTGGTAGGGTATAAATGGCAGTTGATCTCAGGGCCGAGCAACATCTCAGTGGAAGATACGGGCAAGGTCACTTTAAGTTTTGTACATCCTTTATTAGCTGAAACACAAACTGCGGTCTGGCGCTTAACTGTCACTGATGATGAAGGGGGCAGTACAACAACGGATATCAGTGTTGCTCTGGCTAAAAATGATGAGGTTGTGCTTGCCGAAGCCGGTGAGGACCAGCAGGTACTTGAGTTTGATACAGTCACGCTGGACGCAACCAAAAGTGTCACTGTTGACGGACAATATACGTGTAACTGGCAGCAATCCAGCACCGGCAGCGCTATCACCCTTGCCAATAACACCGAATGTAAAACGACTTTTCAAGCCCCTGATAAAGAACAAAATACCTTTGCTACCTTTAAAGTGACGGTGACAGACTCTTCTAATCGCAGTGGTGATGATGAGGTTCGAATTGATATATTACCCAAACCACTCAGTAACCTGAATGACAGTGGTTCAAGCACCTGCTACAACAATTCTACAGCTATTTCGTGTGGCGATAGTTTGTTTCCAAGGCAAGATGCTGAGCTGGGTAGAGATAGCGTAGCGCAAGTGATCTCTAAAGAGGGGTCTGGCAATTTAGCTTTTGACTTTACTAAACTTGATGCTGACGGCAAAGAGCTGCAAGATGATGCGCCGACATTTAGCTGTGTGCGGGACAACATCACAGGGCTAGTTTGGGAAGTTAAAGATCAAACTGCAACGTCAGTTCGTTATGCGCAAAACCATTATACTTGGACGTTTAATGCAAATACAGCTGGTGGTATTCAAGCGTTTATCAATAATGTCAATGGACTAGCTGGTGGTTATTGTGGCGGTAACACGTGGCGTTTACCGAGTTATACCGAGCTGATGAGCATTGTCGATTTTGGTCGAAATAGTGTCCATGTATTAGATCCTGCCTTTTTCCCCAATATGCCAGATGAAGCAATACAGGGACATTTGTACTATTGGACAAATCAAACGGCAGTAGGGGGAACCGATGGACTGGATGCTAATCTTACCAGAGCTTATGTAATTGATATGATAACCGGAAATGACGTGCCAAGAGCAAAGGCACAAACCGCGTATGTGAGACTTGTACGAGGAAATGCCAATGCAAATTAAACTTCTAATAGCCACTTCCTTGTTTAGCTCTGTGGCATTTGCTCAGCAATGTGCCTCGGACACTTCTGTTCCGCTGTCTACGCCTGACGAGCGATTTATCGTAAATGAAGACGGTACAGTCTGCGACACCAAAACGGATATAATGTGGCAACGTTGTACTTTCGGTTTTGTATTCAACGCAGAAACAGGGAGCTGTGATAACAAGGAGCAGCAGCTTAATTGGCAGCAGGCTTTAACGGCAGCAAATAATAGCCGGTTAGGGGGTCATGATGACTGGCAGGTGCCAAATGTTAAGGAACTTGCAACCATTGTGGAGCGCAGCTGTGAAGATCCTGCGATTAATGCCACTGTCTTTTTGGGTAATCACAGTGGTAATTACTGGACTAGCACGACTTATGCAAAAGATATATCACGAGCTTGGACATACCAGTTTGCGGATGGGTTGAACGATAGATCAAGTAGCAAAACCTCAGACGCGTTTGTGCGTTTAATGCGATATACATTTTGCCCGCAATCAGAAAAATAAGTTTGGTTAAAAATTAAAATTTGCTACCCTCATGCTATTACGTATGGGGGTAGTATGAAGTTGTCTATATCTAGCACTAAGTCTGTTTTATTCTCGCTGTTGTTTGGCGCATCAAGTATTGCCTATGCAGATGATAAATGTGATGTAGAGTTAGGGCATGGTTTAATTATCACTGATTCGGTGATCCGCATTTTAGATAATGGTCAAACACGTGTTCAAATCAACAATGACAACCAGCTGCTCGTCCGTGGGCTTTGGGTGCAACTCAATGAGCAGGAAACTCAAGTATTGCAAGAATATGCAAAGGGGATCCGGGACACTGTACCCGAGCTAGTTAACCTTGCCACTGATGGAGTAAACCTTGGATTGAGCGCCATTGAGCAAGTGGTCGAAGGAATGTCAGATAGCAATCCAGAAGTACTGAAAACACAACTCCAATACGTTGAACGCGCACTGATGGACAAGTTCAAGCGCGGAGAAGACTTCTATTACATCGCTCCTCAATCACTCTCCAAAATAGACGACTTCTTTACAAAAGAGATCAGCGGAAAAATTCACTCCGCAGTACATGGCTCACTAGGTGCTATCTTAGTTTCTGTAGGTGATGCGTTCAAATCTCGAGAAGGCAATATTGAAAGTCGATTTTCGGATATGGGACAGCGTATGGAGATCATCTCCAAAGAAATCGATAAATCTTTACAGCAAAAAGCGGCACAGCTAGAAGTGAAGGCCAATGAATACTGCGAATGTCTCAATACACTGGACGAAACAGAAAAGCGCTTACAAGTCATTGTGCCAAGCTTAGCCGCATTTGATTTGGTTCAGATCCGCTCTTAAAGTGTAATCCCATAAATGCGTTTGGCATTGCCAAAACTAAGCGCTTGCCAAAGCGTCGGATCAATTTGTTGTACCAGTTCGTAATAGTGCGCCCACAGCCTTTGATAGTTATGCTCGATTAGGCACACCGGGTGATTTGAAGCAAGCATTACGCGTGTCGGTCCAAAATTCGTTAACAAAACGTCGAGTTGTTGTTTTGGGTTCATTGGTGCATCAAGCAGCTCTTGACCTGAAAATTTAATAAAGCAGTTATTCAGCATTGCTAGCTTTTCAATATTGTCCTGCCAATCGTCACGGCAAGTCATAAATCCGGCGTGGTTGATGACTAAACGGCTATTTTTATGAGTTTGATGTATCTCGAACAAGTGTTCACAGACCGCAGTATTATGAATTTCAAATTGTGCTTCGAAGTGCAGACCTAACTCGCTTAAATGCTGCATGTTGCGGATCACATTAGGAGACAGTAGGCGCTCGGCATCCTCTCCCTCTGTAATATCTCGTATGGCCACCAAGCTGGGATGGTGTAGTTTTTTAAGCGCCGCGTTAAAAAGTTCTGGAGGGTTATCTATTTTAGCGTAAGCGACCGCTTTATAGGGTAATGGCGGGACGACATTTGCCAGCCATTGGAGCTCGTTAATTGGATTGCTATTATCAAACCCTGCTTCAACATGAACACATGCTGCCACTGCAATCGAAGACATGTCCAGCAAGTCTGATGGCAAGTGGTTTTGCTTTATCTGTTCAATATTCTTCCAAGCTGGTGGATTGTGCTTGAGCCATTGATATTGGCCTTTTTCAAGGTCAAAAAAATGCAAATGTGGGTCGATAATCTTCATTAGCGTGCCGTATAACCACCGTCTATAGTTTGTAAGCTACCGGTAATAAAGGCAGCATCGTCACTCAGTAAAAATGCAACCAGAGCGGCAATTTCCTTTGGTTGACCGAGTCGTCCTAAAGGTTGTAGTGCCGCCTCTTCAGCGACAACCTCGGCCTTATCAGCACCACTTTTAGCACAATACTTATCAATGGCATTGTGAAAAAGAGGAGTTTCTATGGTGCCTGGGCAAACAGCATTTGCGCGAATATTATACTGCGCGTAATCTAATGCCGTTGTTTTAGCCATAGAAGCCAGAGCGTGCTTGGTTAAGTTGTATGCAAATGAGTTTGGCTTGCCAACATGTGCTTGATCTGAGGAAATAAACACAATTTTGCCATTTTGTTGTGTTTTCATACTCGGTAGTACAGCTTGTACCGCCGCATATGCGCCTTTTACGTTAAGCGCAAAAAGTGCATCCAGTGTTGCTTCGTCAGTTTGTTCTATGGTGGCACTGAGGTGTTTACCTGCATTTGAAACGAGCGCATCAATGCGGCCTGTTTCGGCGGTAATTTCAGCTATTGTTTGTTTAACTTGCTCAACTTGACTGACGTCACAGTGACGAAATTCGCCAGTTTCGCTGTGGGCAATGTCGAGGTTAAACACTCGGTAGTTTTGGCTTTGCAGCTTCTCAACAATGGCTTTACCAATGCCGAAGCTGCCACCAGTGATGATGGCAACAGGTTGCATATATTTTCCTTAGTGATCGTGTCCGCAGCCACCAGCACCATGAACGTGGCCGTGGGAAAGCTCTTCGGTAGTTGCAGCTCGAACACTCACAACTTCTACATCAAATGTTAAAGTCTTACCTGCGAATGGGTGGTTCAGATCGCAATCTGCATTAAAACGGCCAACTTTTACGATAGTTACTTGGTGTCTACCCTGATTCGAGTCGACGATGGCTGTCATGCCAGGTTTCCAAACTTTACTGTTGCCAAGACCTTGTAAGTGCTTGATCGGAATTCGCTGCACTAGACCTTCTTGATATTCACCGTAGCTGTCTTTAGGCTCAAGAGTCACAGTGAACTTGTCACCAGCGGCTTTACCATCCAACGCTTGCTCTAAGCCAGGTAACATGCCTTCTTGGCCGTGCAGGTAGCTAAGTGGTTCTCCACTCGTGCTTGACTCAATCTGCTCAGTGCCTTCTGTCAGCGTGTAGTGAAACTCTACCGCGGTATCTTTTGCTATTTGCATATGTGCTCTTTATATCTCTTTGATGTGAGCCTATATTCTACGCTAGCCCTTAGTCTGGGGGCAAGTTAGGTTGATTTGGCTTAGGTGCTTCTTTGAGCTGTAGAGCACCTTCCAAGACATCTAAATAACTCGGTTCGTTGCCGTGTGTCTCTGGCTGCGGGTTGGCTTGGCTTGGTAGGTGTAATATCAGCACTTTACCCGGTGATAATATACTGGCAGCTTGTAAGTTATTCCAATCAAGCAAATCTTTTAATGGCACTTGATAATGCTGGCTTAAATCCCACAGTGAGTCGCCGGAAACTATTGTATGGTGATGTTCAATGGTGGGCTTTTTAGGTATGGCTTGCTGCTCTAAATAAGGGCTTATCTGGTAGTCGACGGTCAGTGAACGGTCTAAGTTTGCTTGATTGATCAGCAGTGTTTCACCAACCCGAATTAGGTTACTTTGTTTATTATTTAACAGCTTTATTTTTTTTACCGAGGTGCCAAACTGGCGTGCAATGCCATAGAGCGTGTCATTTAATTTTACGTTGTAGCTGCGGCTGAATTGCTCACGATAAAACGGGCTTTGCATAAGCGCTTTTTCTGAGAGTGGAACGAGTATTTTGTGGGGGCCTTGCTCAGGGCTTTGATGGCGTAAAAAGCCTGTATTAAGGTCGTGAAGCTGTTGTTTATCAATGTCGAGTAATTTTGCGAGTACACCAAAGTTAAAAGCTTGACCAACATCCAACATTGTCGTGCTCGGTGTGTTATTTAAATTCGGGCGTTTGAACCCTGTTTGGGGGTGCTTGAGCAAATAACTCAGTGCTAGCAACTTAGGAATATAATCAGCGGTTTCTTTTGGCAGTTTGAGGTGCCAATAGTGCGTACTTTTACCTGCTTCTCGATTGCGTTTTATCGCCGCTTTAACGCGCCCCTCACCAGTATTATATGCAGCAATGGCATGTAGCCAATTGCCTTTAAAGGTTTTATGCAAGTACTGTAGGTAAGACAATGCGGCATCCGTGGATGCCAATACATCGCGACGGCCATCATACCAATCATTGCTTTGCAGGCCAAAGTGATAGGCCGTAGCGTCAACTAACTGCCAAACGCCGACTGCACTTTGCTGTGACACTGCAAGCGGGCGAAAGTCACTTTCCACAAAAGGTAAGAGCGCGAGATCAAGCGGCAAGTTGCGCTGTTCTATCTTTTTTACGATATGGTATAGATAAGGTGAAGCTCGGCGATTCACCGTGAGTAAGTATTCAGGTTGAGACAGGTACCAATCAACTCTGGTTTTAAGGCGAGGGTGTGGAGTCTGCTCAAAACTGAGGTTCTGGGCTATGTGCTGCCAAATATCAGGCGCTTTATACGGTTTTAGAGGTTCAGGCTCCGGTTTAACAACACGCTCAATCACTTCAGGTACCGGCTTAAATATTTTTTGCGTCAATAGATCATTCAACACATCTTGATGGGATGCGCTTTGGGTAGGCGTTTGCTTACATCCTATTATGCTGATTAAAGTGATGCAAAAACAAAAGTTTGCACATAGGTTTTTATACTTCATAAAAGTAACGCACAAGAAACCACAAAGGGTATTCGATAGTTGAAGTAGCATAGTTCATGATCAGTACTATACCTGTTGATGGTTATTTGTTCAAAATCTAGCGTGTTATTTTTGCTTTAGCGCCTGTTCAAAATATGCATTGAACTGCACTGAAGAGATGTTGTGTTTTAAATATACTTGGCGTAACTCGCTGAGTTTCTGTGGTGTATGAGCTGAATTTAGCAACTCAAAAAAAGCGATCGGCAGATGTAATTGTGACTTTTTATAGGGCTTGCCAAAACTGGGTAATACCCAATTGAATGCCTCGGATTGTTCGATTGAACGCAGTGTGTTGTGCCATGCTTGGGTATTCGACTGTGCAACGTAGGGCAAAGGGTTGACCGTGTGGCCACCATACAGGGCACCATTGCTTGGAGTCTGTATGTAAAGTCCGTGGCCCTTGTAACCATGTAAAGGTTTTGCGTGCAGAATGAAGTTCCCTAATTCCAAATGGAGTGGTTTATCAATTTGTGTAATTTTCGGTGCTTTTAGTGCGCGCCAGCGCGCTAATCGCTGTTTGGCTTGTTGTAATTTTGCATGCCAATCTAGTTGTGCCGACTTAGGTGCTGAAGCAATACGCTTCTCACTCAATTGTAAACTCTGTTCAAAGCCCTGTAATTTATGTGCAATTTCTTGTTCTAGGGCACTATTTAGCTGGGTGTTTTCATGTCCGTACGTGGCGGTATAAATAACCGTTTCGGGAAATGCTCCTTGCAGCAACATCACACCAGATAATTGCTTTAAATCTAAATTGGTGGCGAGCACGTAACAAAGTGGTACAGTGAGCTTTGAGCGAATTTGCGCAATTAGCAACTCAATTGCAACGAAGTCCCCGTGGCTGTCGACTAATGCGGCGCATTTGTCTCCTTGGATCAGTGCTTGATTGGGCAGTAAATAACTGGCTTGTTTAGCAGGTTGAATAAGGGTTGTATGGTCGTCTATTGGATGCCAAGTTGCGGCGAGTGATTGGATCGGAAGAAGCAGCAGAAAAAAGAGGCCGACGCCGATTCTTGATGGCATGTTACTTAGCCCCTAAGTGGGCACCTAGTCGCTCAACTAGCTGACTGCTCTTTGCTCTCGCCGATTGCTGTTCTTGCTCTAGTGCCTGAAAATCGTGACAGAGATGAAGAGCTGCCATTAGTAGGGCATTTTGATCTGTACGAACTGTATCTTTGCGTTTCATTTCGTCGACACGCGAATTGAGTAGCTCAACAGCATCAACAAGCGCTTGCTCTTGACCTTCAGGACACGAAAACTGGTGACTTTTACCAAGTAAGGTAACAGCCACCTGGCTTACTTTATCTGTCATTAGCTCGCCTGATGAGCACTCTGAAGTTTATCAAGTAGGCTGCTAAGTGTTGTGCTGGTTTCTTTTTGCTTTTCTTCGCGTTCAAGTAACTCTAGCTGCAACGTCTCATTTTCATCAACTAATTTGCTGTTTTGCTCTTTTAATTGATTGATTTGCTGCTCTAGTTGCTCATTTTTGCCAATAAGCTGATCTACCAGTTGTTCGAGTTGTGGAAGAATATCGTTCATTTTAAATGCGCTCTTATCACTGTGTTTTGTCATGCAAATGTAAAGCAAAGTGGGCTTTATTACCAGTATTTGCGTAGCTTTATACTGATTTTTGCGCCGTTTTGAGAGATAATTCCGATAACTTCGTATTTTGTTCATTTGTTATTCATTAAAGTGGTCAGATTTCGGCCGCACGGATTTGAGACGAATTTTCAAAAAGCCACTTATAGTCAGTGAATAAGGCATATTATGCTCAGTTATAGACACTCTTTTCATGCTGGTAATCCAGCAGACGTAATCAAGCACTTAGTATTGGCAGAAGTGCTCTCATACATGACTCGCAAAGATAAGCCTTTTGACTATATAGACACACATTCTGGCGCTGGGTTATTTGAGTTGGCTTCCAGTGACGCGCAAAAGACTCAAGAATTTGAAGACGGAATAGGGCGCCTTATGCACTATGGCGGCAGTAACGAGGCAATTGTCCGCTATCTAGATATGGTAAAAGGTTTTAACGAAAAAGCTTTAGCCTACTACCCTGGATCCCCAAAAGTGGCCGAACAATACCTGCGTAAACAAGATAAGGGGTGGTTCTTTGAATTACACCCGCAAGACTTGCCGATATTGCAAAAAAACACGGCACATAAACGTTCATTGCGTGTAAAGGGTGAAGATGGTTTTAAAGGCCTTCTCGGTTTGGTTCCTCCGTTGTCCCGTCGTGCTGTGGTGTTGATGGATCCGCCTTACGAAATAAAAACAGACTACCAAAAAGCGGTAAATACCATTTTAAAAGCGCATAAAAGCTTCACCTCGGGTACGTACATGATTTGGTACCCAGTCGTTGACCGAGCGCGTATTGATCAAATGGAAGCCGAGCTGATAGCCTCTGGCGTGAGGAATATCCAATTATTTGAATTAGCGACTTCGGCGGATACTGAAGAGCGAGGTATGACGGCATCGGGAATGATAGTTATCAACCCTCCCTACGTGCTCAAAGATACAATGGATAGTGTACTGCCGGAATTGGTCAAAGAGTTAGCTGCCGATGAAGGGGCATTTCGCAGTATTGAACTGGTTGGCGAATAACCCCAACTGTATGGCCTCCTGATCTTAACTAAGATCAGGTTGGATTTTATTTGCTCCGCTGGCGAACTTTTCATATGCTGAAGCTATGGATGCCAGAAATGCGTGCAAGAGTGAAGGATGTTAATGAGTAGTGAAACTGCCAAGGTAAAAAAAAGTGCCGTTCAGTATATCGCTCGCCAAGCTATCTTAAATGGCGAGTTACAGGTACATGCCTACGAGCTGCTATATCGGGACTCTCACAATAATGTGTTTCCCAGTGGTATCAGTGATGGGTTAGCAACGGGTCGGCTATTTTTTAATTCACTGCTGTTTATTGGTTTAGATAGACTCGCCGCGGGTGCGCTGGCGTTTGTAAACTTCTCTGATGAAACGCTGATCCAAGAGCTTCCTAAATTATTGAGTCCACAGGGGCTCGTGGTTGAGATCGTTGAGCGATCTCAAGATATCGAAAGTCTGACTTCCACGGTCACGAAACTCCAAAAGGTAGGTTATCGTTTTGCGCTTGATGATTATGACGGTGATCCTCGTTGGCAGCCGCTGTTGGAATTAGTGGATTTTGTTAAGATTGAAGTCGAACTGCCGATCATCAAAACAACCATGATGGTTAAAAAACTTAAGCGTCAATATCCTCACCTACAGGTGATTGTTGAGCGAATTGAAACACAAGAGCAGTTTAACTTTATCCGCAGTGCGGGTGCCGATTACTTTCAAGGTTTTTTCTTCGCTAAACCTGAGATGCTTAATCACGGTAATGTTGAACCATCTAAACTCGCGGTATTCGATTTGTTGCGTTGTACCGCGAAAAAATCCCTCTGTTTTAAAGAAGTACAAGATCGCGTATCGAAAGATTTGAGTTTAACTGCACGTGTATTGCGCCTTGCAAATGCCAAAGCAGGTGAAGATCGTATTGAGATCCGCTCCATATCCCAAGCTGTCATTTATCTTGGCGAAGATGCAATACGTCAGTTTGTGAAAGTGCTAGCTTTGAGTGAGTTGGGTGCTGATAAGCCGACAGAGCTGACTAAGTTAGGCTTAAACCGAGCTAAGTTTCTCGAGCTATTTTTGGCTCCCGGTGGCGAAGAAATGGCGGAGCAGGGTTACCTGATAGGCTTGATGTCTGTATTGGATGCCATCTTAGATGTAGAGTTGTCTGTTGTGGTTGATGAGTTTTCGCTCGATCCAGACTTAAGCAGTGCACTGCTAAGTTATAAAGGTTTGATTGGTGGAGCACTTCGGCTTGCTATTGAAGTAGAGCGCAACAACCTGACAGAAGCGGAATTGATTTTGAACGCCATTCGCCCAGCGACCGATGTACAAGTGTTATTTGACTTGATCCTTAAGAGCCGTGCGTATGGCGACGAAATGTTCGCTGTGGCGCGAGATGACTTGGGGCAGCATGAAAATTAATGCGCCGTGAGCCAATCGCGCGTTTTGTCACTTGGTACTGTATGTGTTGATACAAAGCGACAACGGTAAGCTTTTCCAATATATCTGTTCTTGTTCAAGATCTGCTGCAAACAAACTATGTTGTTCAAACCAGCTTTGATCAAATGACAATTCAACAGTGCTATTGGTAACTGACAGTGTGTAGTCAGGTACTTGGCTTTTTTGGCGCTTTTGATGAAAAAGAATAGCCAATCGCAATAAGGTGAGCAGTTTGGCAAACTGGCCTTGCGACTCCAATTCAACGAGTGTATTGAGCTCCGATGGTTTGATTTTTTTTCGGTGAAATCGAATGAGCGCACCGAGCAGCTGTTGCTGCTCTTGCGTAAATCCTGGAAGTTGGCTATTGCTCACAACATAAGCACTGTGTTTATGAATACCCGAAGAGTTTATCGCAATGCCAACCTCATGTAGTTGTACTGCCCAGCGCAATATTTCAAGGTCTAAACTCTCCAATTGCCAGTGTACTCTAGCGGCTTTGAATAGACGAGCGACGGTGTGACAAATATGCTGTGCATGCAAGGTATCAACTGCATACTGTTCAGCAAAAGAGGTAATGGTTCGGGTGCGAATATCGAACTCTGCATTTTGCGCCAGCTCGTGCAGTAGGCCTTCACGTAAAGCATAATCACAGTAAACCATCTGTTCAATATTAAGCTGGTTAAATGCACCAATTAGCACTGCAAGCCCCCCAGCAATACTGGACTTACGCTCTTCTGGTAACGTTTTGAGGTTAATGTCAGCAAGTGACTGAGCTTGAACAAAGTAAGCTTGGATCAACTCTAAAGATGCTAAAGTTAACGTTTTATTGGCAAATAATTCTTCATTGATGGCTGCGAGGGTTTTAATCGTGCCTGACGTACCTAAACACGTTTGCCAGCCAGTCCTTGAGTAACTGGCTGTGATGCCCTCAATATTTTGTTCGGCATGGATGATGGCTTTTTTAAAGCGTTTCTCTGAGAGCTTGCCATCTTCGAAAAAAAGTTTACTCATGGTTACGCATCCAATGTTACGGCTGGTCAGTAATTTGTGATGCTGATGTTTACCAATGATGATTTCTGTGCTGCCACCACCAATATCGATCACTAAGCGGTTGTTTTCGTCATGGATATAATTGGCAACACCTTGATAAATGAGTCTTGCCTCTTCTTGACCAGAAATAACGTTGATTTTATATGGGAAAACGGATTTTGCTTGTTTTAAGAAGGTGCGAAGATTGCTGCAGTTTCTCAGCGTGTAGGTTGCTGCTACTTCAACATTTTGTTTATCAAACCCCTTTAGAGTTGCTGCAAACTGGGCCAATACATGCATTGCGCGCTCGATGGCTGTGTTGTCGAGGTCGAAATTTTGATTGAGACCGGCAGCCAGATATACCCGCTGCTTTTCTTTATGGAGAATTTGCAATCGACCATCCACCTCCCTTGCTACCACTAAATGAAAACTGTTTGAGCCCAAATCAATGGCTGCAAAAGAGGGGTATGTTGTCATGTTAAATCCTACTGCTTTCCCATTTTTTTATGTGATCGTATATTGCGATCTGTGAGCGAATTTTTTTCTTATTGCCGCGATTTACATAGTTGTTCTTTTGTTCACCGTCTATCAAGCGCGCCTTCACCCGATCTCGAAATTGTAGTTCCAATGTATCAATGATCAACTGTTTTAATGTGTCGTCATAAATAGGTACGCCGACTTCAACACGGTGATCTAAATTGCGTGTCATCCAATCCGCGGAAGAAATATAAACCTGAGGGTCGCCATTATTTTCAAACACCATGACTCTTGGATGCTCTAAAAAACGGTCGACAATGCTGATCACGCGAATATTGTCACTAAAGCCTGCAATTCCTGGTACTAAGGCACACATACCACGAATGATCATGCGAATTTTTACACCTTCCATTGCGGCGCTGTAGAGTTTTTCGATCAGCTCTTTGTCGACTAAGTTATTGACCTTAACAGTAATACGAGCTGTTTTCCCCGCGCGAGCATTTTCTACTTCTTGCTCTATGAGCGAGTATATTTTTTCTCTGGCATTGAGTGGAGAAATCATTAAATGCTTGAAGCTAAAAGGGCGATAGCTGGTTTCGATGAATTTAAACACATCGTCACACTCATTACAGATCTCCGGATGTTTGGTGAATAAGCTAAAGTCAGTGTAAATTCGCGCGGTTTTTTCGTGGAAATTACCCGTCCCAATATGAGCATATTTAACGATTTGTCCTTTTTCTTTCCTGTGGATCACACAAAGCTTACTGTGTACCTTCAGTGCGGGTAGACCAACCATGACTTTGATACCATATTCACTGAGCATTTTGGCCCATTCAATGTTGTTCTGTTCGTCAAAACGAGCCTTTAATTCGACCATCACGGTGACTTTTTTACCGTTTTTGGCTGCATTGATAAGCGAGGCTATGAGCTGTGAGCGGCTCGCAACACGATAAATATTGATTTTTATCTGTGTTACTTTTGGATCAAATGCTGCTTGGCGCACATATTCCAGCATGTGATTAAAGGTATGGTATGGATAGTAAAGCAAAACATCTTGTTCAGAAATCGCTTTAAATGCACTGTCATGTTTATCAAACGCACTGCTTTTGAGAGGAGGCAAAGGTTTATTTTCCAAATAGCCTCTACCAACATTAGGAAAAGCGATAAAGTCCCTAAAGTTACGATAGCTGCCACCTGGGATTAACGCATCTTGCTGTGTCACGCCTAAACGTTTTTTCATCACTTTCATAATGCTGTCAGGCATGGCTTCGTCGTAAGTTAGTCTTACCGGCTCAGCATATAAACGCTGTTTGAGGCCTTTGGACATTTTGTCTAACAGGCCTTCTTCTAGTTCATCATCAAGGTTGTACTCTGCATCACGGGTCAGCTTGATTTCATAGCCTTCAATATGTTCAAAGGATAAGAAGTTACTAAACACTTCACGCAGGTGATATCTAACCACATCGTCAAGTAGCATCAGGGTTTTTTGCCTACGTGTTCTTTCTGGCGGCAAAATAACAAAACGATCGAGGCGATCAGTTGGTAGCTCTAATAGGGCGTGATGATGTTTGTCATTGTCGTTACGCATTTCTACAAACAGGTAGGTCATCGTATCGTTGATAAGATCAGAGTAATCTTTATTTTCGGTCAGTAAAATTGGTGATAGATGCTGCAATACTTGATCGTTAAAATAATCTCGTAGCCAAACTTTATGAAATTCGGAAAGCGCTTCAGGCTGTTTTACATGAATATTGTGTGCATTTAAATCCGTGAAAATTTGTTTGTGGATATGATTAAACTTCTTGCCTAAAGACAGTACTTTTTTTTGTATTTGATTTAGAAGTGCTTCGTTTTCTTCAAAATTAGCATCGGGTAAATTGCTCAAAAGTATACGGCGTTTTACATCAGCGACACGAACGCGAAAAAATTCGTCAAGGTTATTAGAAAAAATACCCAAAAAGCGAATACGCTCAATAATTGGGTTATTTTTATCTTTGGCTTCTTGTAAGACTCGTTCATTAAATGACAGCCAACTAAGCTCTTTGGCAAAAAAGCTGATTGCTTTAGGGTCGCTAGATAGTGCGTGCATTTTACATTCCGTAGTAACGATAGCTTATTCTAGAGTATGTCCAGAATGTGACACTTATATGACATTGGGTACAAGCTATGCAGAAAAGAGATATATGGCAGTGGTAAACCTCCCTGCCATATAAAGTTTAGAATGTAATTGAAATATTGGGTTATTTAAAATCAAAGATTAGTCAGGTTCAACATCAACTATCAGGTCGCTGGTGATAGCTTCCAGGGCATCCACAACATGTTCTTTATCCATTCCTGGCGGTAAGCTCACTGTGGCAAATGCGCTAAATATGGGCAAACCCCAGTTGGGTGCACTTTGCTGCCTTGAATTCAAGTGCGTGATATTGGCGCCTTTGTGGCGGATCACACTCGAAAGTTCTTGGATTATTCCCGGGCGATCGTTACCGGTGATCACCAAGTTTAGTTTTTCAATTTGAGATTCTGGCTGGCTGTGTTCGCCATGCTCTATACGGACTTCAAGCTCTGGTAATGCGTGAAGGGCGTCTTGCAATGTTTGCAAATGCTCTTCTGCAACTTCAACGAGTATAATACCTGCAAATTGTCCAGCTAAGTGGCTTAAATTACTGGTTGCCCAGTTACCATGATACTGAAAAATTGTGGCAGATATTTCTTCAACGAGACCAGGCCGGTCCTTACCTATAAGTGTTAATACTAACTGCTTCATATCACATGTCTCTTATTATTAAATGCCTTTTTGGCGGTGGTGGAAAAGCGATCTATCGCCTGTTAAGCCTAGTAAATGTGGCAGATTTTTCCAATAAGATGACATTTGCTTTGTAAACAAATGCAAATGAAAATACAGTGCATTCAATGTGGGATTTGCGCAGGCGTAATAAAAGTTAAAAAAAGGCACAAAATCATCATGGCTGATGTAACATAACTGTCATCTTGATGAAATATAATGCGCCGCAACTTGATAATAAAAAGGTGTTTTGATGACTTCCAATCCGCAAAAACCGTCCTTCAAAACGGATAGAAGCCGTCTCTTTAAAGACCGCTTTGCCCAATTTGGCATTACCTCGGGTGGGGTGATGGTATTGGTTGCTTTGCTTTTGATCTTCTTCTACTTACTTTATGTCGTACAGCCGATTTTTGAATCTGCAAGTGTGACTAAGCGTACCGAATTAGCCCTACAAAGTGAAAAAACTTACTTGGGTCTTGGCATGGAGGAGCAAACTGAAATAGCTTATCTACTAGATAGTGCTGGCCAAGTCGACTTCTATCAGATCAAAGGTGACAAAACCGGTGAACAACTTAGCTCATTAGCAGTTGAGTTAGATGGTCAAGTTAGTAGCTTTGCTCAAAGTGCACCTTTTTTAGGCATGTATGCATACGGCTTAGACAATGGTCAAGTTCAGCTTGTTAAGCCGAGTTTTTTAATCTCTTTCCCAGGCAATCAACGCGTGATGAAGCCGCGTCTGAGCTATCCTTTAGATGGCGTGCAGTTAGTGGTTGATGAGCAAGGGCAGGCCATTAAACAGTTTGCATTTAGCCATTATGAAGATAAAACCGCAGTCATTGCACAAATGGCGGATAAGCGCGTTATTTTTGCATCTTTCAGCGCTGAAGAAAATATGTTCTCTGGCGAGATAGAGTGGGCGGTTGAACGTAGTTTACTGCCGATTGAAGGGCGTGTTGATGAAATATTGATTTCACCAGATACAACACGTGTATTTGTACGCTCGGCAAACCAAATTTATGTATTTGACACACGATTTGCTGATGAAGTAGAGCAAATTCAATTGTTGGCAGCAAATGAAGAAAACGCCAACTTAGTCAATATGAATTTATTAGCGGGCGCTAACTCACTGATGATCAGTAATGACAATGGTGAAGTATCTCAGTGGTTTGAAGTCAATTCAGAGCAAGGTCGTCAATTTGCCAAAATACGTGCGTTTGAAAGTGTTGTTGGTGCGCAAGTTGATATCTTTAGCGAATTCTACCGCCGTACTTTCTTTACTACCACGAATACTGGTGAACTAGGCTTGTATTATACCACCAGCGAAGCACATTTATGGCAAGGTAAAGTAACGGATGGTGCAATTGAACATTTTGCTGTATCACCTCGAGCAAATGCTGCTTTGCTACTTTCAGGCAATACGCTAAATGTGGTTGAGTTACACAATGAGCACCCTGAAGTAACGTGGTCGGCGCTATGGCAAGAAGTGTGGTATGAAGGTTATCCAGAACCTGCGTATATTTGGCAGTCAACTTCTGCAAGTGATGACTTTGAGTCTAAGTTTTCGTTAGTTCCTATCTCATTTGGTACCATTAAAGCTGCGATGTATGCGATGTTGTTTGCTGTGCCAATTGCCCTATCAGCAGCGATTTACACGGCATATTTTATGTCACCAGAGCTACGCCGAGTTGTGAAGCCAACCGTTGAGATCATGGAAGCGCTTCCGACCGTAATCCTTGGTTTTCTTGCAGGCTTATGGTTAGCGCCACTGATTGAAGCGCATTTACCAGCCATTGTTGCGCTACTAATAATGCTACCGCTTGCAATTCTAGGGACGGCATTTGGTTGGACTAAGCTACCAAAGCAAATTCGCCATCTATTACCTGATGGTTGGCATTCAGTGTTGTTGATCCCAGTTGTATTAATCGTTGGCTGGCTTTCATTTGCTATCAGCGACAGCATTGAAACTTGGATGTTTGGCGGGAATGTGCGCCAGTATCTAACCAATGAATTAGGCCTGACATTTGACCAACGTAACTCTTTAGTCGTGGGTATCGCAATGGGCTTTGCCGTTATTCCAACTATCTTCTCTATTGCGGAAGATGCGGTGTTCAGTGTACCTAAACATCTTTCTAATGGCTCTCTTGCTCTGGGAGCGACGCAGTGGCAAACCCTAGTACGAGTAGTACTATTGACTGCTAGCCCTGGTATTTTCTCAGCCGTGATGATGGGCCTTGGCCGTGCGGTAGGTGAAACCATGATTGTACTAATGGCGACGGGTAATACACCGATCATGGATTGGAGTATTTTCCAAGGTATGCGCACGTTGGCCGCAAATATTGCTGTCGAAATGCCGGAATCAGAAGTAGGTAGTTCGCACTACCGAATCTTATTCTTAGCTGCATTTGTTCTGTTTATTTTTACATTTATCTTTAACACCGTGGCCGAGTTTGTTCGTCAGCAGCTACGTGATAAATACAGCTCGATGTAATGGAGTGAAATGACATGGTAAGACAATGGTTTAAGTCAGGATCTCCGTGGATCTGGATGACAGGTGGTGCTGTTAGCATCAGTTTAATCTCGGTCATCGGCTTGTTGGCGATGATCGCGTGGAAAGGGTTGAGCTTTTTCTGGCCAACCGAAGTAGTTCAGTTTGAGCTGGAAGGGTCAGTTGCCAAACAAACCGTAATTGGTGAAGTTTACGACAGAGAAATGGTACCTAAATCACGCCTAGAAGCAGCGGGCTACGATTTGTCTGATTATCAAGATGAATTTGTAGAGCGCTTGTTGGTTAAAACCGGTAACCGTGAATTTGTAGAGTTGGATTTCCGCTGGATCTTAACGACAGATATCCAAAGTCGTTCAGTACCAGAAGAAATGGCAGTATTTGAGCGAACTAAAAATGGTAACTTCTATGGCTACGTTGTACGTGTTATTGAAGACGGTCAAGTTGTTTCGCAAAGCCCAGTGGAGCGCCTGGAAGAGCTCGTTGAGCGCGCAGTAGATTTAAACGAAGAGGCGCTGGATTTACAAAACGGTGATATTGGCCATATCAACTATGAGCTAGAGAGACTGCGTTTAAAAGAGCGCGGCTACCAGCTGGACAACGATCTGACGCCTGAAATTAAAGCAGACTTGGAAGCACAACGTGCTCAGTTACGTGAAGATTACAAAGTATTTGAAAAGCGTTTATTTGAACTGCGTTCAGACGCCAAACGAGATTATGTGGTAGTGCGTGATATGCGTGGTGAAGAAGTCACCTTACCGCTATACCAAGTGCTCGACGTTTGGTTCCCAAATAACATGGGCTTCTTTGCAAAAGTAGGTCATTACTTCTCACAGACGAGTAAATTTATTAGCGATGACCCACGTGAAGCAAACACAGAAGGCGGTGTGTTCCCTGCTATTTTTGGTACTGTTTTCATGGTTATGCTGATGGCTGTGATCGTGACACCGTTTGGGGTTGTTGCAGCTATTTATCTACATGAGTACGCGGCTAAAAATGCCGTCACCAAAATGATCCGTATTGCAGTAATTAACTTGGCGGGTGTGCCATCTATTGTATATGGTGTATTTGGTCTAGGTTTCTTTGTTTATATGCTGGGCGGCTCTATTGACCAGTTATTTTACCCAGAAGCAGCGCCTAGCCCGGTATTTGGTACGCCAGGTGTCATTTGGTCAGCGCTTACATTGGCAATCTTAACTTTACCAGTGGTAATTGTGTCGACAGAAGAAGGCTTATCTCGTATTCCAAGTTCAGTACGCCACGGTTCTTTGGCGTTAGGTGCAACCAAGGCTGAAACGTTATGGCGTATTATCGTACCGATGGCGAGTCCTGCAATTATGACGGGTCTGATCCTTGCGGTTGCACGTGCTGCCGGTGAAGTAGCACCACTGATGTTGGTAGGTGTAGTTAAAATGGCGCCAACCTTACCGCTAGATGGCAATTTCCCATATATCCATCTAGATCGTAAATTTATGCACTTGGGTTTCCACATTTATGATGTTGGTTTCCAAAGTCCAAATGTAGAAGCGGCACGCCCACTTGTGTATGCGACAGCTTTCTTACTTGTTACGGTGATCATCGCACTGAATATCACAGCGATTGGCATTCGTAACCACTTACGCGAAAAATTCAGAGCTCTAGAGCACTAATAGTACAGATTTGAAATAGGTATCCTTTTATGATTACAGTAGCGCCACAAGTAAATAATGCAGATGCTAATACGAAATTAGATCTTGCCAACTTGAGCCCAGAGCAAACCGCTTTAGAGATCAAAGACCTTGACCTTTACTATGGTGATAAACAAGCTCTGAGTAAAATCAATATGTTGATCCCCAAGGGTCAAGTAACCGCTTTTATCGGCCCGTCTGGTTGTGGTAAATCCACGCTGTTGCGCTGTATCAACCGAATGAATGACTTGGTAGATACATGTCGCATTGAAGGTGAGATTAACCTCCATGGTCAAAATATATATGACAAAGGCGTCGACGTTGCAGCACTGCGCCGCAACGTGGGCATGGTATTCCAAAGACCTAACCCGTTTCCTAAATCAATTTATGAAAATGTGGTTTATGGTCTTCGCCTGCAAGGTATCAAAGACAAACGTAAACTTGACGAGGTTGTAGAGCGCTCACTACGCGGTGCTGCGCTTTGGGATGAAGTTAAAGATCGTCTTCACGACAGTGCATTTGGTCTATCTGGTGGTCAGCAACAACGTTTGGTTATCGCTCGCTCTATTGCGATTGAGCCAGAGGTTTTACTGCTGGATGAGCCAACGTCGGCACTTGACCCAATCTCGACATTGGTTATTGAAGAACTCATTAATGACCTAAAAGATAAGTATACTGTTGTGATTGTTACACACAACATGCAACAAGCTGCACGTGTATCTGACCAAACAGCCTTCATGTATATGGGTGAGCTGATTGAGTATTCGGATACCAATACACTATTTACAACACCAACGAAGAAAAAAACCGAAGACTACATCACAGGTCGTTACGGTTAAGATGAGGAATCTCTGCTGCCCCTGGGTGGGCAGCGCGTCTGGGTTGTTATCAAAGGTAGGGTTTTAGATGGAACACAATATTAATAAGCACATATCTGGCCGCTTTAATGAAGAGCTAGAAAACGTACGAAACCATGTATTGAGCATGGGTGGATTGGTTGAGCAGCAATTAAACCTGGCACTAGATGCCGTGAGCACAAGTGATGCTGAAAAAGCCCGCAAGGTGAGTGAAAACGACTACAAAGTCAATGCGATGGAAGTCAACATCGATGAAGAGTGTACACGCATTATTGCAAAGAGACAGCCTGCTGCAAGTGACTTAAGACTGGTTGTCGCAATTGCCAAAACCATTGCGGATCTAGAGCGCATAGGTGATGAAGCTGAACGCATTGCGAAAGTTGCGTTGGACTCATTTACCAAAGATCAGCAACATCTACTTGTGAATGTTGAGAACATGGGTCGTTTAGTGTCTAAAATGCTACACGATGTTCTGGATTCTTTTGCAAGAATGGATGCGCAGTGTGCTTTTGAAGTGCATAAAGAAGATGCCAAAGTGGATCGTGAATATGAAGCGCTTACGCGTCAGATCATGACTTACATGATGGAAGACCCACGCTCGATACCCAAAATAATGGACCTTGTTTGGTCTGTACGTTCGTTAGAGCGCATCGGTGACCGCTGTCAGAATATTGCAGAATATGTAATTTATTTCGTGAACGGAAAAGATATTCGCCATACCTCTCAAGAAGATATCGAAAAAACCCTTTAATCTGGGAATGGATTATTCGAACAAAAATGAACGAATAATCCTAACTTCACGATAAAAATCGTTCACAATTTCGGTTAATGCTGTAAACTTGGCCTCTGCACATGCATATTATTATGATTTAAGGGTCAGTTATGCCTAGTAATGCGTTTTTAGGAGTGTTTGCAAAGTCTCCTATAAAGCCGATTGAAGAGCACATTAAGATAGTGCATCAAGCCAGTGAAAGCTTGATCCCGTTCTTTGAACATGTCTTCAAAGGGGAGTGGACTGAAGCGGATGCACTTCGCGTTAATATTCGTAACCTAGAACGTGAAGCGGATGCGTTAAAGCGAGAAGTACGTCTTCAGCTACCTCGTGGTCTATTTATGCCAGTTGAACGGACTGATTTACTGGAACTTATTACCCATCAAGATAAAATTGCCAATAAAGCCAAAGACATCGCTGGTCGAGTCGTAGGCCGAGAAATGGTGATCCCCGAGTCAATTCAAAATGATTTCGTCGCGTATTTGAGCCGTTGTGTAGACGCTACGAAACAAGCCTCAAAAGCTATTAACGAACTGGATGAGCTGTTAGAAACAGGCTTTAGAGGTCGTGAAGTTGTATTAGTCGAGAAGATGTTGAGTGAGCTAGATGCCATTGAACAAGACACTGACGATATGCAAATTAAAATTCGCCAAGAACTTCGCCAAGTCGAAGCTGAACTTAACCCGGTAGATGTGATGTTTTTATACAAGATCATCGAGTGGGTAGGTGAGCTTGCCGATATTGCTGAGCGCGTAGGCGCACGCCTTGAGGTGATGTTAGCACGCTGATCTTGATCAGCGACAGTTTATAAAGAAGTACACCGTTGTTACTCTCAAAGCGTAGACTAGAGAGCGGCGGTGTTGTGTTTGTTTAATGGTTATTTATATGTCGTCTCGTTAAGACAGTGAGAGATAAACATATAAATACACAATCAGTGTTTTAAGAACACTAAAGGTTTTTCAATGGATATCATTGCTTCTCATGGCTCGATGTTAGTTCTCATCGCAGCGGCAGTTGGTTTCTTTATGGCTTATGGTATTGGTGCAAACGATGTTGCAAATGCCATGGGTACTTCAGTGGGGTCGAAAGCGCTCACAATCAAGCAGGCAATCATCATTGCGATGATTTTTGAATTCGCGGGTGCTTATCTTGCTGGTGGTGAGGTAACGTCAACGATCCGCAAGGGCATTATTGATGCAGCCCCATTCGCTGAGATACCAGAATTAATGATTCTGGGCATGATCTCTGCGTTATTTGCAGCAGGTACGTGGTTGTTGTTAGCGTCGGTATTGGGCTGGCCTGTTTCAACTACACACTCAATCATTGGCGCAATCATTGGTTTTGCTTTGGTCGCCGTAGGTAGCGAAGCTATACAGTGGGGCAAAGTTGCAGGTATCGTTGGCAGCTGGATTGTTACCCCTGCGATTTCAGGCTTTATTGCTTATTTAATCTTTATGAGCGCACAAAAGCTGATTTTCGATACCGATAAGCCTTTAAGTAACGCAAAACGATTTGTACCTTTCTACATGGGTCTAGCTGGTTTTGTAATGTCTTTAGTCACGATTAAGAAGGGTCTAAAGCACATTGGTATTAATCTGGGCACCTTTGAAGGGTATGCGCTTGCGGTTGGTATCGCGGTAATCATTGGCCTGATTGGTAAAGTTGTTATTGCACGCATGAAAATGGATCCAAATGCTGACAAACAAATGCAGTTTAACAATGTTGAAAAAGTATTTGCTGTCTTAATGGTCTTGACCGCGTGTTGTATGGCATTTGCGCATGGTTCAAACGACGTTGCGAACGCGATTGGTCCATTAGCTGCGGTTGTTAACATCGTTGAGAACAACGGTGAAATGGCGAAAAAAGCTGCGCTTGCATGGTGGATTCTACCTTTGGGTGGCTTAGGCATCGTAGTCGGTCTTGCTGTACTTGGTAAGAAAGTAATTAAAACGATTGGTGAAGGTATCACGCATTTGACACCGAGCCGTGGTTTCGCAGCTGAACTTGCAGCAGCTTCTACCGTGGTGATCGCTTCAGGTACTGGATTACCTATTTCGACCACGCAGACCTTGGTTGGTGCTGTACTAGGTGTGGGAATGGCACGTGGTATTGCTGCATTGAATATGGGTGTGATCAGAAACATTGTGGTTTCTTGGGTTATCACATTGCCAGTCGGTGCTGCCCTTGCTATTGTTATATTCTATATTTTGAGAAGCGTGTTCGGCGTTTAACAAAAAAACAGACTTTTAGCTTGAAAAGATCTCAGCGCCAGTGGTGTTGGGGTCTTTTTATTTATGGGTATATCAGTGAATAACTTACCAAGTATAAAACAATTACAATACCTCATTGCAGTTCATCAACAACAACACTTTGGTCGCGCAGCTGAGGCATGCTTTGTCGGTCAATCTACGCTGAGCAGTGCAATCCAAAATTTAGAAGAAACACTTGGCTGTCAGTTAATCGAGCGGGAAAATCGCAGCTTAATGTTTACTGATGTAGGTGAAGAGGTGGTTGCTCGTGCAAAAAAAATCATTGATGACTCTATTAGTGTGGTGGAATTAACAAAGAGCTTTAAAAACCCATTATCAGGAAAGTTGGTGCTGGGATTAATCCCGACCATTGCTAGTTTTATTGCCGCACCTCTATATCAGTATTGTCAGAGTGTCTTTCCTAACCTCCAGTTGGTGCTGGTAGAAGATACCAGTGACAGGCTGCTTGATAAATTAGAGCACGGTCAGATTGATATGGGTATATTGGCGTTGCCTTACCGGACAGACAAATTTCATACCCAAGTATTGACGAAAGACCATTTTTCTTTAGTGCACCACAAAGATTATGAAATCCCTGATGCGCTTGAGGATTTTAACCTCTTACCTAAAGACAGTGTATTTTTATTAGAGCGTGAGCACTGTATGACTGGTCATGCATTGAGTGCATGTAACCTGACTCGAAGTGAGTGTATCAATCCGTTTGAGGCGGCAAACTTGCACACACTGTTAAGCATGGTTGAATACCAAAATGGGGTGACCTTTTTACCTCAGATGGCATTAAATGCCGGTATTTTGCAAGGCAAGCCTATGATCACATTGCCACCACAAGCGGATGCATACCGAGAAATAGGCTTGCTGTGGCGAAAAACTACAGGCCGTATTCGCGATTTTAGGCTGTTTAGTAATGAGGTTGGTGAGTTCATTAAAAAGCAGTGTCAATAACACTGCTTTTGATAAAATGATGAAGCATTTTTTAAGTCGAACTGAGCTTGCTCTGTGACATAATATTGGGTAAAAATAATAAGTACACCCAAACAACTAAGTTAAAATACGGTATAAATCCTAATACAGTAAACAACTTAGTTGGATACCCTTTTTGTTTGGCGCAGCGGTAACATTGTACTGTGATTAGACAATGCACCAGTGATAGAAACAGAATAAACTGAAACATACTTATCTCCCCGAATTCCATTACGAGATGTGCTCAAATCCATTGTATGTCTTCTACTTATATGTAAATAAGTGAATTAAGAAGACATTCATTGCGAACTTTTATTATAGTTGAGTTTTTTGGGGGTTGCAGTGACTTTTTTCCCCATTTTAATTAGCATGCTGTTTTTAAGGATAAAATAGTTTTCATAGCCTGCTTAAGCTGCTCGACTGGAAGTGGTTTAGAGATATAGTAACCTTGCCCATAATCCACACCGATGTTTTTTAGCTCATCAAAAATTTCTTTACTTTCAACGTACTCTGCGACAGAACACTTGTCCAAAGAGTGACTGATATCATTGACGGCCTTAACCAGCGCAAGGTCAATGGGGTCATTTAACATATCGCGAACAAAGGAGCCGTCAATCTTTACATGCTGTGCAGGCAGTTGCTTCAAGTAGCTAAATGTACTGAATCCAGTGCCAAAGTCATCGATTGAAAAGTGACAACCCAGCTGGTTCAATTGGTTGATCATAGCTTGTGTTGCACTGAGGTTGTTTATACTTGCCGATTCAGTAATTTCAAATATGATGCAGTGTGCCGGGACTTGGAAGTCTCGTAAACACGCTTGTATATGTGGCATCAAGCGTTCATCAAGAAATGACTGGGCAGACAAGTTCAGAGAAATCTGATGTAGCTCGGGGTGATTAGCCACAGCTCGAATGCTTTCTCTGATAACCGACTGGTCCATTAAATAAGTATCGTTGAGCAGCTCCAAGGCCGGAATAAATTGATTAGGGTATATCAGTTTGTCGTCGATAACTAAACGTAACAAGGCTTCAAAATAGGCGATTTTGTTGAGCTTAAAGTCCCAGATCGGCTGATAGTGTAACTCAAATTGATTGTTCTTAAGCGCTTCGCGAACACTATGACCCCACTCTAAACCCGTTTGTAGGGTACTATTTTTGGCATCTTCTTTGGAGTAGCAATGAACCAGATTACGGCCAAGGTTTTTTGCAATATACAGCGCGATGTCTGATTGCTTAAGGCACTCATTGGGATCGCAGTTGACGCGGGAAATTTGCGTTAAGCCAATGGAGCAGCTGATGGTATAGCTGGCTTCTTCGGAATGAAATTGATGACCTTCTATGGCACTGCAAATACTCTCAGCCATCATATGGGCATCTAACAAACGTGTATTTTTCAGTAAAATCGCAAACTCATCGCCACCGATCCGGAAGATTAAGTGCTCTTGACTGATATGCGCTCTGAATAATTGCGCCACTTCTTGCAAGACAATATCGCCCTGCTGGTGCCCCTTACTGTCATTAATGATCTTGAAATGGTCCAGATCTATGTAAATCAGCGCGTGCTCGGTATCATCTTTGAGTTTTGCATCTTTGCAAAAGTGGTTGAGCTGTTGGTCAAAAAAGTAACGGTTATGCAAGCCTGTCAGCGTGTCGTGTAATGCCAAGTGACGTAGCTGTAACTCAGCTTCTTTGCGCTCGTGAATATTATCTATTGTGGCTGTGATTGAAGCGATATTTGTTTGGTTTTTAATTAGCTGAAAACGGCACTCCACCCACACAGATGCACCAGAGTGATGAATTAGTTGAAGTTCAACGGTCGATGTATAAGGGCCGCTTAGCACCTCTTCAATGGCTTTATTTAAAGCTGGTAAATCACTCTTTTGAACATAGTCACAGAGGCGTGTGGCCAGAGTTGATTTTAACTTGTGACCGGTCAATTGCTCCCAAGCTGGGTTAATAAAGCGAATACAACCAGTGGCATCCAATTCAAGGACCACGGTATTTAAATGTAATAAAATGCGTTGGTGGGCTGAAAACAGTTCTTTATAACTTTGTTCTCGTCGGCTTAACTGTTCCACTTTATGAGCAAACTCCGCGTAGCTCACCATAAAGTCTTCGCGCCTCGCAGCGTGATCGCAGACTTTGCTCAGGACAGATAAGTTGTAGGGGACACGGACGAAATCTGTTACCCCTAATAGCAACAGTTGTTCGGCATAATCTGCATTTTGATTGTCAATAATGGTGACTATAGCTTGGCTGGGCTTATGTTGCAGAATATTCTCGACAAGTTCTTTGGTGGTCTCTGCGCGTGTAGATGTTGCATCTAGCAACACAATTGAATAGTCGTTTTGTAAAAACTCTGAGAGCGCCGCATTTTCAGTGGCTACCTGATTGCATGTGAAACTCAGGGCCAAGTGCTCGCTAATATCGGCAGCTTTTTGTTCATTGGGCTCGAGCAATAACAAGTTTAAGCGACTACTCTTTTCTAAATGTGTGGACAACACATTGGCCAAAACTTGTGGTAGTACATCGTGACGTTCCAAAGGTAAGACTGCATCTATGCTATAGCTTCGAGCTGTGGTTTCAGCTATGCGCTCGCAATAAGTCGGGGGAATTAACACGATAGGAGTATTCTTGGGTGTTTTAAGTAATCCAGAACGGATCATACGGGAAAAGCGCCAGCCATCTATTTTTCCGACATTTAAGCCGCTTATTACCAAATCAACGGCCCGTTGCTTCAACACCTGCAAAGCTGCCTGCGTATCATTGAGCTCTATTATTTGAAATACATTGAGCTTTTGTAACGTTCTTATTACGGTTTGACGCTCACCATGATCTGCATTGACGAGTAATAAAGTAAGCTGTTTAGCCATGGCGTTACGACCCCAAACCCATGTTTTAAGTTTTTAAATGTTGCCCAATATTGCTTATTTACATGTTTTATATTGCCTTTTAAGCAACATACCAAGGCTTGTTCGAGCGCCTTGACGAATTCTAATACATGTAAATCAGTCCGTAGAGTAATGCTATTTGGCAGAGCTGACAAGAGGTGAAAAAGTATGAATAGATCATGTTTGTTGCTTGATTTCGTTATCTTGCAGCACTAGACTTGCCGCCTTATTGCACGAATATGAGGTCTGATATGCGCGTTGCTGACTTTAGTTTTGAACTACCAGATGAATTGATCGCTCGCCACCCGAAAGCGGAGCGAACAAGTAGCCGCCTTTTAACATTGAATGGAAACAGTGGGGAATTAGAACACAAAATATTTAAGGATATTATTGATCTGATTGAACCTGATGATTTAATCATTTTCAATAACACCAAAGTGATCCCGGCTCGTATGTTTGGTCAAAAATCTACAGGTGGTAAAGTCGAAGTTTTAGTTGAGCGCATTTTAGATGAGCATCGTGTACTTGCACATGTTCGTTCAAGTAAATCACCTAAGCCGGGGGCCGAGCTGATCCTTGAAGGCAAAGCGAATGCAACCATGGTTGCCCGTCATGGTGAACTGTTTGAACTGGAGTTTAAAGGCGAGCACTCAGTTCTAAATATCTTAGATGAAATAGGCCATATGCCGCTACCGCCTTACATAGATCGTCCAGACGAAGAAGGGGATAAAGAGCGTTATCAAACCGTGTATGGGGAAAAGCCAGGTGCTGTTGCTGCACCTACAGCGGGCCTGCATTTTGATGATAGTTTGATGGCACAGCTTAAAGACAAGGGCGTAGATATGGCCTTTGTTACTTTGCATGTGGGCGCAGGGACTTTCCAACCAGTTCGTGTTGATGATGTACAAGAGCATCATATGCACTCTGAATATATTGAAGTACCAGATGAAGTTGTTGATGCAGTTGCTAAATGCAAAAGCCGTGGTGGCCGCGTTATTGCCGTGGGCACTACATCGGTGAGATCTTTAGAGTCGGCTGCAAAAGTTCACGGCGGAGAACTTAAAACATTCTACGGTGATACTGATATTTTTATTTATCCAGGTTACAAGTTTAATGTCGTCGATGTGATGATCACCAACTTTCACTTGCCAGAGTCAACACTGATCATGCTAGTCAGCGCGTTCTCGGGCCAAGAACATATCATGAATGCGTATCAGCAGGCTATCGCTGAGCAGTATCGCTTTTTCAGTTATGGCGATGCGATGTTTTTAACTAAAAAACAATAATATAGTTTTAAAAAGCCGGCTAAGTGCCGGTTTTTTCATATTTATACCCCACCTTTTTTGGTTGTGACTTTATTTATTCCTTTTTAGCCCCAATATTAGAATTGCGCTGGCTTTATTGATAGAATCTGACGGTTTATATGACCCCATTGTAAATGGGCGTCACAGGTTGAGTTTTGTTGGACTGTTTTTCCGACACGAGGTAGTTATGAAATTTGAATTAGATTGCACACATGGCAAAGCACGTCGCGGACGCTTGGTATTTGATCGCGGCGTTGTAGAAACACCAGCATTCATGCCTGTTGGTACGTATGGCACCGTTAAAGGTATGACACCAGATGAATTGAAAGATACAGGTGCACATATTTGCTTGGGTAATACGTTTCACTTGATGTTACGTCCTGGCACAGAAATCATTAAACAGCATGGTGACCTGCATGACTTTATGAATTGGGATAAGCCAATTCTAACCGACTCAGGTGGTTTCCAAGTATTTAGCCTAGGTGCAATGCGTAAAATTTCTGAAGAAGGTGTATTGTTCAAGTCACCTGTCAACGGTGAAAAGATCATGTTGTCTCCTGAAAAAGCCATGGAAGTGCAGCGTGACTTAGGCTCAGATATCGTGATGATATTTGATGAATGTACGCCTTATCCTGCAACTGAAAAAGAAGCCAAAGACTCTATGGAGTTATCACTGCGTTGGGCGAAGCGCTCAAAAGAAGCCCATGCTGATAACCCGTCAGCTTTATTTGGGATTATTCAAGGTGGTATGTACCCTGAACTGCGCGCTGAATCACAAAAAGGTCTAGAAGAAATTGGTTTTGATGGTTATGCGTTAGGTGGACTATCAGTGGGCGAGCCAAAAGAAGAAATGGTTAAAATTTTGGACCACTGTGCCTACAAAATGCCGGAACAAAAACCTCGTTACTTAATGGGTGTGGGTAAGCCTGAAGACTTGGTAGAAGCCGTACGCCGCGGTATTGATATGTTCGACTGTGTAATGCCGACACGAAATGCACGAAATGGCCACTTGTTTGTTACCGACGGTGTGATTAAAATCCGTAATGCTGTTCATAAAACAGATACAAGCCCGCTTGATGCAGAGTGTGATTGTCATACATGTAAAAATTACTCGCGTGCCTATCTACATCACTTAGATAAGTGTAATGAGATACTTGGAGCGCGTTTAAATACCATCCATAACTTGCGTTACTATCAACGTTTGATGGAAGGTATGAGAAATGCCCTTACTGAGGGCACATTTGATGAATTTGTCGCTGACTTTTATGCGCGTAGAGGGCTACCTGTTCCCCCTCTTGCTGATGTAGAAGCAGAATAACAGTTTTATATAAAAAATTAGATGAGGAAAAGCAATGAGCTTATTTATTTCTAGTGCCCATGCAAGCACAGCGGCAGCAGCGCCAGCAGGTGGTGGCATGGAAATGCTTATCATGTTAGCTATTTTCGGTTTGGTATTTTATTTCCTAATTTACCGTCCGCAAGCGAAGCGTGTTAAAGAGCATAAAGACCTAATGGGTGCACTTGGCAAAGGCGATGAAGTCTTAACGTCAGGTGGTCTGGTTGGTAAAGTTTCGAAAGTTGCTGAAGACAAGGATTTCGTGGTAATTGCCTTGAATGATCAAGTTGAAGTAACTGTACAAAAGTCAGCAGTGGCAGCAGTTTTACCTAAGGGTACGATGAAGTCGCTATAACAATAACAAAGGGATAATCCAGTGCTAAACAAGTATCCAATGTGGAAATATTTACTTGTACTCGCTGTATTGGCCGTGGGCATTCTTTATGCCACCCCTAATATGTATGGTCGCGATCCGGCCATACAGATCTCTGGAAAGAAAGGGGCCAGCGCCGATTTAAGCGTGCTTGATCAAGCAAATAAAACACTACAAGACAATAATTTACCTATCAAATCTGCTGTCCTTGAAGAAGGGCAAGTTCTCATTCGCTTCAAGAATGTAGAAGATCAGCTTAAGGCACAGGATATCCTGCGTGGAACACTAAGCGAAGACTACATTTCTGCAATCAACATGTCTCCAGCGCAACCGGACTGGCTTAAGAGCATTGGGGCAAATCCAATGAAATTGGGTTTGGATCTCAGCGGTGGTGTTCACTTCACAATGGAAGTAGACATGGCAACAGCACTTGGCAAAGCGCTTGAGCAGATGGAGCAAGACTATAAGAGCGATTTACGCGGTGAGAAGCTTCGCTATCGCACTATTCGTGAAGTAGCCAATAGTGACCGTATTCAGGTTGTGATGCGCTCTGTCGAAGACAAAAAAGCTGCTGAACGCTTTTTGAAAAGTCGCTACCCAGGCAATGTATTTGTTAATGACAGCAGTAACGAGTTGGCATTTTTCTCTAGCCTGAGTGACTTAAAGGTTCGCGAACTTCGCGATTATGCCATCAAGCAAAATGAAACCATTATTCGTAACCGTATTAACCAGCTAGGTGTTGCTGAACCAAACGTACAAAGACAAGGTTCTGAGCGCATTATCGTGCAATTACCAGGTGTACAAGACACGGCTCGTGCGAAAGAAATCTTAGGTGCTACCGCAACGCTAGAGTTCCGTGAAGTGGATGACAGAGCGGATACACGTACAGCTACACAGGGCCGCGTACCTGCGGGCAGTGAAGTGTTGTATCACAAAGATGGCTACCCTGTAGTATTGAAAAAACGTATTATCCTCGAAGGTGTTCATATTACAGGCGCACAGTCTGGTATGGATGAATATCAGCGCCCGCAAGTGAGTATTAACCTTGACAGCAAAGGTGGCGCGAAGATGAGCGCCTTTACCAAGCGTGCTGTTGGCAAGAGCATGGCAACGGTATTCATCGAATATAAACCTTCAGGTAAGAAAGATGCGAACGGTAAAGCGCTGCCACCTATTAAGGTAGAAGAAGTCATCAACGTAGCGACTATTCAATCTCGCTTGAATAACTCTTTCCGTATTACAGGTATTGATAATCCAGCTGAAGCCCATAATTTGAGCTTACTGCTAAGAGCGGGTGCTTTGGTTGCACCAATTCAAATTGTTGAAGAGCGTACGGTTGGTCCAAGCTTGGGTCAGGAAAACATTGAAGCTGGTATGACGGCGGTAGTACTAGGCTTTGCCTTTGTACTTGGATTCATGTTGATGTATTACAAAGGGTTTGGTTTAGTTGCTAACTTGGCACTGGCTGCAAACCTTGTGATGATCATTGGTGTGATGTCAATGATCAGTGGTGCGACACTCACCCTACCTGGTATCGCAGGTATTGTTTTGACCGTTGGTATGGCTGTTGATGCAAACGTGCTTATTTTTGAGCGTATTCGTGAAGAATTAGCCGATGGACGAAGTCCACAGCAGGCTGTTCACTTTGGTTACGACAGCGCATTCAGTACGATTTTCGATGCGAATATCACAACACTAATCGCTGCAATTATCCTGTTTTCAGTGGGTACGGGTCCAATTGCGGGCTTCGCAGTAACACTTGCGATTGGTATTTTGACTTCAATGTTTACCGCGATCATTGGTACTCGTGCCGTGATCAACGCCTTTATCGGTGGTAAACGCATCAACAAATTGTCGATATAGGAGCGCGCATGCAATTATTAAAGTTATCGAGCACGATCCGCTTTATGTCGGCAAGAAAGATGTCGATGGCGTTTTCTGCTTTATTGATTTTGGCTTCTATCGCATCGTTTATGACCAAGGGTTTAAACTTTGGTCTGGACTTTACCGGCGGTACGGCAGTTGAAGTTGGATTCTCACAACCTGCGGATTTGCCTAAAATTCGTAAAGTATTGGCTGAGAATGGCTTCGCAGATGCTGCGGTTACCTTGTTTGGTTCAAGCCAAGAAGTGTTGGTACGTATCGCACCGCGTGATGATGTCAAAGCTGAGACCATTGGTAACCAGTTAATCGATGCATTGAAGTTGGCTGATAGCAGTGTTGAAATGCGTAGAATTGAATTTGTCGGACCAAGTGTCGGTGAAGATCTGAAAGAGCAGGGTGGTCTAGCGATGCTTACTGCGCTTTTATGTATCTTAGTGTACGTTGCATTTCGCTTTGAGTGGCGTTTTGCGGTCGGAGCGGTTGCGGCACTATTTCACGATGTAATTTTAACGATGGGCCTGTTCTCGTTATTGGGCTTAGAGTTTGATTTGACGATTCTTGCAGCAATCTTGGCTGTAATCGGTTACTCGCTGAATGATACCATCGTTGTTTCTGACAGGATCCGTGAAAACTTCCGTAAAGTTCGTATTGATGACACATTGGAAATCATCGACATTTCATTGACGCAGACAATGAACCGTACGCTTGTGACTTCAATCACAACAATCTTGGTACTTATTGCCTTGTTTGTGTGGGGTGGTCAAACAATCCACGGTTTTGCAACTGCACTGTTGTTTGGTGTATTCATTGGTACATACTCTTCTGTCTATGTTGCGAGCTCTGTTGCGGTTGCAATGGGTGTAAGTAAAGAAGACTTGATCCCAGTAGAAGTAGAGAAAGAAGGTGCAGATTTAGACGCTATGCCTTAATTATGAGTATTTGAGCAGTACTTAGTATTTGCTCATTCAACTCAAATCTATTTTGAACTGAATCAAAAAGGCCACATTTATTGTGGCCTTTTTGGTTTCAAATTCATGACAAGACTGTATAATGAGAATTGTTATCAATAATAATGAATTGAGGATTGTATGTATAAACAGCTAGGAATTGCATGCGCTGCTTTGGCACTATTTGCATGTTCAGAACAACCAAGCACGCAAGAAGCTAAGTCTGAAGCAAAAGCACCTGCAAGTGAAAACGCACTGGGCCAGTATAAAACTCAGGCTACTTCATTGTTAGCAAACATCAGGGAACAAAAATCAGCTGCCGCTCTAGAGCAAGAATCAGCTGAGTTAGTAGCAACATCTCGTGATGTGCTAGCGAATTTTGTGACCAAATACCCTCAATGTAAAGATTATCTAGACGCGCTCGATAAAGCTGCGGATGTGATCCCTACACTGCCTTTGGAAGAGATTGAAAGCGGCTACCACGAAGATGGTAAACTGCCTAAATACAGCGATCCTGTATGCTATCATGCCAAAGATCTGTTGGTGCACCCAGCAACTGTTCAAGCGATTGCTAAACTAGGCTTCACTGAGAAAACGCATTACCAAGACGCTGAGCTAGAAATTGTCGAAGTGATTGCACATTTTGATCAAGTAGAACGCGCTTTGAATTAATCGCGTATTGAGATGAAAACATCCTGTTTTCATCTCATTGGCTTGCCCACAAATTCACCTTCACTCCACATTTATCCCTGAAATTGGTAATTTCCATTGGATTGCAATCTAACTGTCATAAATCTTTGATATTTTGCTCGATTATTGAGCACTTGAATTAAGTTTGGTTGTTTCGGTGGATCCTTTATACGTCATGTTGGATGACATTTTGCAAAACGAAGCTGTATATCCAATGTTTCAACCCATTTTTGATATAGCAAAAGAGCAGGTACTAGGCTTTGAAGCATTGAGCCGAGGTAGTTTAGATAACGAGTTAGTGCAGCCTGATAAGATGTTTGCAGTTGCCAGTAAATATGACCGACTATCTGAACTTGAACTACTTTGTCGAAAAAAGGCGATTGCGCAGTTTGCTGCATTGAATTTACCCGGCAAGCTTTTTCTGAATGTAAGCCCTAAGGCCTTACTCGATCCTCAACACCCAAAAGGGGAAACACTTCATTTAATCGAAGAAGCGGGATTAAATTGCAACCGAGTTGTTATTGAAGTAACAGAGCAGGACAAAGTGGACGACGGGTTTTTATTGCTGAAAACCATTTCACACTATCGCCAACTAGGTTTCCAAATTGCCATTGATGATTTGGGGGCAGGTTACTCAGGGTTAAAGCAGTGGTCTGAACTGTGTCCGGACTTTGTTAAAGTAGATCGTTACTTTATCGATTACTGTGATCAAAGTATCGTAAAAAGAGAGTTCCTCAAGTCGATCATTGAGCTGGCTAAAGCGACCAATACCGCGGTGATTGCCGAGGGGATCGAGCGAGTGGAAGAATTAAAGTTGCTCAAAAAAATGGGCATTATCAATGCTCAAGGCTTTTTGTTGGCGAGGCCAAGCCGAGAATCAAATGATTTGGCTGTTAGCCCTAGCCATATTCTCAATGACCAAATTAAATCTGAACCAACCGTAAGTCAGTTTGAACAGTCGATGGCGATTGGCTGGTTAGCACATGATGTACCAGCTATTCACATGAACACCCAATGTTTGGACGCACATCGACGTTTTGAACAAAATAAAAGGTTAACAAGCATTGCTGTATTAAACGATACGCGACAACCTGTAGGGCTGTTACACCGTGACCAATTAACAGAAGTATTCGCGGCTCCTTATGGACACGCTCTATTTGACAAAAAGCCTGTTGTCAAACTCATGGATAAGCAGCCTTTGATCGTTGATGAGCAACAACAGCTCGATTTTGTCAGTCAACTCATTACCGAAAATGAGTTTGATATTAGACGACATATAGTGATCACCAAAGAGGGGGAGTATATTGGTCTGGCGCCTCTGAGGGATATTCTAAAACATATTACAGAGGATAAGATCCGCCATGCGCAACATGCCAACCCACTGACTATGTTACCTGGCAATGTTGCAATCAATGAGGCTATTGAGCAGCGACTTCGTGCCAAACATACTTTTTCACTGGCTTATATCGACTTGAATCACTTTAAGCAGTTTAACGATCTTTATGGCTATGCCAGTGGAGACAGTGTCATTAAATTACTTGCGGATGTCACGCTACAGGTATGTCAGCACAGCCAGTGTTTTGTTGGTCACATCGGTGGAGATGACTTTATGGTGGTGTTTGACCAAGCCGATGCCGAGTGTCTGTGTCATCAGATCATTGAACAGTTTGAAGCGCGATCAAAGGCGTTATTTACTCCCGAACATGTTGCTGCCGGTGGCTACTGGGCAACTAATAGAGAAGGGCAAAAACAGTTTGTACCTTTACTGACACTTTCAATTGGCTTAGTAACACCTGACGTAGAATCATGTAAAAATAGCCATCAGGTAGCAGCGTTAGCTACTGATGCAAAAAAAGAAGCTAAGCGCTACAGAAATAGCTACCTGTTTGTATGCAATCGACGTAAACCGAGTGCCCCAATGGTGAGGTTAGAAGTTGAAGCCGCTGTTAATTAAAGCACGTACGTGTATCATCACTTAAATTTGGTACTGAGGAATAATGTGTGCAGCCCCAACTGAGTTTGCAGCTAATTGGCGCAAACTTATTGCTTCGTGAATATAAATTGTGAAATATATATACTTAAGGCGAAGAGAAATTCTTTCTTTGTTTATATATAGTGATTTATAACGTCGTAATTGCCGAGCTAATTAGCACGTTTGGGGAACATTATGATCAGACATATTTTTTACTTTTGCCTAATTGCGCTAGCCATTGCAGCAAGTGCAAACGATAACGAAAAAGAAACCATCTATGTCGCTAAAGAGCAGCGCCCGCTCTATGATCGTGACCTTTTTTTATATGAGCTACTGCAACAGGCATTAAAAGCTGTTGACCATGACGTTAATATCGAACATGTGAAAGTGCATCCACACCAGCAGCGGACATTAATGGCGCTCAGCAAAGGGCAAGTTGACTTACATTGGAGTATGACAAGCCCCGCGCGTGAGAAATTGGCAATAGCGGTAAAATTCCCTTTGTTTGATGGCCTAATAGGTAAACGAGTATTGATCATCCATAAGGCCCAATACGCTCGTTTTAAAGCAGTCACAGAGATAGCGCAATTAAGCCGTTTTACAGCGGTACAGGGACACGATTGGCCAGACACCAAAATTCTGTCAAGCAATGGGCTTAACGTAAAACCGATCGTAAATTACCAGGCGATGTTTGATATGGTGTTGGATAAAAAAGCAGACTATTTTCCTCGCTCGATTGTCGAGGCACAATCGGAAATCGTAAACCAAAATCGCCCAGAATTAATGATAGTGCCCGATTACTATTTATCTTATCCTGCAAGGTTTTATTTTTTCGTCAATAAAGACAAACCAGGGTTGGCCAAAAAGCTTGAAATGGGGTTAGCTAAACTGAAAAGCAGCGGTGCGTACCATGCGCTATTACAGCGCTACTTTGACCTCAATATGTTGTCAAAGAGTCATATGCTGCCGCTAACAAACCCATTTCATTGAAATTACTTAGCGCCTTATTGAAGGGACTTTGAAGTCATACGCCTCTTTATATGTGATAAATGTCAACACTACTAAAACACCACAAAAGAGCGAATAATTTAAGTAACCTGTGATGTCAAAGGCATAGAAAAAGAACGTCATATCATACCCCTTACCATTACGTATATAATTCTCTATCAGCGCAAAGAAGCTCATTGCTGCACTGATAAGGCAAAGCCAAGGTAATATACTGTCAGCAAATGTATATCGGATTTTGTGCTTAGGAAAGAGGCGCTTAGATATTTCTACCCGATAAGTAAGCGGCACTAAAATAATGAGCTCTTTAAATAAGTGAACACCGTAAATCAAACTATTTTGGATAAGTCTATCTCCGGGTGTTGATACCAAGCTGATCAAGCCCGTCGTGAAGATAATGTTTTCAAATAAGACCGGGATCATCGCGATAAATGAAATGGAGCATATATTGACATCTCGGAGTCTATGTCCAATCAAAAATACCAAAGAGATAATAGAGATATAGGCGAGAAAAAAGAAATATGTCGCGTCTTGAATAATAAAGATCACCACTACCATTACAACATAAGGTAGTAGTAAATCTTTGAATGCAAACTGTTTTGCCATAAGTGATGCTTATCAGAAAAATAAGTTAAGGGTATTGGCTGGGCTTTTTTTGGCCCGCATTATTATTTGCAACAAGCGCCTCTCGTTGTGAGTTCCGCTTTTCTGAAAAAGGGTCCGCAGGACCTAATAAACCTGAGCCGCCTGCAATTAAACGGCATTGTTTGTTAGCAATCATCTTCATTGTGATTATCCTTATTTCATTATCGTCTAGTCAGCTATTTGAATGTGAGACATTCTCTAGTTTCCAATGGCAATAGGCACAACGCAAAGCCTTACTGCTTTACCAGAAGAAGTATCACCAAAAATCATTAAAAAGAACCAAAATAAAAAACAAAGTTGGTACTTTACGTTCGATTTATTCTGGGCGACTCAATGAATTTAACACCAAATAATTTAGAGTTAAACATTTTTTTACAAAAAAATAGGATGCTAAATTCAGGCCAATTTGTGAAAAAAAATACCCAAAATAGAAAAGGTTAGATGTACCTATTCTACTTTGGGAAAATGCATTATGGTAAAAGTGTGAAATTAAAGCTTAAATTTCGCCATTTCACTTTCTAATTGCGCCGCTTGCGCCTTAATGCTGTCAGTTGCACTGTGGGCTTGTTGCGATACATTTGCTGTTTGTGCAGCTGTATCAGAGATGGTTACTACCCGTCTTGCGGTGTCTTCTCCTGCCATTAATTGCTCTTTTGCTGCCAAGGCTATTTGGTCACTCATTTGAGAAATTGCGCTCAGTGAAGTGGCTACACTGCGTAGTGCTTCGCTGGCCTCATTGGACATCGAAACCGTTTTTTCACTGGTAGCAATACTCAAAGAAACTGAAGATTTGGCTTCTTGTGTCGCTGCTTGCAAGTTGCCAATCATCGTATGAATTTCTTCTGTGCTAGATTGGGTGCGCTGAGCAAGTTGGCGTACTTCATCAGCAACCACGGCAAACCCTCTGCCTTGTTCGCCAGCACGAGCTGCTTCAATTGCTGCGTTTAGTGCAAGTAAGTTAGTTTGTTCCGCAATGCTCTGAATAACACTGAGCACATTGGCAATATTATTCACTTCTTCATCAAGTGCTTGAATATTGTTGCCTGCGCTATCAATTTGTTGCTCAAGTAGCACAATGGCTTCACTTGCATTTGCGGTAAGCCGATCAGCGTTTTGACCTTGGTTTTCTGCCTCTTGTACTGAAAAAGCAGCTTGCTCAGCATGTTCTACGACTGTTTGAGCTGAAGCCGTTAATTCTGTTATAGCAGATGCAACCATCTGAGTTTCTTCACTTAAACTCAATGTTAGGCTTTCGAGATCATTAGAGCGCGCTTCACCGTCATAACTTTGCTCTTTTAACTTGTCACTGACCACCATAAGTCCGCTAACAACACCTTTTAGACCGTCTTGCATATAGCTCATGGCAGCCATAATGCTGTAATCCTTAGCACGAGACGTATCTATTAGTGATGTGAGATTGCCGTGAGAGACATGACGTACGATATCAAGCACCTCATTTAGCTCCGCACCCAGTTTATTGGACAGCGACAGTCCATAGCGCGTGACGGTGAAAGTGAGTGCGATTGCGATAATCAGAGACAGTGTGAGCAGCCAGCTAGCGGTTTCCCAATATCTCGCATCAACTTCTTTGTAACTGATACCTGTGCCAACATACCACCCGAATAGAGAGGTTTTTTGCACCACAGATGTTAAATCAACCACTTCTCCGTCTCGTCGAGAGTTCCAGTGATAGGTAATGATGCGATTCGTTTTGTTGCCAACCTTTCTCTCCACCAGTCGTCCAATACTGTTGCCATCGGCGTCTTTAAAGTCGTTAAAGCTGGTGCCGTGTAGTTGTGGGTCATGGGGGGCAGCAACGAAATTAAGCTGCTCATCGACGACGTACACATATTCGGAGTCGTGATATTTATTTTCTCTAAGAATTTGTGCTGCCAGTTTTTTTGCTTCCTGTTCAGTTAATTCGCCAGCTCGCACAAACTGCTCAAATTGTTCTACGATATTGACGGTACTTTTCATCAATTGATTAATTCGAGCGATATTATCCGTTTCACTGGCGTGACGAAGTGATTGCAGCCCGAGCACCGCGATGGAGATTAAGGCGATAAAAATAGCAGCTGCAAAAAATATTATTTTTAGTCTTAAAGTCAGAGTCGAAAACACAATATGCACCTTAGCGAGGAAGTTAAAAGTTTATGGCACTCTACCTTTATGATTTATCATGTTTGAGCGCGCTATGTAAGTAGGGCTTTGCCGTATATAAGTAAAAATTAGATGATTTTTCCTCATATGACGACCTTATTACGACCTATTTTGCATTGATTATGTCTATTTCATGCTCTGTAAGAGGGCGGTATTCACCTGCTGACAGTTCGTGATCAAGTTCAATATCACTTATTTTTTCTCTATGCAATTCAACAACATGATTTGATACTGCTGCTAACATACGTTTCACTTGATGATATTTCCCTTCGCAGATAGAGAGCCGCAGTGCATATTTATCAACAGCTTGCGCTTGTGCTGGTCGAGTTAATTGCTTTTCATTGTGTAAAGCGACACCTTGGCGTAATTGCTCCAGCGCTTCTTCTGTAATTATTTCTTTTGTTTCAACAAGGTATGTCTTGTATTTTTGCTTTTTTGGCGAGGTAATTTGGTGTGACCACTCACCATCATTGGTGATCAGTACGAGCCCTGTAGTATCGATATCAAGTCTACCTGCGACATGAAAATCTTTTAAGTTCGGCTCATCAAGTAAATCAAAAACAGTAGGGTGTAATTCATCGCTATTAGCGCAGACATAGCCTTGTGGTTTGTTCAACATGAAGTATCTTTTACCTAAATATTTCAGTGGTTTACCGCTTACTTCAACACTGTCTTCGCGAGTGATTTGAACATCACTTTTTTTTGTTACTATGCCATTGATAGACACTTCTCCCTTTTTGATCAGGATTTTTACTTTGCTACGCGGCAGTTCGTTTATATGACTAACGAATTTGTCTATTCGGCATGGGAATTTCATCTATTTTCTCTTACTTGATGGTATTGCTAGGTACACATTATGAATCATTTAATTTTTTCGATAAATAGCAGGGTCTAAATCATAGGGGTGCACACTCAAACTGACGGATTCAGAAAATAGGGTTTGCAATGTGCTCAGTAAGGATTCGCTTAGGTGTTGTTTTTGGGTTTGCGTTCTTCCTGTTAAGAGATGGACTTGGACATGAACAAAGTCAGTTTTACCATTTCCCAGTATGCACTCCGGGAAAGCCACTCGACGTGTTTTAATGGTGCTTGCATCAAATAGATTTGTGTCAATGGTGCTTTGGTGTATGGATTTGAGTAGTTGTGAAAAGTCGGTATCTAGAGATGCTGAATGTTCAATAATGATGTGTGGCATAAGGTTGCGATTATTTATTCTTGGTGCTTCATGATAATTGGCTTCTCGCTGTTAGCCAAGTCTAGAACTCCATATCTTCAAGTATGGTCCGCAGAGATTTTGCTACCGTGCTTTTAATGTTATTTTATCATCGTCTTACCTTGCTTTAACTGAATAGGCCTTGGTAAGGTGTTGAGTTATTATCCTCTAGAGATGTCGAAAAAGCGTATGTTATCAATTTTTAAGCCAAAGCCTCTGTTAGAGTCCCCTGAGTCACAATCGCTAATTGATTTATTCCTGTGGGCTGCAGAACATTTTGATAGTGAGTATTTTTTACAAAAAACCCAAGTTGTACAGCCGACAGAAAAACACTTTCCTGACAGGGTCACCAGCGTTGAAGAGATGGCACAATCTGTGTTTGAACGTGTAAGAAGCTACGCAGGTTTATCTCACTGGCCAGTTCAGTTAAGTGCGCCACAACATATGCCTATGCAGCAGGCATTTCCTCGGTTCACATTGTCTGGTGGGCTAAGAGGAGAGGATATTTCGTTGGTGAGTAAACCAAGTCAGCCAATTTTGTTGTCTTATAATCCAAACCAAATTAATCAACCACAAGATCTTGTGGCCAGTATGGCTGGTGGTATGGCGCTGATGCTAATTCATCATGTTGGGAAGTTACCGCCAGGCGGACAGCAAAATTTATCTGTGGCGGCAGATGTATTGGCGATATTTATGGGCTTTGGCACCATGTTATGTAACACCGCGTATCATTTTAGAGGCGGGTGCGGCTCGTGCTACAATCCATATGCAAATCGTCAAGCCGCGCTGAGTGAGCAAGAAAGTATATTTTTACATGCTTTAGTGTGCCACTTTAAAGGAGAGCAACAAGGTGGGAAGCACCTTAAACCTCACTTAAAAAGCATGTTTAAAAAGGCGCAAAAGCAATTGAAAAAAATATTAGAAACGTCGCCAGATCCTATGTTACTGGCATTAGAGGAACGCGGTCGTGGTTGAATATCTCGATGAATTTTTAATCATCGCACTGGCTCATTTTCTTGCGGTTGCAAGTCCGGGACCTGATTTTGCGATTGTTTTGAAACAAAGTGTCCAGCAGGGCAGACGGAATGCTTTGTATACTAGCGCGGGTGTCGGTTTAGGCATTTTTGTGCATGTTTCATATTGTCTACTGGGTGTGGCGATACTACTGGCCAATTCACCTGAACTTTTTGACTTGTTTAAGTATGTTGCTGGCGCTTATTTAGCTTATATGGGCGTACAGGCATTACGTGCTAAAAAGAACACGGAGCCTGAACAACATCTTGATGCATCGTCTAACACTGAGTCTGATTTTAAAGCCTTGCGACGTGGCTTTTTAGTCAATGCATTAAACCCAAAAGCGACGCTGTTTTTTCTATCTTTATTCACCTTGATGATAGATCCTGAAACGCCACAGGCAGTACAAATTTTTTACGGCTTGTATATGGCTTTGGCAACTTGGGTTTGGTTTTCTCTGTTATCAGTAATTTTATCTAGGCCGAGAGTTCGACGGTTTTTTCACCGTGCCGGACATTGGTTTGATAGAGGGATCGGGGTGGTGTTGCTGCTTTTGGCAATGCGAGTTGTAATATAGGTAGTGCAATGCAAACTGACGATTATTTTTATTTTGCCTACGGTTCAAATTTATCAACTTTGCGGCTTAAAAAAAGGCTGCCGAATGCACGCTTAATTGGCACCGCGGTTTTGCAAGGACATCAACTCACATTTGATATGCTGAGCAAAGATGGTTCCGCCAAGTGCAATATTGCTGGTGCGCCTGCGCCCATGGTTGTCTATGGCGTTGTGTATGGCTTGTCCCAATTAGAAATGACGGAGCTAGATAACATTGAAGGTGCTCGCTATGATCGTGTCATATTCAACGTCGACTTAATGAATCGAAGAACGATTAAAGCCCATTGTTATGTTGCAAATACTTTCGTAAGTAATCAGCTTCCTTTTGATTGGTATAAACAACATGTGCTAAACGGGGCTTTGGAGCATGGGTTTCCAGAACCGTATATTGAAAAAATTAAAATGCAAAGAAGCATTGTTGACGAGAATAAAAATAAACATTTATTGGAATCAAACATTTATAAAAAATAAGGCAATACGGATATGAAAAAAGCTTTTTGGCGCAAAGTATGCTGTGCAACAGCAATGTTGATGAGTAACAGTGTTTTAGCTTTAACTGCGCCACAGTTGGCTGAAGTTGAAAAGTCTGTACAGCAAGCTATGGATGATTTTTCAATTCCAGGTCTGGCGATCGGGATTGTAAATGACGGCAAAGTTGTATTAGCGAAAGGGTATGGCGTTAGGCAGTTTGGCAAAGAGGGCCTAGTAGATCAACATACGTTGTTTGGAATAGCTTCAAACAGTAAGGCATTTACTGCAACTGCATTAGCGATGTTAGCGGAAGAAGGTAAATTAAACTGGGGAGACCCCGTAATTAAGCATTTACCTGAATTCCAGTTACATAGTCAGCAATTAACTGAGCAAATAACTATTCGAGATCTGGTGAGCCACCGCAGTGGGTTGGCACTCGGTGCTGGTGATCTGATGATTTGGCCAAATACAGATAAATCGATAAAAGATATATTGGCTGGACTAAAGCATATTAAACCTATTGCTGCACTGCGCACAGAGTACCATTACAATAATTTGATGTTTGTTGTAGCAGGTGAGGTTGTTGCAAGAGTCAGCAATATGAGCTGGCAAGACTTTGTTGAAAAACGCATCTTTCCTCAGGTTGGGATAGATAACTCGTATGCAGGTTTTTCTCGTATTGGAAACAGCAATAAAAATTTTGCGACAGGCACAATTAAATACAATGGGCAGCTAGAAGAGTTTGTCGGTGACTATCTCGAGGATTTCCGAGGAGCTGGTGCCATTGCATCAAACGTAACGGATATGACTATGTGGTTGCAGACACAGGTCAATGCAGGTAAAACGCCTTTAGGAAAGCAGCTGATTGATCCGTACATGCATCAATATTTATGGCATCCCCAAATAATGCGCCTACCAAAAGAGTCTGATAGAGCGGCATTTAAGCAAGATTTTAAAGGTTATGCTCTGGGTTGGGCCGTAGAGAGCTATTTTGGTTATAAGCGTGTGGGCCATATGGGCGGGATATTGGGTATGGGCTCGCAAGTTGCAATGATCCCAGAAAAAGGGCTAGGGGTTGTCATTTTATCGAATCAACACGCCTACCCTGCGCTCAAAGCAATTACCAATGAAGTATTCGAACAGGCACTTGGTTTAGAACCTCAAGACTGGGTAGCACAAAGCTATCAGAGCTATAAACAACAGCGCGACGCGCTGTACAATAATCTTGGTCCTGAAAAAGTTATTGATAAGCAAGCGAGTTTACCTTTGAGCCACTACACAGGTACACTTCGCAGTCCTTGGTACGGGGACGTGATTGTGGAAGAAATCGCAGGGCAATTACATATTGATTTTACACATACCAAACTGTTGAAAGGGACATTGAGCCATCATAATGGCAATACCTTTGTGATTAAATGGCATGAAAAGCTATTAGAAGCTGATTCATATATTCATTTCACCATGCATGATCAGCACGTTAAAAGTGCTGATTTGGAGTGGGTAAACCCAGATGTTACTGACTTTAGTTTTGATTTTCATAATCTTGGGTTAGTCGCGGTGCCTCAAGAAGATTAAGGCAGAACGGGTTACTGGTATATCAAACCAAAGTATCAAAGCATGTAACCCCATGCTTTGATACACTGGTCACTCAGTTTTTGTAAGGACAGCGGATATGCGCACTGCAATCATCTCCCACCCATTGTGTCGTCGGCATAAAATGGCGAGTGAACACCCCGAATCACCGCAGCGTCTAGATGCGATTTCTGATCGGGTATTAGCTTCTGGGTTGGACATCGCGGTGACTCATTTAACTGCACCCAAAGCAGAAATGTCACATTATATATTGGCACATGATACTGAGCATGTTGAGCGGGTGTTGTCGGCAATTCCAGAGCATGGTCTTACGGACTTAGATGGTGATACGGCACTGTGCCGAGATTCATTCAAAGCTATAGAGCGGGCCGTTGGTGCGGGTATCTTGGCAGTCGATGAAGTACTTGCAGGGCGCCACGATGCTGCTTTTTGTTCAGTGAGACCGCCAGGGCATCATGCAAGTCAAAATAAGTCAGCGGGGTTTTGTATTTTTAACAATGTTGCGATTGCTGTCAAATATGCGCAAACTAAAGGCATTAAGCGCATTGCAATATTGGATATTGATGTGCACCACGGTGATGGTACACAAGCAATTGTAAAGGAGGATCCTAATGTTCTCTTTTGCTCTTTGTTCCAATACCCTTTTTATCCAAACTCTGAAATTGTAAATACCGAGACTGTCGTTAATTCGCCATTGGCCGTTGCGAGTGACGGCAATGATTTACGAGCATTGTACAGTCAACAATGGCTACCTAAACTGCGCGCATTTAACCCTGAGTTGCTCTTTATTAGCGCCGGGTTTGATGCTCATTTAGAAGATGATATGGGTGGGCTCAAATTTGTCGAAAGTGATTACGCTTGGTTTACTCAACAGATCGCGCTCTTAAGTAAAGAGCTTGATTGTCTTGGTATCATCTCATACCTAGAGGGCGGCTATGATTTGTCTTCTCTTGGCCGCAGTGTTGAAACACACATAAGAAACTTAGCTGAATCGTAAACTTTCTAGATAGTTTCCGCCATTAAACTAAATACCTGTTCTATATCAGAAATGTGTATTTTTGCAGTGCAGCAGTGACCTTCAGAAGCGAGCTTTTGTTGCACTAAAGGCGTTAAATTGGCAAAACTATCCAGCGTTATTGGCTCGCCATTGAGTGTACTTGCACTTCCATCCTTAAAAATACATGTGGTTGTTTTTATTTGCTTTTCAGTTAAATAAAACACACTTTCTTGCAGTGATTGTGGGCTGTCAACATACTCTATACTTTGGTCGAATATCAGCACTAATGGGTATGATTTAATCGTCATTATTTGTTCTCAGTCAAAGTTAGCACTAGGTAGCCAAGTATACTCAAGATGGTAGTTAGAATGCGAGGAAAGTGCTTATGATAGGTGACTCACGTCAGCTGAAAATTAAAGACGTGTTTTCGACTAGCTTGTTATCTTGTGATGAATCAACCAGTTTATACGATGCACTCGTCAGAATGCGACAGCATAGCGTAAGTTCCATTTTTATCACGAAAGATGGTGAGATAACGGGTATTTGGACAGAATCAGATTGTGTAAAGCTAGATCTTAAACATATTCACCTTACAGAGCTCCCTATTGGTGAGGTCATGACCTCGCCAGTGCACGATATTCTGCTTGATAAAACATTGAGCGAAGCAACCATTAAACTGCATCAACTTGGTATCCGACACTTACTGGTAATTGATTCGAAAAATGAACCGGCAGGTGTGGTTTCGCTATCAGATATAGTTCGTAATCAGGGCTTGGATCACTATCTGCATTTTCGTCCTATTGCCGATCATTATGACAGCTGTGTCAGTGTGTTGGATAGTCAGCAGTGCATCAGCGACGCGATTGAAATCATGCGCAGAGACAAAACAACCGCAGTGTTAGTTCATCACACTGAACTGCAAGAGTACGGGATCATCACACAACGTGATATTGCATATGCCATACTCGATCCGCAGTGGCAAATGCCATGCTGGCAGCTCGCGAGTTATCCTATGTTATCCATGACTCCGGAGGAAAGTTTATTTGATGCCTACCGTATGATGACGGCTAAGTCTATTCGCCACCTCGTTGTCAGAGATGCGACATCGAATGAAGTCATTGGTCTTTTGGCACTGAAAAATGTGCTTACAGAAATCGAAACAGCCTATTGCAGTGAGCTTGAGAATGTATTGGCACAGCGAGATATCGCATTACGCAAATCGGAGAAAAACCTCTATTTAGCGAATCGGATCATCGATGCATCACTCGATGGCATTATGATCACGCGTAGCAGTGGAGAGATCATTCAAATTAACCCAGCTTTTAGTGCTCTGACAGGCTATCAAGACTACGAGGTGATAGGGCAAACTCCGAGCCTACTGAGTTCAGGCCTTCACGATGAAAGCTACTATAACAGAATGTGGGAAGCGCTGAGAGAGAAGGGGGTGTGGCAAGGCGAAATTTGCAACAAAAAGAAAAGTGGGGATATTTATGTCGAGTGGCTCACAATTATTGAAATCAATGACCCCTATAGTGATGAAACGTTATACGCAGCGATATTCAGTGATATTACTGAGCGTAAAAATGCAGAAGAAAAAATTGCGCGCCTTGCATATTTTGACGAGTTGACAGGACTGCCTAATCGGCGCTTGTTTTATGATAGGTTGTCTATGGCATTGGCATCGGCACATCGCGACCAACATAAGATCAGCGTGATGTTTATCGATTTAGATCGCTTTAAAGAGGTAAATGACACCCTAGGGCATAGTGCTGGTGATAAGTTGCTCACGCAAGTTAGTGAGCGGATCAAAAGTATCCTCAATGAAGGGGATACCTTGGCACGGCTCGGCGGAGATGAGTTTGTGGTTTTGCTGACAGAAGTGGTCGATGTGGATTCTGTGGTTAATTTTGCAGATAAGCTGTTATTACAGTTTAATAAGTCATTTGACTTGGGAAACATCTGTGTTGCTGCCACTGCGTCATTGGGCGCGTCCATCTACCCCGATGACGGTTTGGATAGTGAGAGCTTATTAAAGCATGCTGATGTGGCTATGTATCGCTCCAAAGAGCTGGGACGAAACTCATTTCAAATGTATAAGGCTTCAATGAATGCTCGTTCATTAGAGCGCTTATCGATGCAAAGTCGATTTCAAAGTGCACTTGAAAATGGTGAGTTTGAACTTTATTTTCAGCCTCTAAAGTGCCTAGTAAGTAGCCGCTTGACAAGTTTGGAGTGTTTATTGCGCTGGCACGATCCCAATCTTGGGATGATCTCTCCTGCGCAATTTATCCCTCTAGCGGAAGAGCTGGGGTTAATTGTAAAACTGGATGAGTGGGTGATTGATCGCGCTTGTGCACAGCTTGCACATTGGAGGAAGACCAATATTGAAATACGGCACTTAGCTATTAATATTTCTGCGCAGCACTTAACACAAGGGGATCTAGTTAATACTTTACGCTATGCGTTAGATAAATATAACCTGAGTGGTACACAAATTGAGTTAGAGCTGACAGAGTGCAGTTTTGTCAGTAATTTTCAGCGAGCTAAGGCGGTACTGACTGAGCTGAAAACAATGGGGGTCAGTATTGCCTTGGATGATTTTGGCACCGGTTATTCCGCTTTAAGTTATTTAACTAAGCTACCGATTGATATCTTAAAAATAGATCCAAGTTTTATTGCCAAGATCCCTGATGAATATGGAAACAGCGAAATTGTCAGCGCTATTATTGCGATGGCCAAAGCGCTTAAACTGCACGTTGTCGCTGAGGGAGTAGAAAAGCAGGAGCAAATGCGTTTTTTACAAAAGCTAGGTTGTCATGCGATGCAAGGATATTTGTATTGCAAGCCGCTTACTCAAGCGGCTTGGTATGAGTTTTATCAAGCAGAAAAACTGACTTCGTAAGAGGTGAACTTACGAATGTTGATAACCCCATTGTCAAAGATCAAATACTGGCCTTTAATCCCTTTTAAGATCCCGGTCACAGAGGGTTCTTTGTCAAAATTAAATGAACTGATCTTGGTTGGGTAGTCTTCTACTGGGAAGGCTAGATCAACCACCTCTTCATCGAGGCGCTCGATTGCTGTGGCACCAAACAGCTGTGCAAGTTCATCGAGTTTTTCTTGGATCTGAGGGATCAACTCCTGAGCACTTTGCTTCAGATCTAACTCTGGGTTGATACCCTTGAGCATGTTGCGCCAATTGGTTTTGTCGGCAATGAAGTTTGCGAGCGCAACTTCTACCAAACCCGACTGGAGGCGAGTTTGTACTTTAAAGATTGGTAACGCCTGTGTTGCGCCTTGATCTATCCAGCGGGTTGGAATTTGAGTATGGCGTGTGATACCAACCTTCAACCCTGATGTATTCGCCAAGTAGACATAGTGAGGGATCATGCAATTGGCTTCTCCCCACTCAGGTTCGCGACAAGTACCTTGGTCATAATGACAAGTTTCAGGCTTCATGATGCACATATCGCAGCTAGCGAGTTTTTTCATACATACAAAACAATGGCCTTGGGAGTAGCTTTTTTTAGTCTTTTTACCACAACTACAGCAATATATATTACCCGTGAAAGTCAAAGTTATTTCCTGACCGAAATAGTCATTTAAATTAACTAATTGATCGCCAATGGGTAGTTGATATTGAATTGGGTTTGTGAGGGTGGCTTTAAGTTTACTTAGTGTGCCCTGCATCTTTACGCCCCTAAAGATGATACAAAAGGAGATCCTAGCAAGACAGCCAAAAAATACCAATGATAAAATCAAAAAAATTATATATTTCAATTGTTTGCAATTGATATTGGTTTTTGTTTTTATTTGCGTTATTTAAAATTGAAATAAAAAAAGCGGCTAATTTTGAGCCGCTTTTATAGGATACCTAGTTTGATTACTGCTCACGTGCAATGGCACGATAAGCAATATCAGTGCGGAACTCTACACCTTCCCAGTGGATATCTTGGACCAGTGCATAAGCGCGCTTTTGCGCCTCTGTTACTGAGTGTCCTAGTGCTGTCGCACAAAGTACACGTCCACCAGCTGTTACAACAGCATCGCCTTGCTGTTTAGTGCCAGCATGGAATACTTTCTCGCCTTCAGAGTAATTTACTTGAAGACCAGAGATTGCATCTCCTTTAGGGTAGCTTGCAGGGTAACCTTTCGCAGCGAGTACAACACCGACAGCAGCTCTTGGATCAAACTGAATCTCAGTTTGATCCAGCTCTTGGCGGTTTGCAGCTTCAATTAAAGATACAAGATCTGATTGTAAACGAAGCATGATTGGCTGTGTTTCAGGATCACCAAAGCGACAGTTATATTCAATGACTTTTGGTGTGCCATCAGCTGTTATCATCAAGCCAGCATATAAGAAACCTGTATAAGGGTGGCCTTCAGCTGCCATTCCTTCTACCGTAGGGTAGATCACTTCATCCATAATGCGATTGTGGATCTCTTGAGTTACAACAGGCGCAGGCGAATATGCACCCATACCACCGGTATTAGGCCCTTGATCACCATTGTATGCACGTTTGTGGTCTTGGCTGGTGGCAAACGGTAAGACGTTTTTACCGTCTACCATGACGATAAATGAAGCTTCTTCACCTTCTAAAAACTCTTCAATTACCACGCGGCTGCCAGCATCACCAAATGCATTGCCTGCTAGCATGTCGCGGATCGCTTCTTCCGCTTCAGCTTCGGTCATTGCTACGATCACGCCTTTACCGGCTGCCAAACCATCTGCTTTGACTACTATGGGTGCACCTTGCGCTTTGACGTATGCAATTGCAGGGTCAATCTCGGTAAATGTCTGGTAGCTCGCTGTTGGGATTTTGTGTCTAGCTAAGAAGTCTTTAGTAAATGACTTTGAGCCTTCAAGTTGTGCTGCTGCTTGAGTTGGGCCAAAAATAGCGAGGCCTTCAGAGCGGAAGCGATCAACAACACCAATCACCAATGGCGCTTCAGGACCAACAATCGTCAACGATACTTTTTGCTCTTTGGCAAATGCAACAAGTGCATCAAGGTCTTCAACACCAATTGCAACGTTTTCTAATTTTGGTTCTAAAGCAGTACCAGCATTACCAGGTGCTACAAATACAGTTTTTACAGATGGGTTTTGAGCGGCTTTGAACGCAAGTGCGTGTTCACGGCCACCGCTGCCAATGACAAGTACATTCATGGCAAAGTTTCCTATTAAATCTTTTTAAACTTTAAAGTCATTCGGTCGCTTTCCCCAATCGCCTTGTATTGCGCTGATTTTTCATCACCCAACGCAAGTCTTGGCGGTAGTGTCCAAACACCGCGAGGGTGATTTGCACTATCTAGTGGGTTAGCGTTAATTTCACTGCTTGCTACCAATTCAAAGCCTGCTTTTTTAGCCATTTCTATGACATAGCTTTGCTTCATATAACCTGAACGCTTTTGATCTTCTGTATCACGGTGCTCTGGTAAGCGATGCTCAACCACCCCTAAGATCCCACCAGGCTTAAGCGCCTTATGGAATGCTTTGAATGATTTAAGTACACCTTCATCACCAGGGCGCATATACCAGTTATGAACATTACGGAAAGTTAAAACCATATCCGCAGAGCCTGCTGGAGCGATATCATGATGAGTCAATGCAGAGAATTCAGTCATTTTGATTTCGCTAAAACGTGTATCACTTGAAATCTTACCTTTAAATGCGGCTAATGACTTTTTGTAATACTCAACCTCGGAATCGGCCGGGAAGTGTGCTGCGTATAAAGTACCTTGGCCTTTTATTGTTGGCGCTAGGATCTCTGTATACCAACCGCCACCTGGTGCGATTTCAACGACAGTCATATTGGGCTTAAGACCAAAGAACTCCAATGTTTGGACTGGATTACGGTATTTATCACGCGCACGATTACTCTCAGCACGTTCACTGCTTTGTGCCGCTTTTGCAATATTTGCATTTGAGCCATCAGAGCTTGTTGTACTGCTACAGCCTGTGATTGCAGTGACGATGCCTGCAGCGATTAATGCTTTAATACCTAATTTCATTATTCAGTTCCTTCAAGGTTATTGTGATTGTCTTTTGGTCAGAATACTTTAATTTGGTGCAAACAAAAAGCGCGAAACGTTAAACGTTTCGCGCTTTTCGATTAGTGGCGGAAATGGCGCATTCCGGTGAATACCATTGCCATGCCAGCTTCATCAGCCGCGGCAATAACTTCTTCGTCGCGCATAGAGCCTCCAGGTTGGATCACTGCGGTGATACCAGCCTCTGCTGCAGCGTCGATGCCGTCGCGGAATGGGAAGAATGCATCTGATGCCATAACAGAACCTTTCACTTCAAGGTTTTCGTCAGCGGCTTTGATCCCCGCGATTTTCGCTGAGTAAACACGGCTCATTTGGCCTGCGCCCACACCAATCGTCATACCGTCTCGAGCATAAACAATGGCATTTGACTTAACGAACTTCGCTACTTTCCAGCAGAATAGTAAATCTTTTAACTCTTGCTCTGTAGGTTGGCGTTTAGAGACAACTGTTAGATCGCCCAATGTAACCATACCTTGGTCGCGATCTTGGATAAGTACACCACCGTTGACACGTTTGATATCAACACCTGTCGATTTCGCTTCCCACTGGCCACACTCTAAAAGACGGACATTTTTCTTTTCAGAAACAATCTCAGCAGCTTCAGCAGAAATGCTTGGAGCAATGATGACTTCAACAAACTGACGCTCGATGATAGCTTTGGCTGTCTCAACATCTAGTTCACGGTTGAAGGCAATGATGCCACCAAAAGCCGATGTCGGATCAGTTTTAAACGCTCTGTCATAAGCACTTAAAATGTCTTTGTCTTCAGCGACGCCACAAGGGTTAGCATGTTTGACGATAACACAAGCAGGCGCTTCGAAGCTTTTCACGCATTCAAGCGCAGCATCAGTGTCTGCAATGTTGTTGTAAGATAATGCTTTACCTTGCAATTGCTTCGCTGTTGCCACTGACGCTTCTTCAATATCATTTTCCACATAGAATGCGGCATCTTGATGAGAGTTTTCACCATAGCGCATGTCTTGCTTTTTAGTGAACTGCATATTGATAGTGCGCGGGAACTTGGTTTCTTCGGCTGCTTCTTCTGTGTAATCAGCAACAAGCTTACCGAAGTAGTTTGCTATCATGCCGTCGTACTGTGCTGTATGCTCGTAGGCAGCAATAGCAAGATCAAAACGTGTTTTATACGTTGTTGAGCCTTGGTTTTCTTTGATTTCAGCTAAAACGCGATCATAGTCGCTTGCATTGACCACGATTGTAACGTCTTTGTGGTTTTTAGCTGCGGCACGCACCATTGTTGGGCCGCCGATATCAATATTTTCAATTGCATCTTCTAGGCTGCAGTCAGCTTTTGCAACAGTTTGTGCAAAGGGGTATAAGTTAACTACAACCATATCAATAGCAGAGATACTGTTGTCTGCCATAACGTCTTCATCTTGGCCACGACGCCCCAAGATCCCACCGTGTACTTTCGGGTGGAGAGTTTTCACGCGACCATCCATGATCTCTGGGTGGCCTGTGTAGTCAGATACTTCCGTTACCTGAATGCCGTTGTCGGCTAGGAGTTTACAAGTACCGCCTGTAGAAAGAAGTTCAACGCCTGACTCAGCTAGAGTGCGGGCAAACTCAACGATACCAGTTTTATCTGACACGCTTAATAGTGCGCGACGAATAGGACGATGTATATCCATGATGGTTTTGATTTCCTCAATGATTAGTTAAGGGCTAGCTTAGAAAGGCTGTATTTTAGCTCAACTAGGATGAGAAAACGATGGAAATGATGTTAACGAGATTGAGAAATACTGAACTTTCTATATTGAGGAGGGTAAAGTTAGGATTTCAATATTAAAATTGGATGAGTTAAGCAGAATAAAATGTACTATCAGCATATCACTGAGCAGAAAAGGGGGCTCGAAAACGTCTTGGTAAAGACGTTTTCGAAAAATACGGATTAGTTCATGCCGTACTTTTTAAGCTTCTTACGAAGAGTACCACGGTTGATACCTAGTAAGATTGCAGCACGAGTTTGGTTACCACGTGTGTAAGTCATCACTTCTTCTAGTAATGGTGCTTCAAGCTCTGATAAAACTAGCTCATACACATCTTGCACGTCTTGACCATTTAACTGCTTTAAGTAGTGGTGGACAGCTTTTTTAACTGCATCGCGTAGTGGTTGCGGTTTCTCTTGTGACTGAACATGAGCGTTAGTGATAAAAGGAGAAGTCACATTTTGTTCGAACATCTTTATGTCTCTTTCTTAGTTAGCTGCTAGTGTTTCAAAATAGTTTTCTAATGCCTCGATTTGCGCTTTTGGCTCCTCAAGTGCATTGAATACTCGCCTAAATTGACCTTCTTGGTCATGGGACTGCAAGTACCAAGATACATGTTTGCGTGCGATGCGCGCACCCATTGGTTCACCGTAAAACTGATGGAGGTTTACAAGGTGCTCCATCAATATGCCACGCACTTCGGATACTTCCGGTGCTGGCAAGTGTTTTCCAGTTCGCAAATAATAGTCTATCTCTCGGAAAATCCAAGGACGACCTTGGGCGGCTCGACCAATCATGATGGCATCTGCGCCCGTATAATCCAAAACCTGTTTTGCCTTTTCTGGGGACGTTATGTCGCCATTAGCAACAACAGGAATAGAAACCGATTGCTTTATCGCTTTGATAGTGTCGTATTCCGCTTCACCTTTATACATGCATGCACGGGTTCTACCGTGTACTGCCAGTGATGCAATACGATTGCGTTCGGCTATTTTCGCAATTTCAACACCATTGCGGTTTTCCGGATCCCATCCTGTGCGGATCTTCAAGGTAACAGGTACATCGACTGCACCAACGACAGCTTGTACTATTTCCTCAACTAGATCTGGATACTGCAATAGTGCAGAACCTGCGAGTTTCTTGTTCACTTTTTTGGCTGGGCAACCCATATTTATATCTATGATTTGCGCACCATTTTTGACATTGAATTGTGCAGCCTGTGCCATTAGCTCAGGGTCTGCTCCTGCAATCTGCACAGAACGTATTCCTGACTCACCAGAATGATCCATACGGTTCATCGACTTATCAGTTTTCCAAACCTTTGGATTTGATGACAACATTTCTGACACCGCTAACCCTGCGCCAAGACGCCGACATAACTGTCTAAATGGTCGGTCTGTTATACCAGCCATTGGAGCTACGATCACATTGTTATCAAGTTGGTATGGACCAATACGCACTACTATTCATCTGCCTCATTTCAAGGGGCGCTAAGTTTACGGTTTTTTTTGCAAAAATCAAAGGCTATAAATTGAACATAAGTGTTTTTTTTTTGAACTTTTTGGGTTGACTTTTGGTAACAATATGAAGGGCTACATAAATTGCTGTAAATTTGTTCAAAAAATCTTTTTTGACTTAATTGAGGTCGGCCGATTGGCTGTAAATAAAGCGTAAAGCCTGTTAAGTTCAGGCCTTACGTGTAATAGATTACTAACTCAGAAGATAGTCGTTACACTTGTTATTGTTTTGTAATTCCGCTTACTCGTGTCCATTCGCCCTCTTGCTTTATTGCGTCTAAATCAATATATGGGGCGTATACATCTGCTACAGATTGAGCTTGCTCTTCTAAGATGCCTGACATTGCAATTGCACCTTGTGGCTTCAAAAAGCCAAGGATAATTTCATGGAGTTCGCGCAGTGGCTGTGCCAGGATATTTGCTACAACAATGTCGGCTTTAAAGTCAGGTTGGTTTTCTGGTAAATAAACTTCCAGCTTGTCTGCAACACCATTTCGTTCGGCATTATCTCTGCTTGCAACTAGAGCTTGCGGGTCGATATCTATGCCGATAACTCGCTCTGCGCCGAGTTTAATAGCTGCTATTCCTAAAATACCTGAACCACAACCAAAATCGACCACTGTTTTACCGCTAAGATCCTGTGCTTCAAGCCATTTTAAGCACAGCGAAGTGGTTGCATGTGTTCCGGTACCAAATGCTAGCCCAGGATCTAAAAGTACGTTTACTGCGTCAGGTTCCGGTATGTCACGCCAACTAGGGCAAATCCACAAACGTTCACCGAACTTGATTGGGTGGAAATTATCCATCCACTCTCTTTCCCAGTCTTTATCTTCTAGTTGTTCGACTTTATATTTTGGCGCTTCAGCCATGTTGGCAGTGAGGTAGTCAATGACGGCTTGCATGTCATGTGTCGCTTCAAACAAACCTATCACTGTTGTTTCAGGCCATAAAATGACTTCTCCAGGCTTAGGCTCATAGACAGGGTTATTTTGACTATCGATGAATGTGACAGAAGGGCATCCAATGTCCATCAACAAATCACTGATAAGGTCTGCTGTTTCTTTGTTAGCATCAATTCGGATTTGGATCCAAGCCATAGTGTTGTTCCTATTAAACTTTTTTCATCTATTGATTGCGCACAACATTTCACGGCTGTAGCACGTGAAAGAGCACGACAGATTGCGTGTATATGGCCTATCAGCTTATTTCAGCCGTTTTAGGGATGCACACATTTTATTCAAATAAAAAGGCCGCATAATGCGGCCTTTTTTTGTATTTATTACTCTTAGCCTTTGACGTCTAAGAAACTTTTCAGTAAATCAGAACGAGAAGGATGGCGAAGTTTACGTAACGCCTTCGCTTCGATTTGACGAATACGCTCTCGGGTTACGTCAAACTGCTTACCAACTTCTTCTAACGTGTGGTCAGTGTTCATATCAATACCAAAACGCATGCGAAGTACTTTTGCTTCTCTGGCCGTCAAGCCTGCAAGGACTTCATTGGTGGCACCACGCAGGCTTTCCATTGTTGCAGAGTCAATCGGAGATTCAATGGTTGTATCTTCGATGAAATCGCCTAGGTGCGAATCTTCATCATCACCAATTGGTGTCTCCATTGAAATTGGCTCTTTGGCAATTTTTAATACTTTGCGGATTTTATCCTCTGGCATCATCATGCGTTCTGCCAGCTCTTCAGGACTAGGTTCACGACCCATTTCCTGTAGCATTTGACGAGAAATACGATTAAGTTTGTTAATCGTTTCAATCATATGCACTGGAATACGGATTGTTCTTGCCTGATCAGCAATTGAACGGGTGATAGCTTGTCGGATCCACCAAGTTGCATAAGTTGAAAACTTATAACCACGACGGTACTCGAATTTATCAACCGCTTTCATTAGACCAATGTTACCTTCTTGGATTAAGTCCAAAAATTGTAGGCCACGGTTGGTGTATTTTTTAGCGATTGAAATTACAAGACGTAAGTTAGCTTCAACCATTTCTTTTTTCGCACGGCGTGCTTTCGCTTCACCTATGCTCATTCGACGGTTGATGTCTTTGATGCGTTCGACACTCAAGCCTGTGCTTTCTTCAATGGCTTTGAGCTTATTGACGCAGCGCTCAATTTCAGGCTTAACTTCACGAAGTTTATCTGAGTGTTTTTCTCCAGATGCGATTTCTGCATCAATCCAAGCGACATCTGTCTCATTGTTAGCGAAGTGCTTAACGAAAGTTTTCTTAGGTAGCTTCGCAATCTGAACAGCTTGTTTCATGATGATACGCTCTTGTACGCGTACTCTGTCCATCATTTCACGCATGTTATTAACCATGCGGTCAAACTGTTTTGGTACTAATTTAAATTTGCGGAACAACTCGCCAATTTCTTTGATAGCAGCTTGCGAATCAGGGTGACTACGACCTTTGTCTTCGAAACACTGACGTGCGCTAGTATATAAAGAACGTAGCTCTTCGAAATGTTCACGGGCAACTTCAGGATCCGGTCCTGATTCACCTTCTTCCGAATCATCGTCATCATCACTCTCATCGTCTTCGTCATCTAAGTCTTCTTCACTTAATTCAGAGCCAATGTGGGTTGCAGAGATGGTTGCTTCGTCATCTTCCAGTGAGTCAAAAAAGCCTGTAACGATGTCGCTTAGGCGCATCTCTTCAGCTTCGTATTTGTCCCACTGTTCAAGTAAATACGTAATTGCTTCAGGGTATTCAGCAACAGAAATCTGTACTTGATTTATCCCTTCTTCAATACGCTTTGCTATTAGAATTTCGCCTTCCCGAGTCAGTAGCTCAACGGTGCCCATTTCACGCATATACATACGTACAGGATCAGTTGTTCTGCCAATTTCTTTTTCTACCGTTGCTAGCGCAGCTGCCGCCGCTTCTGCCGCATCCTCGTCGGTGGTTGTTTCTTGCATCATCAGCTCATCGGCATCAGGGGCTGCTTCAGAAACCTGAATACCCATATCATTGATCATGCTAATGATATCTTCGACTTGATCCGAATCTATGATGTCTTGTGGAAGGTGATCGTTAACTTCTGCAAAAGTTAAGTAACCTTGCTCTTTACCTTTCTGAATCAGAAGTTTGAGTTGTGACTGAGGAGATTGATCCATAGAGATTTTTGCTTCCACTCTGATAAAGTTTATACAACGGGCGCCAGCTAAAAACAGCGTTATTTTGGTTGACGCAGTGAATAGAACATTATAACACCAAAAATTAATTTTGACCAGTTCTACGAGAGCCTAAAGCTTGTGTTAATAACGCACATTCCAGTCGTTCATCGCTACTTAGGCCTTCTGTTTTGTCTTTTATAAGTAAGGTCTCTAGTCGCAAATTTAAACACTGGTCTTCAATAAATTTAAATGTATGTTTAAATTCATCTTCTAAAGCCTCTTCATGAATATTATGCTGCCAAGTAGCAAGCTTTTTTAAAGCCTCATAATCTTGGCCATTTCGAAACGACTCTAAGATATGTGCAGTGGTATATTGAGTGTTTTCTAAACACGTTTGCTGCAACTTTAAAAACAACGCCATACCAGGTAATTGCATATGCGCAAGCTCGGGCAAATAGTCAACGCTCTGTGCAAGCTGGGGGTGTTGTAACAACAAACCGATAGCGCGACGCATAGGTGTTACTTTAAACTTTCGTTCTATGGTATGTTGTTTTTTGGGTGTTGAAAGCTTAGCGGTGAGTTGCTCACGGGTGCGTCCGATCAATCTTGCTAATGTAGTTAGTAGCGACTCTTGGTAAAATTCACTGGGTATATTATTAATCAGTGGGATAGCTTCTGCCATTAACTTGGCCTTTCCAGCATCAGTTGTTAGGTCGCACTGCTCAGACAGACGATTAAAGAGTACTTTACTATAATCATCCGCACTTAATAACCTCTCTTCGAAATGCGCTTTTCCTTCTTTTTGCACCAAAGAGTCAGGATCTTCTCCATCAGGTAAAAATACAAAGCCAAGTGATTTACCATCTTTTAGATTGGGTAAAGCATGTTCAAGAGCACGCCATGCGGCATCCCGTCCAGCTCTATCACCATCGTAACAGCACACAACTTTATCAGTGTTGCGAAATAATGTTTGCATATGCTCAAGGGTTGTCGCAGTACCGAGTGCAGCGACCGCATAGTCAATACCATACTCTGAAAGGGCTACGACATCCATGTATCCCTCTACGATCAGCACTTGTTCTAGTTTTTTATGTGCTTGTTTTGCTTCGTAGAAACCGTACAGTTCAAAGCTTTTGTGGAAAATTCTCGTTTCTGGTGAATTCAAATATTTTGGGCCTTGATCTTGACCCATAACACGTCCACCAAATGCGATAACACGGCCTCGTTTATCACGAATAGGGAACATCAAGCGGTCACGGAAAAAATCGAATTGTCTACCAGGTGTTTTTTCACTTGCCAGTTTTAATTCTACAAGTTGTTGCCGCTGTGATGGGTTACGTGCAAGCTTCCCAATTAAGGCATCCCACTCTGGCGGGGCATAGCCGATTTGAAATTTGTTGACTGTTTGTTCTGAAAGTCCTCTTCCTCTGACATAGTCTTGTACTTGCGCCGCATTACTATGTGTATTTAATTGCTGCTGGTAAAAGCGGGTAGTGTGCATCATTAAGTCATAATCTGACTTCTTTTCTTCAAAACTTCTTTGTGGCCCACCGATCCCTTGCTCTCTTGGGATCTCAAGGTTGTACATACCAGCAAGCTCTTCAATGGCATCAACAAACTCAAGTTTGTCGTACTCCATCAAGAATGAAATGGCATTACCATTGGCACCGCAACCAAAGCAATGATAAAACTGTTTATCTCTGGAGACGGTAAACGAGGGGGATTTTTCATTGTGAAATGGACAGCAGGCCTGGTAGTCTTTTCCTGCTTTTTTGAGGCCAACTCGACCGTCAATTAATTCGACGATGTCAGTTCTAGCCAATAAGTCATCGATAAACTGTCTTGGAATTTTGCCAGCCATAGTTTTCCTAACGCTTATACGAAGAAACCGAGCACAAGGCTCGGTTTACTAATTTCATACATTTGTATGTGGGTAATTATGCGCTTAATCTTTGTTTAATTAAACCAGAGATTTTGCCCATGTCGGCACGACCTTCCGCTTTCGCTTTGATCACACCCATTACTTTACCCATGTCTTGCATACCAGCTGCGCCTGTGTCAGCGATTGCAGCATCGATCATCTCAAGTACTTCTTCTTCAGACAAAGGCTGAGGTAAGAATGACTCAAGTACTGATATTTCACCAGCCTCGATTTGTGCTAAGTCTTCTCTTCCAGCATCAGTATACTGTGTGAAAGAGTCTTTACGCTGTTTAACCAGTTTAACCAACACCGAGGTGATACCAGCATCATCTAACGTTGTCTGGTTATCAATTTCGCGTTGCTTGACTTCAGCTAGAGCTGCTCTGATAGCCGTAAGACGAGGTTTGTCTTTGGCTTTCATTGCTTCCTTTTGGGCGTCTTTTAGCGTCGCTAATAAGCTCATATGTACAAGACCAAATGTTAATTAGTATAGTTTAACGCGACGTGCGTTTTCACGAGAAAGCTTTTTCATGTGACGCTTTACAGCTGCTGCTTTCTTACGCTTACGTTCTGCAGTTGGCTTCTCATAGTGCTCGCGACGACGAACTTCTGAAAGGATACCTGCTTTTTCACATGAACGCTTGAAACGACGAAGTGCTACGTCAAACGGTTCGTTTTCTCTTACTTTAATTACTGGCATTAAAAATTCACCTACCTAAATAATGAGCTTGGCTCAAATTGACCGAAAAATGGTCAATTGGTTCAAAAATGGTGCGGTATTGTAAGCCGAAGCGAGACCGCGTGTAAAGATCAAATTATAGCGGATCTGAATAATTGTGTCATGCACTAATATCCATGGGCGATTTAAGGCGCGGATATGTCAGTTCGGCGAAAAAGCATGCAGTTCACTTGACCAGCTTTTTTCTCTTTTAGCAACTGCCAGTTAGCTGGAAAATCCGGTTGTGCTTCTTTCTCAAATTCGACATAAATTAGCGAGTCATTATTTAGCCACCCAGCACTTTCGAGTAATTCACAACAAGGAGAAACTAGGTTCTTTCTAAACGGGGGATCGAGATAAACAATGTCGAAATTGCGTTGTTGTGAGTTGTTACTCAAATAATCTAATGCGCTACCGTTTATCACCTGTGCGTTGTCCAACGCAAGTGTTTGTATATTTTGTTTGATTTGTGCGGCCGCGGTTTTGTCTAATTCTATAAAGGTTGCATGATTGGCAAATCGTGAAAGAGACTCTAACCCTAAGCTGCCGGAGCCCGCAAAACAATCCAGAACATCTGCATCTCGCGTGTCAGCCATTAGCCAATTGAATACAGTTTCTTTCACTCGATCGGTCGTAGGCCGAAGGCCTTCAACATCTTTAACTGGCAACTTTCGGCCTTTAAATTTACCGCTAATAATTCGAATGTGGCCATCCGTTCGAGTTTGAGGCTTTCTTTTTTTCATATATTTTCGCTATCGAGTTGGTTGTGCTCGATTATAAAGTTTTCATCTACTTGGAACATGATACACTACGCGCATATTATGGCGTTAACTTAGTGATTATAACAATTATCGCAAAGTCTTTTATGTGATTATTGATGTCTTTGTACAAGCCTTAGAGCCTAATAAACACTGATAAATAGTGAAGCGCAGTCAATGCGGCACTGCACAGCGTTATGCTTTATGGTGGTGATCATAGATACGGTTATGGCGACTAAATCACGATACAAACTTTAATGGTATTAGTTGGTTATGGGAAAGAAAAACAAATTTTTATCTTGGTTGGGGTTTGGTAAATCCGACAAAGAACAGGCTGAGCGAGAAGAAGCAGAACGTTTAGTCAAAGAACAAGCAGAGCGCGAAGAAACAGAACGTCTTGCCAAAGAACAAGCTGAGCGTGAAGAAGCGGAACGTCTAGCTAAAGAACAAGCAGAACGTGAAGAAGCAGAACGTCTTGCCAAAGAACAAGCAGAGCGTGAAGAAGCGGAACGTCTAGCTAAAGAACAAGCAGAACGTGAAGAATCGGAACGTCTAGCTAAAGAGCAAGCAGAACGTGAAGAAACGGAACGTTTAGCTAAAGAACAAGCAGAACGTGAAGAAACGGAACGTTTAGCTAAAGAACAAGCAGAACGTGAAGAAGCAGAGCGTCTTGCCAAAGAGCAAGCTGAACGTGAAGAAGCGGAACGTCTAGCTAAAGAACGGGCTGAGCGTGAAGAAGCAGAACGTCTAGCCAAAGAGCAAGCAGAACGTGAAGAAGCAGAGCGCCTTGCTAAAGAAAATGCTGAACGTGAAGAAGTAGAGCGTCTTGCCAAAGAACAAGCAGAACGTGAAGAAGCAGAGCGCCTTGCTAAAGAAAATGCTGAACGTGAAGAAGTAGAGCGTCTTGCCAAAGAACAAGCTGAACGTGAAGAAGCGGAACGTCTAGCTAAAGAACAGGCTGAGCGTGAAGAAGCACTGCGTCTAGCTAAAGAGCAAGCTGAACGTGAAGAAGCAGAACGTCTTGCCAAAGAACAAGCTGAACGTGAAGAAGCACTGCGTCTTGCCAAAGAACAAGCTGAACGCGAAGAAGCACAGCGTCGTGCCAAAGAGCAAGCTGAACGCGAAGAAGTACAGCGTCGTGCCAAAGAACAAGCTGAACGTGAAGAAGCACTGCGTCTTGCCAAAGAACAAGCTGAACGTGAAGAAGCAGAGCGTCTAGCTAAAGAACAAGCTGAACGTGAAGAAGCAGAGCGTCTAGCTAAAGAACAGGCAGAACGTGAAGAAGCAGAGCGTCTTGCCAAAGAACAAGCTGAACGTGAAGAAGCAGAGCGTCTTGCCAAAGAACAAGCTGAACGTGAAGAAGCAGAGCGCCTTGCTAAAGAAAAGGCAGAACGTGAAGAAGCAGAGCGCCTTGCTAAAGAACAGGCAGAACGTGAAGAAGCAGAGCGCCTTGCTAAAGAACAGGCTGAACGCGAAGAAGCAGAGCGTCTTGCCAAAGAAAAGGCTGAACGTGAAGAAGCAGAGCGTCTTGCCAAAGAGCAAGCTGAAGTGGAAAAACCAAAGAAAAAAGGTTTTTTTGCACGTTTAAAACAAGGCCTTTTGAAAACAAAAGAGAATATTGGGTCTGGTTTTGCGTCGATATTCCGAGGCAAAAAAATTGACGACGATCTGTTTGAGGAGCTTGAAACACAGTTACTAACAGCTGACTTGGGCGTTGAAACAACCATGAAGCTGATTGACAACTTGACCGACGCAGCCGATCGCAAGCAATTAAAAGATGGCGATGCGCTATACGAGTTGATGAAGAGTGAAATGGCTGAGATCTTGAAGGATGCAGAGCAACCGCTTGAAATTAATCCGGGTAAAAAGCCTTACGTCATTCTAATGGTAGGTGTAAATGGAGTCGGTAAGACCACAACTATAGGTAAAATGGCGAAGCAATTCCAATCGCAAGGGAAATCTGTGATGCTGGCTGCTGGTGATACTTTCCGTGCAGCGGCAGTGGAGCAGTTGCAGGTTTGGGGTGAGCGAAATGATATCCCAGTAGTCGCACAGCACACTGGTGCCGACAGTGCTTCTGTTGTATTTGATGCCTTTCAAGCTGCACAGGCTCGCAATGTCGATGTGCTAATCGCTGATACGGCAGGTCGTCTGCAAAATAAAGACAACCTCATGCAAGAGCTTGAAAAAATTGCGCGAGTAATGAAAAAGCTAGATCCTGAAGCGCCTCATGAAGTGATGTTAACGATTGATGCGGGCACAGGACAAAATGCAATTAGCCAAGTTAAACTATTTGATCAGGCTGTTGGTTTGACGGGTATTACTCTGACCAAGCTAGACGGTACAGCTAAAGGTGGGGTTATTTTTGCGGTTGCAGATCAGTTTAAAGTGCCAATTCGTTATATTGGTGTCGGTGAAGGAATCGATGATTTGAGAACCTTTAAGAGCGATGACTTTATCGAGGCACTATTTAGCCAAGATGATGAAAAGTAACAGCTAAGAGTTAGAAAGCGCCCACTTAGTCGAGGCGCTTTTTAATTTTAAGGATGGAGCATACGCATTTTGTAGGTCGCATATGATTAAATTTGAACAAGTAAGTAAAACTTACCCTGGTGGTCACCGAGCTCTAGAAAAAGTAAGTTTCGAGCTTGGAAAGGGTGAACTGGCTTTTTTAACAGGCCACAGCGGCGCGGGGAAAAGTACGTTGCTGAAGTTGATTAGCTTAATGGAGCGCCCCTCCGCAGGAAAAGTATTTATCAACGATGTTGATTTAAATAGTATCTCCAATCGCCAAGTTCCTTTTGTTCGTCGTGATATCGGCATTATTTTTCAAAACCATCGATTGCTTGAACGTTATAATGTCTTCGACAACGTTGCTTTACCTCTGGTAATTGAAGGTACACACAGAAAGCACATTACTAAGCGTGTTCATGCAGCATTGGACAAAGTTGGATTATTGGACAAAATCAAGTGCCAGCCTAGTACGTTGTCAGGGGGGGAGCAGCAGCGAGTCGGTATTGCACGCGCGATTGTAAATTCTCCGCCTTTGCTGCTAGCAGATGAGCCAACAGGTAATTTAGATCCAGAATTATCAATGGAAATTTTAAGCTTGTTTGAAGATTTTAATCGTCATGGTACATCTGTGCTTATCGCCACCCATGATTTGGGTTTAATTGCCCGTATGAAGTACCGCAGTTTGACACTTGATCATGGTCGCATGCTACAAGACCCTCTAGCCATTGATCCTCTTAAAGGTGACTTTATCGGGGGGACACTATGAGTTTGTTATTCAAAGGTCGCGGCAACCAAGTTAATAGCCAAGATAAATCTGTGGTTTTAAAGTTGTACTTTTTTGTACTGACCATTTTTCGGCACGGCATACACAGCCTAGGTGAGATGTGGCGCACACCTATGGCTTCAATGATGACGATTTTGGTATTGGGCTTAAGCCTAACCTTACCGACAACCCTATATGTAGTCGTAAAAAACGTTCAGAAAGTCAGCAGTGGGTTTCAAGAAGCAGCTGAGATATCTCTGTTTGTAAAAGAAGATATTAGTGCTCAAGAGACACAAACATTGGTAAAACGATTAGCACTTTACCCCGAGGTAGAGTCGGTCAGTTTTATTTCTCAATCTCAGGCACTAGAAGAGTTCAAGCAGGTGTCGGGCTTTGGTCAAGCATTGGATTATTTAGAAGAAAACCCTCTTCCCAGTGTGGTATTGGTGACTCCAACCAAGCGTCACCGAGGCGCGGAAAGTGCTCAAGTGTTATTAGAAAAACTTGAAAGTGAGCGTGAGGTTGAGTTTGGTAAACTAGATATTGAATGGCTTGAGCGCTTGAATGCACTACTTGGCTTATTAAAAGAAAGTGTATTTACAGTAGGGGTCTTATTGTTAAGTGCAGTGGTATTGATTATTGGCAATACTATACGTTTATCGATTATGGATAAAAAAGAAGAGATCCAGGTATTGAAGCTTGTAGGGGCAACCAATACCTTTATTCATACTCCCTTTTTATGGACTGGGATATGGTACGGTATCGTTGGAGGGTTGGTCGCTTTTATATGTGTTGTTTTGATGCTGTGGTGGCTAGAGTCTGCTGTATCTCTTGTCGTTGGTGTTTATCAAAGTAACTTTGTGCTAGAAGGGTTAAATCTCTCAGAGCTGTCCTTTTTACTCATGTTAGCTATTTTTCTCGGCTTTATCGGTTCTTATCTATCAGTGCAAAAATATATCCGAGAAATTGAGCCCGAAAAGGTGTAGTTTTAACTTTTTAGCAGGCTTGTTTGAAACAAGTCTGCGTTGTTTTCATAGCTACCTACCATCACGCTAAAATTCATCAATAATTAACCCTATAAATATCAATGGCTTATTTGTTCATTTATTGTTAATAATAAAAAGCTTGATCTTTGGTCAAGAAAAGTAGTAGATTGCAGTTAGCACTCTAAGGGTTAGAGTGCTAAAATAGACTAAGAATTTATCACTGAGGTGAAAAATGAGTAAAGACACATATGCAATGGCATTAACAGTTGGGCAGCAAAGTGCAAGTATTGAAGGGTATTTGCAGGCTGTTAGCACTATCCCTATGCTGGACGCTGAAAAGGAACACAAGCTTGCAACTCGTCTTCATGAAAATGGTGACTTAGATGCAGCTAAACAGCTCATTATGTCTCACCTCAGATTTGTAGCGCACATCGCAAAAAGTTACTCAGGGTATGGTTTGCCGCAAGCAGATCTTATTCAAGAAGGTAATATTGGCCTGATGAAGGCGGTAAAACGTTTTAACCCAACAGTAGGTGTCAGATTGGTTTCTTTTGCCGTACATTGGATTAAAGCTGAAATCCATGAGTATGTACTTAAAAACTGGCGAATCGTGAAAGTTGCTACGACAAAAGCACAGCGCAAACTATTTTTTAACCTTCGTAAGAACAAAAAACGCTTGGGTTGGTTCAACCAAGAAGAAGTTAGCACTGTGGCTTCAGAGCTGGGTGTTAGCGAAAAAGAAGTACGTGAAATGGAATCTCGCATGAGTGGTCAGGACATGGGTTTTGATTTAGGTGCAGATGAAGATGAAGGTAGTCAAAGTGGCAACTTCTCACCAGTTCAGTACTTAGCAGATTCAAACAGTGACATTGCCGAAGTGATTGAAGAAGAGCAGTTTCAACAGCAGTCACAAAACCGCTTGTTGGCGGCAATGAAAACGTTAGATGAGCGTTCTCAGGACATTGTTGCAGCGAGATGGTTGGCTGAAGACAAGGCAACCCTACAAGATTTAGCTGATAAATATAGTGTTTCTGCTGAACGTGTTCGCCAGCTAGAAAAGTCAGCAATGAAAAAACTGCAGGCTGCTATGAGCTAATACTCACTTGTAATAATTTTAAGAATACCGCCCCAATTATGGGGCGGTATTTTTTTGTGTCATAAAAAATTGAGCTTACAAGTGTACGCTTATTTGATTATAATACACCGCTCAAGTTATAGGAGGGCTGAGTTTGTTAGCTTTATTACGAATTTTGGCCATGGCCATATTTATTGTTTTTAGTTGTATTTTTGGTTTGGCGCTATGTATTGTCAGGCCGTTTCACCGAAATAACGTGCATATTATCGCCTCTTGGTTCGGTTCTATGGCTAAAGTCATAGGTGTAGATCTGGTGATAGAAAGAGCGCCTGGCGTCGCTAAGGTTGGGCCTGCACTATATGTGGCAAACCATCAGAACAACTATGATTTATTCACACTACCTGCGGTAGTACCACGCAATACGGTGAGCATGGGCAAAAAAAGTCTGAAGTGGATCCCATTTTTCGGTCAGCTTTATTGGTTATCAGGCAATATTTTAATTGATAGAGCGAATCGCTCAAAAGCGGTTGGTACGTTGGATAAATCAGTAGAGAAAATCAAGCAAAAAGGTTTGTCGCTGTGGATGTTTCCCGAAGGAACTCGCAGTTACGGCCGAGGGCTTTTGCCTTTCAAAACAGGGGCTTTTCATGCGGCCAAGAATGCTCAAGTTCCCATTATCCCCGTCTGCATGAGTTCCACTCAAGATAAAATTAAACTAAACCGTTGGAACAACGGTAAAGTGTATATTTCGATGTTGGCACCAATTGAGTTATCAGATGATTGCTCTGCAAGAGAGCATGCGAATAGTATTCATGCTAAAATGGCCGATAAAATCGCACAATTAGATAAAGGTGAATAAAGCTGATGGAAAATTGGCAAGAGATCAGTGAAGACATCGTGGAGTCACTACTTGAAGATGGCTCTAATCCGGAAAAACTTTACGAAGTAGAACATCACTTTGTATGTGAGAACTTTGATAAGCTGGAAGAGGCTGCTTTAGCGGCTTTTAAACTCGGTTATGATGTTGAGGAACCAGCAGAGCTTGAGCTTGAAGATGGCGGAAAGATCTGGGGCTTTGATATTGTTGTTGAAGCTGAGCTCAACGCAGAAGTTATCATGGAGGATGTCTCTAAGTTGGTAGCAGTTGCTGAGCAAACTGGCGTTGAATATGACGGTTGGGGTACATACTTCCAGGACTGATCATGTCACGCTGCTAGTAAAAGAAAGAAATGGATTTCTCTCTACCTTTATTTACTAATCCTTTATTCTTGTATTTATATCTTCTAGTAGACAATTTAGTCGTAACTATGCATATTATTGCGGTTTGATTAAAAAAGCTTCTCTAAGGAACCATGCACGCAACTATTCCCATCAGTGAACTTGTACCAGGTATGTTTGTTGATAGTGTCCACAAATTAAAATCTGATGCAGAAATTAAATTAAAGTCACGAGGGATGGTGCGTAATTCGGCGATTATTTCCCAGCTTGAAGCGGATGGCGTACTTGAACTTAATATTGATGTTACTCAGAGCCAAGTACCAGTGCCTGAACGCTTTATCAGAGCGAATGTTGCCAATGTAGAAAGAAAGCATATAGGGCAGCAAGGTGAAGCTGATCAGGGGGCTGATGAAGAGGAGTTATTAACTTCCCATCATAATCAAGTTTTACCTACCGCAGAGGTGTTTTCAGCAGCTTTAAATCAGTTTGAAGTGCAAAACAAAAAACTGCAATTGCTCTACGGCAACATTTTGGGTGGTGAAGCGCTGCAGATGCATCTCGTTCATGATATTTGTCAGGAAATCATTACTTCAGTTACTCACCACAGCAATGTAATGGCGATATTGACGCGACTAAAAGACAAACGCAGTTTTAGTTGGCGCCACATGATCAACAGCACAATATTGATGACTATATTTGCCAAATATTTAGGCCTTAAACCGCATGTTGTCGAACAAATGGCGATGGCCGCAATGTTACATGATGTTGGTAAAAGTAAAGTGCCACAGAGCATTCAAGAAAAAAAGTCGCCGCTGACCGAAAATGAAACGCGTCATATGCAAAAGCATGTTGCCTATTCAGTTGCAATGATCAAAGAAGAAAGGGGAGTGACTCCATTGATTATCGACATGGTGGTGAATCATCATGAACGACTAGATGGCAGTGGTTTCCCTAGAGGACTGGAGGGTGATCGACTCAGTAAAGCGGCAAGGGTAATGGCAATCGTCGACACTTATGCAACGCTGACCACGGAACAGCCGGGCAGTAATGCGATAGAGCCAGTCCATGCACTTAGATTCTTACTCTCAAATAAAAGCCAGTTTGATGCGGTGCTTGTGCAAAAGTTTATAAAGTGTATTGGTATTCATCCGGTGGGCACGATTGTAAAACTGACCAATGAGCGTTTGGGGCTGGTTATGGCTGGTAATGATACTTTGCCAACTTCTCCCGTTGTAAGAGTATTTTACAACGTAAAGCACATGCACCAAGTTACATTGAAAGATTTAGATCTAAGTGCAAGAGATGACGTAAAAATTGTCGCCAATGTTAAACCTCTCGATTATCAAATTAATTTATCCCGTCTGTTGCAAGAGAGTTTGCTTGTTTAGCTTGTTTGCAACGCTTTAATTTTTGTACTTTTGCAGACAACAGCGCACCCGCTAAACAACTAGACATCAATACAATCCAAAGCAATGTGCCTTTTTCGCTATGTAGTGCAAAGCAACAGCAAGCTAGTGCAAGCAAAGCAGCAATAATTGCTCCCAGCCAATAGTGATTAACGGGGTTGTCACATTGTCCAGCTCTTTGACAGGCACAGTAATTTGCTTTGCATAAACAGTACACGCTGACGCCTGAAAACAGCAGCGCTGCCATAATCAATAACACCATCATGGTATTTCTCCTCACATTGATGGCAAAGAGTATATGTGAAACTCGCCTTTGGTTCAATGATATTGAGAATTAGTCTCATTTAAAGTTTTCATAAAGATGTCTAATTTGTGGTCTGACTTGTTACTAAAAGTAACTAAAAGTTTTTATTTTACGCAACTGGTGGGTTAAAAGTCTCAAAGTTGAAGATTTTCAATGCGTATTTCTGTAGTGTGTCGAGCCATTATTTTTATTGTAATTCGAAGTTAAGAGGCAAGAATGAACAGAATTATGGTTGCACTATTGGGTGCGGGTGCAATGGTCACATCCATGCATAGTTTGGCTGCTGCGTTTCAGTTAGCTGAGCAAAACGTATCGGGTTTAGGTAGGGCGTATGCAGGAGAGGCCAGTGTAGCAGACGATGCGTCTGTGGTTTCTCGAAATCCTGCATTGATGAACAAATTACAAGGAACGCAAGTGAGCGTCGCCGCTATGTATGTAAAGCCAGATGTCAGCTTGCAAGGTACTAGTACGAACAATGGCGTACCAGCATCAGCGCTGGACAACAAAAGTATAGCGCCTAGTGCAATTGTGCCGAGTGCGTTTGTCACTGCGCAGATCAATGACAAATGGTCGCTAGGTGGTGGTCTGTACTCACAGTTTGGCCTTGCAACAGAGTTTGGTGATGACTATGTTGCTGGTCAAATCGCGGGTGAAACGGAAATAGTGACCATTAACTCTGGCATTGCAGCCTCATATCAAATAAATGATAAGTGGAGCTTGGCACTTGGCTTGAACCATGTATACGCCGATGCCAAAATTTTAAGAAACCTGGGCGCAAATAAACAGGGTATTCCAAGTAATACCGAAGTCGTCAACCTTGAGGGAGATGACACAGGGTTTGGCTGGAATGTAGGCGCAGTCTATAACATTGACGCAGACAATCGTTTTGGTTTTCACTATCGCAGTGAAACAGATATCACTTTTAAGGGCACTTTCAGCAATCAGCTACCGGCAGTTGCACCTTTCAATGGTACTGCCGGAAAGGCTTTACCTGGCAGTGTCGCGATCACTTTGCCTGCTATCGCTGAGGTATCAGGTTCTCATCAGTTAGATAAGCAAACCGCACTGCATTACAGTATTTTGTGGACTGGCTGGAATAGCTTTCAGACACTGGCGGCGAATGTTGATAACGTAGGCACAGTGTTTAGCAAAGATGAGAACTTTAGTAATTCACTACGCTACTCGATTGGCACGGATCACCAGTGGAATGAAGATTTAAAACTGCGAGCGGGCTTTGCGTATGACGAATCACCAGCAGATGAACATCATATGTCTATCTCGATTCCGGATACAGATCGCGTTTGGTATTCGTTTGGTGCTGAGTACCAATTGAGTAAAGTCGCGAGCGTAGATATTGGTGTGAGTATTATTCGTGGTAAAACTCAGCGCTTTGTTGAAAAAGACAATTCTGGTAGTGAGTGGGGCTTTAAATCAAAAGGCCATGCATCTGTATTTGGTTTACAGTACAACCACATACTTTAAACACTGAGATGGTTTGAAATAAAAAGGGCTGCAATTACGCAGCCCTTTTTCTTAAAGTTTGTCTTTCAATTGATAAAGCAATGCATGGGCTTGCTTTGGCGTAAGGTCATCTGGATCGATTGACTCGAGGAAGCGTTCAACTTCCGATGGTTCTGGACTCAAAACAAGGTTGTGCTGCTGAGGTACATTGGCAGGTGTACTGTCTACGACACTTTGATGTTGTTCGAGCAGAGCCAGCTTTTGCTTGGCAAGTTTGATAACTGTTTTTGGCACACCAGCCAAGCTCGCTACTTGTAATCCAAAGCTTTTGCTCGCAGCGCCATCAAGTACAGTATGTTTAAATGCAATAGTATCATTGTGCTCGATCGCATCTAAGTGAACATTCACTAATCCTGACTGCTGCTCCGCTAGTTCAGTCAATTCAAAATAGTGAGTTGCGAACAAGGTTTTCGCTGAAATTCTATTTGCCAAATAATCCGCAGTGGCGTACGCAAGTGATAGGCCGTCATAGGTGCTAGTACCTCGGCCTATTTCATCCATCAATACTAGAGACTGCTGCGTTGCGTTATTTAGAATGGTTGCAGTTTCTGTCATTTCGACCATAAATGTTGAGCGCCCAGAAGCTAGATCATCACTGGCGCCAATGCGTGTAAAGATGCGGTCAACTTGGCCTATTTGAGCGCTGCTAGCAGGCACAAAGCTGCCTATATGAGCCATTAAGACTATCAGTGCAGTTTGGCGCATGTAGGTCGATTTACCGCCCATATTTGGACCCGTGATCAACAACATCTTTCTTTCTTTACTTAAGTGAACAGGGTTTGCGATAAACGGCTCATTGCTGACGTGTTCCACCACTGGGTGGCGGCCCGCTTGAATATCAATCCCATCAGCCGATGTCAGTTCAGGTTTGCAATAGTCAAGTGTCTGTGCGCGTTCAGCTAATGTATTAAGCACGTCCAAGTCCGCTAGTGCAGCGGCCATTGTTTGCAACTGCTCTAGATAAGGTGCAATTAACTCGAACAATTGTTCATATAATTGTTTCTCTAGAGCCAGTGCTTTTGATTGGCTACCAAGTACTTTGTCTTCATGCTCTTTTAACTCAGGAATGATATAGCGTTCATTATTTTTCAAAGTTTGGCGTCGGATATACTCAGGCGGCGCAAGATGAGCGCTGGCCTTACCAATCTCAATGTAGAAGCCGTGTACCTTGTTATAGCCAATTTTCAATGTGCTAATACCGGTGCGTTCGCGCTCGCGCTCTTCAAGTTGGTCGAGGACATCAGTTGCACCTTCGCTCAGCGCTCGCCACTCGTCTAACTCGGCATTGTATCCGGTTGCTATGACGCCGCCATCTCGAATTAACACTGGTGGGTTGTCAATGATCGCACGCTCTAACAAATCCTGTAAATGAGGTAGCTCAGGGGATTGAGCCTTGATCTGCTGAATACGTTCGTCATTACTCTCGTTGAGAAGTTGATGAAGTGGTGGCAGCGCTTGTAGGGCACTGCGAAGACGGGTTAAGTCTCTCGGTCTTGCATTGCAAAGAGCAAGTCTTGCTACCACACGCTCAATATCACCAATTTGGCGCAGTGCATCATACAGCTCCATGCCTAAATGCATATCAATGATGCTTGAAATAGCATTTAGTCGAGCGTTTAGCTCATGTCTGTCTCTGATCGGCGTATGAATGCGGCGTTTGAGCAATCGAGAGCCCATTGGAGTTGCCGTTTTATCAAGTACTTGAGCAAGCGTATTGTCGATAGAACCTGATAAGTTAAGAGTCAGCTCTAGGTTTTTTCGTGTCGCCGCGTCGAGAATAACGGCGTGCTCATTTTTTTCAAGCGTAATGGCCCTGATGTGCGGCAGTGCTGTGCGCTGCGTATCTTTGACGTATTGCATCACACAGCCAGCCGCAATTAAGCCCGCGGTCGCTGTTTCAACACCGAACCCTATTAAATCTTTGGTTTCGAATTGCTGGCAAAGCAAATGCCTTGCAGTATCTAAATCAAACTCCCAGTCTGGACGGCGGCGGCTACCTTTGATCTGCTCAAGGACAATGAGATTTTGGAATGATTCTGGGTATAAAAGCTCGGCAGGTTGCAAGCGTTGCAACGTTGAGATCAGTGCTTCATCGGTTGCCAGCTCGACTATGTTAAAGCGGCCGGAGTTGATATCTAAGTAGGCCACACCATATTTGCTTTTGTCTTGCCACACGGCAGCAAGCAAGTTGTCTTGACGTTCTTGCAGCAACGCTTCATCGGTGACTGTACCTGGTGTGACAATGCGCACGACTTTACGTTCGACAGGTCCTTTGCTGGTTGCTGGATCACCGACTTGCTCACAAATGGCCACAGACTCACCCATTTGTACGAGTCGTGCAAGATAGTTTTCAACCGCATGATAAGGTACACCAGCCATAGGGATTGGGTTTCCGCCCGCTTTGCCGCGGTGTGTTTGCGAAATGTCGAGTAATTGTGCCGCGCGAACGGCATCATCAAAAAATAATTCGTAGAAATCACCCATACGGTAGAATAGCAGGATCTCTTGATGTTGGGCTTTGATCCTAAGATACTGCTGCATCATAGGTGTTTGTTGCTTTATAGTATGTTCAGAATAAAGATCTAATGACATGCTTCTACCTAAGGTTTTTTGTATGGAAATACACACTAAAATCGCCGCACTTGCGGCACAATTGGGCGCTATTCTAACGAATAAAAGCTTCGTGATCACTACCGCTGAATCTTGTACTGGTGGTGGAATTAGTTATGCGCTCACAGATACGCCGGGAAGCTCAGCCTATATCGATCGTTGCTTTGTAACTTATAGCAATGAGGCTAAGCATGAATTATTGGGTGTATCAGAGCAAACGCTTGCTGATTATGGCGCTGTAAGCGAGCAGACAGTAATAGAGATGGCGGCAGGTGCGAGAGTAGCGGGTAACGCCGATATTGCAATATCGGTATCGGGTATTGCGGGACCAAGCGGTGGGAGTGAACAAAAGCCTGTGGGTACTGTATGGTTTGCGGTGGATATACAGGGAGATAGCCACACATATTTGCAAGTTTTTCCAGGGGCAAGAGCGGAAGTTAGATTTCAAGCCATTGAATTTATTTTAGAAAAAATAATTTCTTTAATAAAACAGTAAAAGGCTCTTGATACTGTAATTCTATACAGTATACTTGTTCGCATTACGCTAGATTGGAGAAACAGATGAACGATAACAAACAAAAAGCATTAGATGCTGCATTGTCGCAAATTGAGCGTCAATTTGGTAAAGGATCAATTATGAAGCTGGGTGATAGCCAAGCTTTAGACATCGAGTCAGTATCGACTGGTTCGTTGGGACTGGATATTGCTTTGGGTATCGGTGGTCTGCCAACTGGTCGTATCGTTGAGATTTATGGTCCTGAATCATCAGGTAAAACAACCTTAACATTACAAACTATTGCACAAGCGCAAAAAATGGGTAAAACCTGTGCGTTCGTTGATGCTGAGCACGCTCTTGACCCTGTTTACGCTGAAAAGCTAGGTGTTAATGTTGACGAGTTACTGGTATCTCAGCCTGATACTGGTGAGCAAGCACTAGAAATTTGCGACATGTTAGTACGTTCAGGTGCAGTAGATGTTGTTGTCGTTGACTCGGTAGCGGCACTAACACCAAAAGCAGAAATTGAAGGCGATATGGGTGACTCTCACGTAGGTCTTCAAGCGCGTTTGATGTCACAAGCACTGCGTAAGTTAACGGGTAACATTAAGCGTTCAAACACACTTTGTATCTTCATCAACCAAATCCGTATGAAAATTGGTGTGATGTTTGGTAACCCTGAAACAACCACTGGTGGTAACGCACTGAAATTCTATGCATCAGTACGTTTAGATATCCGTCGTATCGGTTCTGTGAAGGAAGGCGATGAGGTTGTTGGTAACGAAACGCGTGTTAAAGTTGTGAAGAACAAAGTTGCTCCGCCATTTAAGCAAGCTGAATTTATCATCATGTATGGTGAAGGTTCTTCGAAGCAAGGTGAGTTAATTGACCTTGGTGTGAAGCACAAGTTAGTTGACAAAGCAGGCGCTTGGTTTAGCTACAATGGCAACAAGATTGGCCAAGGTAAAGCTAACTCAATTAAGTTCTTAAAAGAAAATGTAGCGATTGCTGACGAGATCGAAGGCAAGTTACGCGAAATGTTGCTACTTCAAGCGACAATTAAAGATGAAGAAGGCGAAGATAAAGGCCTTGCAGACCTAGAAGATCAGCTATAACACTTCCTATCTAGCGCATATTCTAGAGTAAAAAGCCGCTTTTAAGCGGCTTTTTCGATCCTTGGTGTTTGTGTATGTTAAACACTGATCAGTCTCTGCGTGTTAGGTTACACGGCGCCGTCGAAGTCGAATTGTCGCCAAGATTCATAGACAAAAACAGATACAGCATTGGATAAGTTCATACTGCGGCTATCTGGCTTCATTGGAATTCTGAGTCTTTGTTCTTCAGGCAGCGAAAAGATAATTTCCTCAGGCAATCCTCTTGTTTCAGGACCGAATAGTAAGGTATCGCCAGCTTGGTATTTTGGTGCGTGGTGGTATGCTTTACCTTTTGTCGTGCAGGCGAAAACACGTTTTGGTTTGCGTTGCTCTAAATAAGCTTCGTACGACGGGTAGCGTTTTACTTCACTGAATTCATGGTAATCCAGTCCTGCGCGTCTTACTCGTTTGTCGTCCCAGTCAAATCCCAGCGGCTCAATTAAATGCAATGAGTAGCCTGTATTGGCACATAAACGAATGATATTACCTGTATTTGGTGGGATCTCAGGTTGATATAAAACGATGTCTAACATGATTAACCTCTAACTCAATTTGAGCGCAGTATAGCTTATTGGGCGTTGAGCAACTAGGAAATAAAGCCACTTGTATGTAGTGTTAAATTTTGGAGGCCATCAATTATATAGCATAGGCTGTATTTATGCAGTGTGGTTGCCATTTACCAAAGTGGGGCACTAAATATAGGTAAATCAATGTTTTTTTGATGCAAAGTTTCTATCTAATGATTAAATTATCGTATGATGAGAAGGTGGTCTTCTGCGTTATTAAGGGGGAAGTGTGGCGCAAAACTATGACGCATTAGTACGTTTTTCCAGTATTTTTACCATTGTAATGGCTGGCGTAATGATTGCTGCGAAAGCTTGGGCGTGGTTGTCTTCAGGAAGCGCAGCCATGTTGGGCTCTTTGACAGACTCAATGTTGGATGTGACGGCATCACTGATGAGTTTTTTTGTTTTAAGCTATGCGCTTCGTCCTGCGGATGACGATCATAGATTTGGCCACGGCAAAGCCGAGGCACTGGCCGGGCTTGGTCAGGCGGCATTTATTTCCGGCTCAGCATGTCTGCTTGCTTTTCATGGGGTAGAACGTCTTTTTAACCCTGTTGAGATCAATCAAAGCTTGCTGGGTGTATGGGTAAGTGTGTTTGCAATTGTGTGTACTTTGCTGGTGGTTGTTGTTCAGCATCAAGTGGTCAAACGGACACAATCACTCGCCATTAAAGCAGACTCAATGCATTACAAAGGGGATATTCTTCTCAATATTGCGGTGTTGATCGCCATGATGCTCAGCCATTATCACATCGGCTGGGCTGATCCTGTATTTGCAATTGGCGTTGCAATATATTTATTGTTTAACTGCTGGGGGATTGCGCGTGAGAGTGCTGACCACCTTATGGATAAAGAGCTCCCTGAAAGTGAAAAGGCAGACATCATTGCCATCGCCAACTCCCACGCGGCGGTATACGGCGTTCATAATTTAAGAACGCGACAAAGTGGTAAAGTAAAGTTTGTACAGCTCCATCTTGAATTAGATGACGATATGCCGTTAATGGAAGCGCATCAAATCGCTGACGAAATTGTTGCTCGGATCCAAGCTAGCAGTGTGGGCGAAATAGACGTATTGGTGCATCAAGACCCAGTTTCGTTGAGTGTAACTGACTCGGCAAACTCATAACATTGGGCTAAAACAGCCTGACGGATCGTGTCTATTTCGCACAAAAGTTCATGTTTACCTGGATAAGTTTTTACGAAACATTGCTCTTGCTGCGCAGCAAAATACCTATGTGCATCACTATCTACAATGCTGTCATGCTCTGCGCTGGCGATGCTAATTGGGATTGATATTTGTTGCTTGTGCGTGTTTGCTGTTTCTGACAGTGCGGCATACAGCCAACCAAAGCTCACGCCCCCCAATTGCAATACATCGTGGGTATCATACAGTGCTCTAAATTGCTGATACCGTATGCTGCAGCCTGTGAGTTCATTGTCAGTGAAAGGCTTTGGCTGATATGGCTGTTGGCCAATAGCATACTGGTGAGACTGACCCAGTTTACACGCGGCATTGGCCACCCATTTTGCAAACCACATCGGATAGGGGGATGTATTGATTGCAAACATTGGCGCAGATAAAAATGCGCCTTTGGCGACTGTGTTTGGCGTATGTGCAAGATAATTTCGCACAATAGCGCCGCCCATGGAGTGGGCCAAAAATAGCCAATTGTTGGTATAGGGGAGCACTTGTTCAGAAATGATTTGCTCGAGCACTTCACGGTATTGTTTAAAATGATCTATATGGCCTATCTGTCGATTCGCGAGTAATCGGGACGAGAACCCTTGGCCTGGGTGGTCAAAAGTGACGACGCCAATATTATTGTTGCCAAGCTCCCACAGCAACTCTTTATATTTGTAGGCACTTTCGATACGACCGTTTACCAACAGTAAAGTATATTTTGCGTGTTCAGGAATATGACGCAAATAAAAAATCTCGCCAAATGGGGTTGTTAAATTGCCTTTGGTGCATGATTGCCAATGTTGTTCAATGGCTGATTGATTGTCGATAAGTGAAGTACTGTGACTATAAAACATTAGGGTTGCTGCAATGGAATTGTTAAGGTCACACTAAGACCTTGCTGATTTTTAAACTCAATATGACCATGATGCACTTTTATCGCATGTTGTGCAATTGCCAAGCCCAGCCCAAAACCACCCATTTTACTGCTATCAGGCGTTCTCGATTGAGAGGCCCGATAAAAAGGGATACACAACTTATCTAGCATTTCGTCACTGACACCCGGACCATCATCACAGACCTGAATCACCAAATCTCGATCTTGAATATGGCAGATAATACTTACTTGTGAGGTTGCGTATTTTAATGCGTTGCGAATAATGTTCTCTATCGCCCGGTTGAGCAAAATGGCATCGCCATGTACGACTGCTTCTGGCAACTCATTTGTGTTCAATAGCTTGTTGAGTTGTTGGCTCTCAAACTCGGCATCGTTAATGATGGGTGTTAGCAAATCAAAAAGAGAGATAGGGTGAGGTTCAAAATGATTGTTCCCCGATTCTAGTTTAGAGAGTTGCAAAATATCACTTAACATATGCTCTAATAGTTGAGACTCTTTTTCTATTCGCTGTAGGTAACAGTCTAGATCGCCGCTCGCTTTGCCTGCAGCAATACCTGTTGCCATTTGCAAGCGGGTCAGCGGAGAGCGCAGTTCATGTGAAATATCTGCGAGTAGACGCTTTTGGCTGAGTACTTGGGATTCAAGCTGTGACGCCATGGTGTCAAAGTCCTTTCCCAATTGCCCCAACTCATCTTGGCGACGGCTATCTACGTTAGCACGTGCATCAAGTTTTCCATGAGCAAGTTTAGCTGCGGCCAATTGTAATTGTCGGATAGGTTTGAGTAGTCCTCTGGCAAACCAATAACTGAGTAACATACTTGCAAGTAACAATACCAAGAGTTTTAACCATTGCGGCATTAGTCGAACTTTTAAAAATAGGTCACCTTCACGATTGTCTAACACCATAAAAAGCTGGAATTCATCACCACGGAGTTGAATTTTAAGTGGGCCATATGCGCGAAACTTCTCAGTATTGATGACCTTGGGTTCACCATCGATCGCAAAATTTAAAAGTGCTAAGTCATACTCATGCAAGGTTTGTGTACTGACAAGGCTCTTCTCTGCTTCGCGGTGTTTTAAGTAAACTTTGGCACGCCTCGCATGGCGTCGATTGGAGATCACATATTCAATAGATTGCTCTGGCGCTCGCTCAATATGTCGCTTAAGTGACTTTTTAAGGTGGAATAAGTTTTTTAGCATTGGTGGCGAAATATCTTTTGTTGCCAGCATATCAGGCTGCAACAAACTAATGCTGATCAGCAGCAAAATTGTGCACAGCACTGTCAGCCAGAACCAAAAAAATACTTTAATTGCTAAAAACTTTTTCATGTTAAGCCGTTAAAAAAATATACCCAGAACCACGCAAGGTCTTAATAAATGTATGATTGCTGTGTTGAGCCAGTTTTTTACGTACATTACTGACGTGCATGTCGACAGAGCGATCGTATGCAACCAGTGGGCGGCCGAGCACACTTTGACATAGAGTTTGTTTGCTGACTACCTCTCCCGCCGCTTTCATCAATTGGTACAATACTTCGTACTCGGTTCCAGTAAGCGAAATGGGATGGCCGTTTAAACACACTGTTCTTGAAGCCATATCTAATACTAGGCCATGGACCTCTAGTTGGAGATGTGAATTGTTTTGTGTGAGATGCGCGACGCGGCGAGTGATGGCTTTGATCCTAGCGAGTAACTCTCTGTGATTGAAGGGCTTAGGTATATAGTCATCGGCACCTAGTTCAAGGCCAAAGATACGGTCAAAATCATCGCCTTTTGCGGTCAGCATTATCACTGGCGTCATCTTTTGTGCTCTCAGCGCTTTGAGCACCTCGAAGCCATCTTTTTTTGGCATCATGACGTCCAACAATATTACCGCATATTCATTCGTCAACGCACTTTGTAGACCCTGTTCCCCATCATATTTGCACTCAACAGTGAATTGCTCTCCCTCTAAATATTCACAAAGTAGCTCACATAGTGATTGGTCATCATCGATGATCAGGACAGAAGTACTCATAAATCTCATTAACCTATTGTTGGAGTATTCATTTTACTTAACTATAAAAGGCTTCGAATTGAATTTACACTTCTTTACCCATCGTGACGGTAATTTGTCAGGTTTAATATTGTTTGCACATTTTTAAGGAAAATAACTGGGGTGAGAAGTCTTGTTAATTACTTTTGACAAAACTTTACGTAGGCTTGACGTTGCTTTTCTTTTGGCTTGCTAAAGTAAACCCTGTCGTTAAACAGGACGCTTTCAATTAAAAGGAGTAAGAGCGACTTATCGCTTACCAGCAATCAACCGGAGATACTTTGATGAATAAATTAGCCAGCCTATTACTAGCCAGTTGTATGAGTGTGGGTATGATCCCACTGAGTGCTTTAGCAGGTGACGCAAACAGTCATGAGCTTAAAGCAAAACATCACCATATGAAGCCGTTTGCACATTTAGAAAAGCGACTATTGTCGGAAAAAGCCATACGTCACCTTGCATTGACCCAAGAGCAGCAAACAAAATTAAAGACAGTTTTTACTACTTATAAAGCGCAGCTAGAAGATTTAAAAGAGTCTTACCCAGAGAAACCGCGGCAAGCATTCAAGTCAATCATCGAAGCTGAAACTTTTGATAAAGCACAAGCTCAATTGTTGCTAGAAACACACTCACCAAAAAAACAGGCATTTATGCTGACTATGCTGGAAGCGAAGCATGCTATCCATCATATTCTCACAGAGGAGCAGCGCGACAAAATTGCGAAAAGAAAACGTAAATTCCTCGCCAGAATGCATCACAAAAACGATCAGTAAAGCCTATTTTTGGCCGAACACAGCTGTTCGGCCAAACTACTTATTTGAGAAACAATAACAGTTGGTTTCCAGCTGCGATGGTATTGTTTTCACCTTCGAAGATATTGCTAGTATTTTTGCTAATTACGGCTCCGTCCAACCACTCGTAAACTTCTTTGTTGAAGGTAACCAACATTTCAATCGGAAAGTCATAGTCTGTTGGAAGTACCATTAATACATTGGCAACTTCATCTATGATCAACGCGCCATCGTTAAATTCAACGCAAAAGTACAGGTTGTTAGCGACTTCCTTAAACCCGTTGGCAATGTGCTCTAGGCGTTCTTTGCTTTTTCCTTGGGATTGCAATAATCCAAGCTCAACATCCACTTCTTGAATAGATTCGACCAGTGAAGAAACGTCTTCATCATCGATGGGGTTTTCGCGCCAAAAATCGTCCGCACTGAGTAAGCCTTTGTCTACCTTGTGTCCCAAAGCCCCCATTTCATCTGGGGAAAAGTCGAAAAAGGCATCTTCAAATAAGTCTGCATTTTCGTCAGTTCTCAGCCCACCAGCATAAATTTTTTGGTTGTCTTTCAATGATTCTAAGACGTCTTTGCTCTGCGCCTCTTTGTCTTTTTTAGTGGTTGAAAGGTAAAAATCTTTAAAGCTCTCATTACTTTTCTTAACTTGCTTCGCTAGGCGGTGGAAGTTGCTTAAATCCTTTTGCATTGAGATGTAGTGAGTGACGTCACCCTGTTCATTTTTAATTTCAGAAATATTCCACTCCACAGGATACATGCTGCCATCTTTGCGGTAATTAATAGAGGCGCCATAAAAAAAGCCTTTTTCTTGCAATGCGGGAGTGAGTTTATCTATTACCCGTCGATTACTTTTTGGTCCTTGTAGTATTCGAGGGGATGTTCCGACCAGCTCGGCCAACTCGTATCCGGTATGGCGACAAAATACAGGGTTTGCATAAATGATCCGATAACCTGCACTTGGATCTGCGTCAGTGATCACTATCGCGTGATGAGAGTGCATTAGGATTTGTTTTAACAACTCCAGTGGAGAGCACTCGTTAAGCATTTGACTAAAAAACAGCATTTCTTCCATGTCTTTCGATTGGTGTGGCATGAGCAGGCCTTTATATGGCTGTATAATTGGATCTAAGTATTGTCTGGAACAGTCAAAAAGCCAAAAAATAGCAGGTAAAAACGCACAGAGTTGCCCAGCTTCGACAGAAGAAGGGCATCAGAACGAGAGACTTGATATGTGCCAAAACCTTGAGTGTCAGCGGTATTAAAGAGAGTCGAATAACGGGTTATCAAGGTTTTGTCTGCTTTTACTAGATATTATTGACCTTGTTTGGATTGATATTGAATTTCTGGGAAGCTTTCTAAGTGCTGGATAAGCTCGGTGTGCGTACCTGTATTATTTAGGTATAAATCGATAAATTTCAAACTGGTTGAATTTACGATGTCAGTGACTAGGTAAGGGTCAATACTTCCCAGATATGCTTGGTTTCTATCTTGCGGAAAAACATAAGGGTAGTCAGAAAAGTCCCAGTGCAGCGCGCCGTCAATTTGCATCATATAGGTGTCTGCGATTTGTTGCTTAAATACGACACTGTGATCTGCACTTAGCGGTAGTTCCGAATGCATCATTAAATATGGCTTTGTAGAGGGTACGGTAGGCGATAAATTAAAATGAAGCCCGTCAAAATTGATGGCTGCTTTACATTGATATACTTGCTCGCAAAAGGCGGCAACTGTTGGGCCACCAAATGAGAGTCCAACTGCTGCTAAACGGGAAAGATCAAGTTTACCTTTAAAGGTCTGTAGGTGCTCACCCAGATAATGCATCCCCCAATACTGTCCATACTGTAGGCGAGTCATTTGATCGAGTGCAAAGTGCATATCAGCAACCCAAGTACTGAGTGCTTTTCGATCGCCCTCGGTCCAGCTCATCAATTGATATACGCGCGCAACTTGTTCATCACTGAGTTCAATTCCGGCCAAAGAGTCTAACTCAGCAACCAGCTCATTAAAGTTAACATCTGCTAGTTCACTAATATAGAAGTCATTCGCACGTGCATCAGGGTCATATGTGGCACTGCGATTGTGGCTTTGGGTGACAAATTGGGCGTGATGAGGGTGACCTACGCTGACCACAATGAAGCCCTTTTGAGCTAGCTCTATCATTAATATTTCTTTGTCTTCCACAGTAGATTGATATCCGTGCGAGTACATTACAATAGGAAAGGGGCTTGAGCGGTTGGCAAGAGGTGCATTTTTATATAATTCAAACGGCAATGTTTTTAGATACTGGTGTAACTGTCGGTCAAAATTGGAGGGCCTAGCAGTTGAATAAGGGAATTGATCGGTGTGATAGTGTAGGTAGCTAGTATTTTTTGAATCAGGGGTCGTTGTTGGATACCAAATCTTGATCAGTATATCGCGATAGTCTGCATTATTTGGTGTTAACTTTTCCGTTCGGCTGTAATCAGTTGCGGTAAAATAAGTTACACCGACTGAGTAGTTTACTGCAACTGCATTACCGCTGAAGAGGGTAATATACAGCAAATAAAATATGCTTGAAATTGAGTGCTTGAACATAGCAACTTTCCTTATCATGTTGTATCGAAATTTATATTGATAAAAATATGAATTTAAATGCAAGCGTGATTTTGAGGTTGCTTTTTGAGCCGATGATAAGGTTTTATTTTTCAGTTATTTGATAAACATGAAACTTTATCAATATAAATAGTGTATAAGCTATAACCATTCTGGATGGGGGACTAGAGCAAATGAAAAGACGGTTAAAACAATTGATGGCCTCGACGCTAAAATAAGGATACTACCCTAGTCCTGAAATAGGTTCTAAAGCATCTATCACAGAACCTATTACCAGAATTATAAATAGCAGCATAAGCAGTTAAGAACTTTGGTGGCTTCTTATTTTCGTAATTAACTCGCTGAGGTCAATAGAGCAAAATGCACAAATGGCAAAAAATTGATTTAACTTTGGCTGCCCTACATCTCTTTCCCAATTTTCGTAGGTTTTACGACAAACACCAAGATGTTTTGCCATGATTGCTGTTGTTACCCCTTTTTTCTTACGCAGTGCTCTTAGGTCATCGCCTGTGATATATCTTGCAAAAAAATCCACCATTTCCTCTTCCTTTTAACACCTATTCCGTTACTCAGTTACAATATTTAAAAGACAACCATGTATGACAAGTGTGATTGGCTCTAATCGGTACTCACTTGGTAACAATCTAAAAGTTGTTCTCTAGCTGTTTAACCAATTTAGCGCACAGAGCTATCCAGCATGCTCAAATATCATCGGCGCAATTACGAAACTAAACCATGGCTTACAAAGTACTAACTTCGTATATGAGCTGTAATTTTCACAAATTTTTATCACATTAAATTAATACTGTCTATTGTTCATGCAACAATATGAAATGTTTCATAGAGGGCTGATTTTCCCCTAAGAAGCTGTTTAATGAGTAGTAAAATTCACAGTCTCATTTAACTGATTTCATACTTGCGGCATGTTCGTTGCTTTTAATATGCTCGTTTTATGTTTTGATACTTATGTATCACCATGATTATATTTGTTTTTTAATGATTATATTAATTTTTCACCAGTTTTTTCACTGCCATAGCTTTTTAGGTGGTGAGGTAATCATTGAACAAGGGGAAAACTCTAAAATACACAACAAAGTTATAAAGCTGGATGTGTATTGTTGTTAATTAGGCATTAATAGAGGTTGGTATGTTTTATTGTGTGATTATTTCAGCGCTGTGATACTACGAAAGAATACTGTTGCTAGTGAGTGGTTAGGGGTTAAGGTGTAAAAGTAGGGTGACAGCTTCAGCAGTCACCCGACATCTAATTAACTGGCAATCCAGCTAGTTGCAGTTGCTAGGATCCCCTCACTGTCGAGGCCCATTTCGCTGTGCATTTGGTCTTGTGTACCGTGTTTGATGAATTCATCAGGGATACCCAAGTGTTTAACCGGACGCGCTATATTTTGCTGTGCCAAAAACTCACTGACTGCGCTACCTGCACCGCCCGCGATGGCATTGTCTTCAAGGGTGATAAAGTGCGTGTGAGTTTGCGCAAGGGTGGCTATCAAAGATTCATCCAGTGGCTTAACAAAGCGCATATCAATCAGCGTTGCATCCAGTTTTTGCGCAACACTGCGGGCGTTGTCCAGTAATGTACCAAAGTTTAAGATAGCCAGTTTCTGGCCCTCTCGAACCGTATTCGCTTTGCCTATTGGTAATTGGGCCATCTCAGAGCTGGGCTCAACGTCACCAGCTGAACCTCTTGGATAGCGCACAGCAGCGGGTTTATCGAGTAAATGTCCAGTGTAGAGCATTTGTCGACATTCATTGAGGTCACTCGGTGCCATGATCACTAAATTAGGAATACAACGCATAAAGCTTAAGTCGTAAGCACCTTGGTGTGTTTCTCCATCAGCACCAACGATGCCAGCTCTATCTATTGCAAATAGCACGGGCAGATCCTGAATTGCCACGTCATGAATAACTTGGTCGTAAGCACGTTGCAGGAAGCTTGAGTAGATAGCTACTACTGGATTGAGCCCTTCGCATGCAAAACCAGCTCCTAATGTGACTGCATGTTGCTCTGCGATAGCAACATCAAAGTACTGACTTGGGTGCTCTTTAGAAAAGCGTACCATACCAGAGCCTTCACGCATTGCTGGGGTGATGGCCATTAACTTAGGGTCTTGCTCTGCCATATCACATAGCCAATCACCAAACACCTTTGAGAATGTTGGGGCGCTTGGCTTACTTTTTGGTAGTTTGTGAATACTAGGATCAAACTTTGGTACACCGTGATAGCCGATCGGATCTGCTTCAGCCGGTTGGTAACCTTTACCTTTTTGAGTTTTGACGTGCAGCAGTTGCGGACCTTTTAGGTTGCGCATATTTCTCAGCGTATCTACCAACATATCGACATCGTGGCCATCGATGGGACCGATGTAGTTAAAGCCAAGCTCTTCGAAGAAGGTGCCTGGGATCACCATGCCTTTTAAGTGCTCTTCCATTTTACTGGCAAGCTCTTTAACCGGTGGGACGCCTGACAGCAGTTTTTTACCGCCTTCACGGATATTAGTGTAAAAACTGCCGGATAAAATACGAGCGAAGTGGTTGTTCAATGCACCAACGTTCTCTGAAATAGACATTTCGTTGTCATTCAAGATAACCAGCATATCTGATTTAACATCACCAGCGTGGTTCATCGCTTCAAAAGCCATACCTGCGGTCATTGCGCCATCGCCAATCACTGCTACGGTTTTGCGGTTTTTCCCTTCTTTTTCAGCCGCGATAGCCATAGCAAGTGCTGCCGAAATCGATGTACTAGAATGGCCAACACTGAAAGTGTCAAATTCGCTTTCTTCGCGGTACGGGAAAGGGTGCAAGCCATCTTTTTGGCGAATGGTATGCATCTGTTCTTTACGGCCAGTTAAGATTTTATGTGGATAGGCTTGATGGCCTACATCCCAAACGAGTCTATCAACTGGGGTATTATATACGTAGTGGAGTGCGACGGTGAGTTCAACGGTACCTAAACCTGACGCTAAGTGGCCACTGCTCTGCGACACAGAGTCTAATAAATAGCCTCTCAGCTCTGCACTAAAGTCATTCAGCTTGTGCTGAGGTAACTGCCTTAGCTGTTGAGGCTGATCAACTAATGCCAATAATGGATACTTGCTACTATCAAGAGTCATATTATTTGTAATATCCTTAGCAAACCTTGCCCAATTATATACAAAGCTTGCCGATAGTTTTATAAATTTAAAAGGAACTTGTCATCAAATAGTCATTTAGGTCGGTGCGAATATCAATGATCTCGAGCGATTATGTATCTTGCTAGTTCTGCAAGTAGGCGCGTATCTGCATCAATGTTATCCAGTGCAGCTAGCGCCTGAGTGATAAGCGCCTGCGCTTTCGCTTTTGCCCCTTCCATGCCCAGTAATGCCGGGTAAGTCGACTTATTATGTTCTAAGTCGGACCCTTGTGGTTTACCGAGCGTGTGTGTATCGCCTTCAATATCGAGAATATCGTCTTGAACCTGAAACGCTAGTCCAATAGCTAATCCAAAGTCCTTTAACTGACTACGTGTTAATTCTGTTGTGTTCGGTGCACAAAGTGCCCCTAATTCAATGGCGCAATTAAGCAGTGCGCCGGTTTTTAATCTGTGTATGTGTTCGAGTGCTTCAATACTGATCTGCGCATTTGTTGCCGCAATATCTAGTGCTTGCCCACCCACCATACCTTGCAACCCAGAGGCTTGTGCCAATACTTTAATCATAGCGAGCTGCTGCTGAGCTGGCACATCAAACTGGTGTGATGCAAGTAATTCAAAGGCCAGTGTTTGTAATGAATCTCCGGCTAGTATTGCCTGAGCCTCATCATATGCAATGTGGCAGGTCGGTTTTCCACGTCTAAGGTCGTCATCATCCATTGCTGGTAAATCATCATGGACGAGAGAATAACTGTGGATACACTCGACCGCTGCTGCGGCAATATGCAAATCTTCAATGTTAGCACCGAGCATTTCGCCAGTGGCGTAAACTAAAAATGGTCGCAGTCGTTTTCCACCGTTACTAATCGAATAGAGCGCAGCTGCCTTTGCCGTTGCATCGGTATCCAAGTCTTGTTCAAAATAAGCGTTTATTGTTTTTTCGACATCTTGTTTGGCGATGCTTAATCTTTGATGTAATTCCACGCAGTTAATCTACCTGATCGGAAAACTCGCTCGGCGCGCTAGCTTCGTCATTGGCGAGTAAAATATTGACTTTCTGTTCTGCTTGTTGAAGTTTATGGTTAGAGGCTTGAGTGAGTTTAATTCCTCGTTCAAACTGTTTTAGGGATTGCTCCAACGTTAGCTCTCCGTGTTCCATTTCTTGTACGATCGACTCGAGCTCGTTGACAGCTTCTTCAAAGCTCATGTTTTCCGGTTTTTTGACTGCCATATTTTTATTCACTCTCAAGCAAAACTTTAGGAAGCCAATTTTATGGGTTATAAAGATTGAGGTCAAAGTATCTGATAGACTTTTTTATTGGCTATCATTGCGAAATTGATCTGATAGTTTGGGTTAATTCTCGCAATTTAAAGGCTTTTTAATATAATTGAATTAAGTTATTGCAAAACCTGCCGATAACTCAACGTATAAGAATAACTGCGTGATATCTCACGAATAAATGCCTTTGGAGGGTGTGTGGATTTAGCAACCGTTATAGGTATCCTAGGTGCTATAGGTCTTATTGTCATGTCTATGGTACTCAGTAGTGATGGGCAACTTGCCATGTTTTACAATACCCCGTCAGTCGTTATTGTATTTGGTGGCTCTATCTTTATTGTGTTGTCTAACTTTACATTGGCGCAGTTCTTAGGCATTGGTAAAGTGGCTGGTAAGGCGTTTATGTTTAAAATAGAAACGCCAGAGGAATTAATTGAAAAAGCTGTAGAGCTTGCAGACTCTGCACGCAAGGGCGGATTTCTCGCACTAGAAGAAGCTGAAATTCCCAACCCATTTATGAGAAAGGGCGTCGATATGCTAGTCGATGGACACGATGCCGATGTGGTTCGAGCAACTTTGCAAAAAGACATCGCACTGACCGCAAATCGACATGAACTAGGTGCAGGGCTATTTAAATCACTTGCAGATATCGCACCCGCCATGGGAATGATCGGTACGCTGATTGGCTTAGTGGCAATGCTGTCTAATATGGATGACCCCAAAGCAATTGGACCTGCGATGGCTGTTGCACTATTAACGACACTCTACGGTGCATTTTTAGCCAACGTTGTAGCTATTCCAATTCAAGTTAAGCTAGAACTCAGAAAAGACGAAGAAGAGCGAAATCAGCGGCTGATCTTGGATGCAATCTTGGGGATCCAAGATGGTCAAAATCCAAAAGTAATTGAAGGCATTTTGAAAAACTACCTGCCAGAGTCTAAACGTGGTGATGGTGGTGAGGAGTAAATAATGTCAGACGAGAACGAATGTAAATGCCCGCCCCCAGGGTTGCCTGCATGGATGGGGACGTTCGCAGATCTTATGTCTCTGCTAATGTGTTTCTTCGTTCTGCTACTGGCGTTTTCTGAGATGGACGTTCTGAAATTTAAGCAGATTGCAGGTTCAATGAAGTTTGCTTTTGGTGTTCAGAACAAAATTGAGGTTAAAGATATTCCCAAAGGTACAAGTGTCATCGCAATGGAGTTTACACCGGGTAAACCTGAGCCGACTCCCATTGAAACCATTCAGCAACAAACGGTAGAAATGACCCAGCAAATGCTCGAGTTCCAAGCAGGTGAAGAGAGCTCGGCTGGTGGACGCCAAGAGCAGCGGGGTAATAAGCGAGGCGGTGAATCAGCCAGTACGGCACAAGAACAATCGATGACGCAAGCCGTTGCTGCTGCGGATCAGGAACAGGTTAACGAGCTAGTCAAAAAAATCTCCCAGCAGTTAGAAAAGCAAATTATGGATGGGGCGATAGAATTAGAGTCACTAGGCCAACAAATTATCATTAGGATCCAAGAAAACGGTTCATTCCCGTCGGGCAGTGCTTTTTTACAACCTAAATTTAAACCGGTAATACATGATATTGCAGAGTTGCTCAAAGATGTACCGGGGGAGATAACCGTATCTGGACACACCGACGACTTCCAAGTTTCCAATGAGTTATATTTCAATAATTGGGACCTATCAGCAACCCGAGCGGTCGCCGTGGCGAGTGAAATGCAAACAGTCAGTGGTTTTGACAAAAATAGAATGGTTGTGGTTGGCCATGCGGATACTCGTCCTTTAGTACCAAATGCCAACGATGTGGACAGAAAGCGCAATCGCCGGGTAGAGATATCAATTTTACAAGGTAAAGCGAAAGAGTCTGATCCTATTGAGGTTAGAAGGGAAAGTAACTAGAAAAGATTGCGTCTAAGCGCAATTTGGGCTACCGTACTATAGCTTTTTTTTAAAAATGTTTAAGGGAGTTTTTATGTCTAAATTATATAAATTTGCCGATATGCCTGGTGGTAATGGAACTGGTAGCGATGGTGGTAACGGTGAAGAAAAATAACTTTTTCGCCTGATTAAGTGAGCTAACGTGTTCAAAAGCGATCTAGTTTCTTATTTGAACAGTGATGAGTTTCACAATACATTTATCACTGTTCTTGATGACTCTCTAACACTGCTTGCCTTTGTTGCATGCTGTATCTTTATTGTTATCAAGGATAAAGCGGCATTCCGCTATTCTTTTCTCTGTCTTGTTTTTTATGTCGCTGGAAACTTTACATACGGCCCCATATTGTCGTTTGATAGCGGCATTGTTTATCGGTATATTTTTTGGGCGTTGAACGACATTGTATTTATCGCCATCGTTGCTTATTGGGCTTTAAAAGACAAGATGTATATGTGGCAAAGTATCATGGTGCAATTAGTCGTTTTACCTGCACCGGTGTTACAGCTTTTCCGCCTTGTCGATAGACATCTAATGGATTTAAGTTACTCAACGTATCTATATAAGTCAGTATTACCCATTGTAAATACAGTGACAATTATTCTTTGTTTTGCTCCATTAATTTGGCATTTTAGCCAGAAAATCAAATGGAAAAATGGCTCTTTAAATAATTAAACCAAAGAGCTAGTTTGCCTTATTAAGGCTTATATTTTGATGTTGTTTACTTTCAGAGCTGCGTCTGTGCCAGAGTTAAATATTAAAGAGCCCGCAATTTTCACTGTCGATTTATTCCCAGTTTGATCCGGTATTATCGCGCTTGTTGAGTCAAGCTGACAGTTTTCTAACCCCGTTTCTTGAACAATAGCGACTGCTAAGCAATGTGTTTCACTCTCTAACCCAACTTGCTTTTCTTCACAATAGGCTGGGTCCATTTTACTTACTGCAGTCGCGATGACTGGCTGAACTTGGAGAGTTAGGTCCAGTGTGGAGTTATTGCATACCAATTTAGCTGCTGTGGTGTTTTGGTCACCAAAAGTGATGAGATTATTATCTCTGTCTCTGTAGTGAATTGTTAGTTTAACCGCTTCAATCGGTTGACTGACAGTACTCGGTTGACCTTTATTGCGCCAATCTGCTAAAGACGTAAAGTCAGGTAGAGGGGTGTTAAAAATTAGCTCGGGCGCATAGTAAAATAGCTCTCCTTGCTTGAAACTGCTGTTGCTGGCGCCTTGCCAAGTTTCAGCACTGGTCGAGCCAAATACTGCTGCGCTCAACATACACAGGGTCTCGTCTGATGAAAGTGTGTGAGTTGCCCCTAAAGAGTGTTTATCGGCATAGAGTCTAAATTCTGGTTTAGGTTGTAACACTTCGCTATCTGCATGCCAAAATACACTGGAAAACTCAAATTGATTGAGCGAGCGTTCGGCTGTGAAGTTGGCGCCACAGTCATTACTAGGCTGTTGTGTTGTCGGTGTATTTGGCTGTGCAGTGTTATCTTTTTGCAGCGGTGTGTCGCTTTCACCACCACATGCGCTCAGTAGCAATAATGGCACGGTAGCCATTGTAACCCTAATCATAATTAACTCCTTGGTAAGTGAGTCAATTATATTCATATCAGGGTAGTTAAAGCGACACTTGAATTGTAAAAAGTAGTAACGCGTTCTTACATTTTGAGATGGATTAGGCTGAGTGCCTAATCCATTTTTGCATTTACCCCAGAGCTGGGATCACGCCAAACATTTGCAGACCTTGTGCTGAAATAATTAATACACCACATAAACCGGCACATATTAATCCGAGATTGCCACCTTGTACTTGATAACCTGAATTTTGTACTTTTCGTTGTTGCCACACCATGGCGACAGGTAGAAAAACGGCTAAAACAACTAAGGCTATCGCAGCGTAGCCTAAGGCCATGATAAAACCTTGAGGGTAGAATAATGCAAACCCCAGCGGTGGAGTGAAGGTGATCAGTGCGGTTTTTACTCTATCTAACCCTGAATTTTGTTGCTTGAATGCGTCGGCAAAAAAGTCAAAGAGTCCAAGGCTTACACCTAAAAATGATGTGGCGAGTGCCAGATCAGCAAAGATGGTCACAAAAGTATGTACTTGGCTATTGTGTGCAATATTCGAAATCGCGGCGACAAAACCGGGTAAACCAGCGCTTTGTAGCAGTGCCTCTTGTGCCATGACACCTTGACTTAACAACTGCCAAAAAACGTAAATAGTCAATGGCAGAGCAGCACCCGCAATCATAACTCGACGTAAAGTTTTTATGTCTAAACCAACGTATTTAACAATCGATGGAATAGAACCATGAAAGCCAAATGAAGTAAAAATAACAGGGATAGCAGATAGGATAAGGCCTTGTTCCATAGGCATGTTGAGTAGGTGTTGGCCATGGACATAAGGCGTAAGAACAAAGAATAAGCTTGCCAAGACAATTATTTTTATTGTGAATAGTATTCTGTTCAACTTATCAACGGTGCTGGTACCTAGTGCGACGATTGTGGCAACCAGTAATGCTAAAACAATAGAACCAACTTGCGGCGCAATATCCATCCCTGTAAAGCTACTGAGCTTTTCTTGTAGTTGAGAGCCGCCACCTGCGATATAGGCTGCGCATAAAGCGTAAAACAGGAATACCATAGAGAAGTTTGCAATGTATTGGCCTTTTTTACCGAGAATTTGCTTTGCTAAGGTATTCAGTGTGGCTTCTTTATTTGCAAATTGATGCACTTCTAGCATGAGCAGGGCGGTGTAGGTCATTAACAACCAAGTTGCAATGATCAATATTAGCGAGGTTGAAAACCCAAGTCCTGCTGATGCAATTGGCAGCGCCAGCATGCCTGCGCCAATTGTCGTACCTGCGACAATGAGCATACTACCTAGCGTTTTATTATTAAGCACAAATTGCCCCTATATTTGTGAGAGAAACAGGCACAATATACTGGACTGGGAAAAATTGAAATAGTTTTGCTGCAAATCAAAATGAAAGTTTGTAATTTGTGTTTTACAAAAGTTAACTCACTTTACATCAGTGATGTTAACTTGTTGATTTTATGTATGGTAAATAATGAGCTGGCAGGCTGAATTTTATCCAGAAACAAAAAAGCCAGCTTGTGCTGGCTTTTTAAAGAGGTTACTGAATGCCAAAGTTAGGCATCATCTTCAACCAATGTCATCAGTGATGTGTTACCACCTGATGCGGTAGTGTCGATACTGATGGTTTTTTCAGTAACGAGACGTCCTAGTAGCGTGTCGTAGTACTCTGCACTGATCACAGGCAAGATGGCACCACTGCGGGCTGCAAGTTGGGTGCTGACATAGCCTTTGCGCTCACAACCATTGCCAACGACTGCGCCAGCTAGGTGCTCATGGGCCAGGATTGCTGGTAGCTGGTTTAGCTTAGCAACCTGAAGTACGCCCTCAGCAATGCCACTGCTTAGTAGCTTGTCTCTAAACGCGATCGCTTCTTCATGGAATAAGTCAGAAACGACAGTGATAACAGTGTTACCTGCTGCTAATGCAGTGATCACAGAAAGCACCCAGAAGTTGAAAGAGGTGTCTTTATCTGCATAACAAACCACACAGCCGCGCGATTCGTAGCGTAATGTATTTGATTCACCTGTTGGGCCTGGTAATTCAATTACGGTATCTAGACGCTTTTCAACACGGATAAGCTGCTCACGCGCATCAGCCAGTGTCTTATTCAAATCATCGGCAAGGTTATCTAAGATCTCAACGTTAGCAAGTTTAGCCAGTAGCTGACGCACCGCTGATACACGGTTGTTCAGTGGCATTGCACGCCAAGCCTTCTCGTCACGTTTTGATAGCGACATCATGCGTGATACTTGCTCTTGCGCACCTTGGTAAGCCGTGATCTCTTCGTTATCTATTTTAAGGTTAGTCGCCTGAATGTTTTGCTCTGCTTGGTTTTCTTTTACCAAACGGGCAATGTAGTTTGGACCACCTGCTTTTGGACCAGTACCAGAAAGGCCACGACCACCAAATGGTTGTACTCCAACTACAGCACCAATCATATTGCGGTTTACGTAGATGTTACCCGCACGAGATAGCTTAGCGAGGTATTGTGCACGCTCTTCGATACGTGTATGGATACCCATTGTAAGACCAAAGCCTGTGCTGTTTACTTGATCGATCACATTATCGATATCACTGCCCTTAAAGCGGATCACGTGAACACATGGACCGAATACTTCTTTTTTCAGCACTGAAAGGTCACTGATCTCATATAAGCGTGGTGCAAAGAAGAAGTGACCGTTATCACCCATATCAGGTAGTGAACACTCATAATGTAGTGTTGCATTACCTTTTAGGTATTCAACGTGTTCATTTAGTGCATTCAAGGCCTTCTGGTCAATCACTGGACCCACATCAGTAGACAGATGTGCAGGATCGCCAATGTGCAATTCTTGCATTGCGCCTTTGATCATGTTGATCACTTTGTCTGCGATCTCTTCTTGTACAAAGAGTACACGAAGTGCAGAACAGCGCTGGCCAGCGCTTTGGAAACCTGAAGAGATAACGTCATCAACAACCTGCTCAGGCAGTGCCGTTGAGTCAACGATCATACAGTTTTGACCACCTGTCTCTGCGATCAGCGGCACTTGATCGCCACCGCGCTCAGCCAATGTTTGTGAAATACGTGTGCCCGTTTCAGTAGAGCCAGTGAACATCACCGTTTGGACACGTGTATCAGGCACGATGTGCTTACCAACTTCACTACCGCGAGCGATAACAGGCTGTACGATACCTTTTGGTAAACCGACTTCTTCCATTAGCTCAATGGTACGAAGCGCAACTAGTGATGTTTGCTCTGCAGGTTTTGCGATAACTGTATTACCAGTAACGATAGCTGCAGCAACCTGTCCAAGGAAGATTGCCAGTGGGAAGTTCCAAGGGCTGATACATAAGATCACACCGCGTGGGCTAAAGCGCTCATCCAGTGCAAGTTCTTCTGCTTTTGCTGCGTAGTAGCGGCAAAAATCAACGGCTTCGCGTACTTCATCGATGCCATCTTGGGTGATTTTACCCGCTTCTTTGATACACATCGCGATAAGTTCATCACGATGACGCTCAAGTGCATCACCTGTGCGTCGCAGAATTTCTGCACGTTCGCTTACTGGCGTCTGTGACCAAGTTGCAAAAGCGGCTTCTGCGCTAGCAACAAGCTGTTGCATTTCTTGTGCATCTTGGTGGCGGATAGAGCCAACAACTTCGCTGTGGTTTGCTGGGTTCAATACTGCTTCGTGACCTTCAGGCACATCCGCTGCAGTGATCAGGTTATCATCAACCCACTTTTGTAAGTTGTCACGCATTGGCGTGATGTGATTGATGTTGGTTAAATCTAACCCTTTAGAGTTATTACGCTCTGCGCCGTATAGGTCGATAGGCAAAGTGATCTGCATGTTGCGCTTGTGCTTAACACGTTGGATCTTTTCAACCGGATCTTCAAGTAGCGACTCAACAGGCATAGACTCATCAACAATCGCGTTTACGAATGACGAGTTTGCGCCGTTTTCAAGGAGACGACGAACAAGGTAAGCAAGTAGGTCTTCGTGCTGACCAACAGGTGCGTAAACACGACACTGTACTTTGTCTTCTGTTACTACTTGGTTGTACAGTGAGTCACCCATGCCGTGTAGGCACTGGAACTCGAAGTTATTGAATTCGCCATTGGCAAGTTCTAGTATAGTCGCTGCAGAATAGGCGTTGTGCGTTGCAAACTGAGGGAAGATCACATCACGTGCGTTCATCAATTTGATAGCACATGCTTTATAAGAGACGTCAGTCGTTGCTTTACGTGTAAATACAGGGAAGTCTTCAAGACCATCAGTTTGCGTCAGTTTAACTTCAGTATCCCAGTAAGCACCTTTTACAAGACGAACCATCATCTTGCGACCAACTCGACGACATAAAGTCTCTAGCCAATCGATAACCCAAATAGCGCGTTTTTGGTATGCTTGCACTGCAAGGCCAAAGCCGTTCCAATTACCCAGTGCGTCATCTGAGAACACCGCTTCGATGATATCTAAAGAGATATCCAAACGATCTGCTTCTTCGGCATCCACAGTGAAGTTGATGTCATACTGTTTTGCTGCAAGTGCTAATTCTTTAAGTTTAGGCACAAGCTCTTCAATAACACGATCACGGTGCGTAAATTCATAACGTGGGTGGATAGCTGATAGTTTTACAGAGATACCTGGGCTCTTAATTGGACCACGACCGTTTGCCGCTTTACCAATGACATGAATAGCAGTCATATAGCTGTTGAAGTAACGCTCTGCATCAGCCATAGTACGTGCGCCTTCACCTAGCATATCGTATGAGTATGCGTAGCCTGTGGCTTCTTTTTCTTTTGCGCGTTCAAGTGCGGCTTCAATCGTGGTGCCCATAACAAACTGTTGGCCCATGATCTTCATTGCATACTGCACTGATTTACGAATGGCTGGTTCACCAATACGACCCATGGTGCGCTTTAGTAAACCAAATTGTTCTTCTTTATTTTTGTCCGCGTAGTTAACCATTTTACCAGTTAACAATAGGCCCCAACTTGATGCATTTACAAATAGTGAATCGCTATTGCCTAAGTGTGCGCTCCAGTCCCCTTTGCTCAACTTATCGCGAATTAACATATCTTGTGTTTGTGCATCAGGCACACGTAAAAGTGCTTCTGCTAAACACATCAGTACAACACCTTCTTCAGAAGATAGAGAGTACTCTTCTAGTAGTGCGTCTACACCGCCTTGACCGTGCTGGTCTTTACGGATATTTAATACCATCTGACGAGCACGTTCCCATGCGCGAGTACGGGCAGAAACACCGACCTCTGCCAATGGTAAAATGTGATCGATAACAGTTTCTTCATCAATGCGGTAGAAGTCACGGATCTTTTGACGGATCGGACACTGGGTTGTTAAGTCGCCTTGAAATAGCATAGGTTAAACCCTCTATTGAAAACCTAAATACTACAGAAAGCAGAGCCAAGGGCTGCGATTGCTTTCTTGCCTCATTATATAGAATGAGCGCTGCGTAATTTTGTGGTGGTTAAATTTTAGCCCCTTTGCTAGCAGAAACAAACTTCATGTAAAAAGGGACATCCATAATAATTTCCGAGCATTGTATAGAAAGTGCAGCAGAATGTGCTGTCTTATTTTTATGAATTACGGTAAATTCGTGTTTTATTAGACCTTATCTCAGCATTTTATACTGTATGACGACTTCAATAAAAACCCGCGTTTTAGATCGTATCGACCAAGCCATTTTGGATGAATTGCAAAAAAATGGCCGAATTTCAAATGTTAACCTAGCAAAAGCGGTTAATTTAAGCCCCAGTCCTTGCCTTGATCGCGTAAAAAAATTGGAATCTGAAGGGTATATTGAGGGATATACTGCGAGACTAAATGCACAAAAGCTTGGACAACAGCTCGTTGCACATGTCGAAATTACATTGAAAAGCTCGACCGAGTCAGTATTTGAAACATTCAAGCAGCATGTTGTAGAAATACCTCATGTTGTGGCATGCGATATGGTGGCTGGTGGGTTTGATTATTTATTGAAAATCCGAGTGTCGGATATGCGACAGTATCGAGAAGTGCTTGGACAAATTGTGGAAATTCCAGGTGTTGGTACAAATCACACTTATATGGTGATAGAACACGTTAAGGAAGATAGTGGCGTCACAATATTACCAAAAGGTTAATTCTAATCTTTTAAATCGGCTTGGTTTAGCTAGGGGGCGCTCTGAAGTTGGGTTCTAAAAAATTTAGTGATAGAAGGCTGATTTATTTTTTTATACTTGCTTTAAGTTACTAATATAATGAAAAAATACTAACTATTTTAAATCTTTAGGATCACGTTTTTTTGGAAAAATATATTACATGACATTACAAATAGGCCCTATTTATCGCTTTCTTAATTTAGATCAACAAATATTTAACTGTTGTAAAAAATAGGTTTTTATTGGCAGTTTTTTACCCTAGGCTGAATTGACATTTGGCAATGCAAGGTAAAAAAGATGACATCAGCGACGCGTACAAAGGATATTACGCCCTTAGACTCAATTACATTTAAAGTTTTCATAGATGAGCAGCCAATAACTGCGTGTGAAGGTGAAACTGTCTTATCGGTGTTACAAGCCGCGGATATGAAGCGTATTTGTGAGAATGATCGCAAAGTGGTATCAGGAGCATATTGTGCTATGGGAGTGTGCCACTGCTGCCATATTAAGGTTAACAAGCGCTACAAACAGAGAGCTTGTCAAACACTTGTCGAACCAAATATGCAAGTCGAGACATTGAGCAATCGCTTTAAAGATAAGGGGTTAAACCATGGAAAAGCCTAACCCTGTTGTCATTGTTGGTGGCGGACCATCCGGTACTGCCGCGGCAGCTCTGCTCGGAAAATATCGGATCCCATCAATCATAATTGATGAAGCGCCTAAGATTGGTGGCGTAATATATCGAGGGCCATTGCGTAACACAGCCACTTTGCCCCACTTAGATGATAATTTGCAGCGTGCGATGAGTGCGCTGCGTCGACGTTACGAAAATTATAAGTCATTCATCGAATTAAAATTACAAACTCGGGTTTTAGGACCGGAGGGACAGCAATCATTATTGTTAAATGAAAGTGGTGGACTGACAACACAAAAGTACGATGAACTCATTTTAGCGACGGGGTGCCATGAGCGCAGTGTCCCTTTTCCTGGCTGGCAGTTACCAGGGGTTATGCTACTTGGAGGTGTTCAATTACAGATTAAAAGTGGGCTGGTAAAACCGGGCACAAAAATGGTGTTAGTAGGTACTGGACCACTGTTGCCACTTGTTGCTTGTCAATTACACAAAGCCGGTGTCAATGTCATTGGTGTATACGAAGCAAGTGCATTTAATAAACTGGCTAAAGAAGCCGTCGCTTTGTTGAACAAGCCAAAACTAACGCTGAGTGGCCTCAGTATGATGAGTTATCTAAAAAAACATCAAATACCTTTTCACTATGGCTATGGCGTCGTCAATGCACAGGGAGATGAGCACTTAGAACGTGTCACAGTTGCTCCTTATGATCAATATTGGCGAGCAGACCTTAGCCAGGCAAAATCAATAGATGTTGATGCTATTGGCGTTGGTTATGGGTTTGTTGCACGTACTCAGCTTGCTATGTTGTTGGGACTAGAACATACATATACGAAAGTAAGCGGCTACATTCCTACGCTTAGCAGTGAGTTCGAAAGCAACCAAAAAAAGACGTATGTTGTAGGAGATAGTACGGGGTTGCTGGGCGCTGATGCAGCAATTTGTGAAGGCCAAATTGCGGCATTGAACATCGTAAAGCAGCGGGGCGTATTAAGTGCTACTGAGGCGAAAAATGAACAACAAAAAATCGCGCGTAAACATGCCCGGATAAAGCGTTTTAGATTTGGCTTTGATCGTTTTAGTGAGCGTCAATCTGGTTTGCTTGAGTTAGCGCAAGATGACACTGTGGTCTGCCGCTGCGAGCAAGCGACAAAGAGGCAACTTAAGCAAGCGATTTCAGAGGGCGTAAAAGATCTGACAACGCTGAAAATGCGCACTCGAATAGGCATGGGTGATTGCCAAGGCAAAACATGTAGCAGCTTTGCCCTTGATTTACTACACCAAGCGGGTCATGACAAAGATACCGGCGTGATAAAGCCACGCTTTCCGCTCGACCCTATCCCTTTTACTTTTATGGAAGAATCATTAAATGAACAAGTATGATGTCATTATTGCAGGTGGTGGAGCTGTTGGGGCTGCATGTGCTTATTTTTTGAGTCGTGATACGAATTTAAAAATAGCCTTAGTTGATATAAAAAAAGCAGGTAATGCGTCGCGCGCTTCGGCCGGTGGTTTGTGGGCTATTGGTGAGTCAGTTGGATTAGGGTGCGGTGTTATATTTTTTAAGACGTTATCTAAATTACACAGTGAAGCGCAGGGAGAGGAGATCCCAACTATGCGCCCACACCAATTACCGGACTGCTTTTTTGAATTTGCTCTCAAATCCAACGCCATGTACCCAGATCTATACGAAGAGTTACGCAATAAACACAATGTTGATTTTAAGTTTGAGCGTACAGGCCTTAAATTTATTATGTATAACCGTGAAGATGAGCTGTACGCCGATCAAATCGTCAGTGGTATTCCTCACTTGCGAGATCAGATCCGTTGGCTTGATGCGAAGCAACTTAAAGAAGAAGAGCCTTTTGTGACTCCCGACGCTATTGGTGCAATTGACTTCGTTTGCGATCACCAAGTAAATCCTTATCGTTTAGTTGAGTCGTATACTGAAGCCGCCAGACAAAATGGTGTAGAGCTTTTTTTAAATACGGAAATTCAACAGGTGCTCAGAGAAGGCAAGCGTGTAGTCGGTATTCAGACTGCTTCAGGTGAACTGCATTGCGACACCTTGGTAAATGCAACAGGTGCTTGGGCAAATTCGCTATTTAAACAAGCGACAGGGCGTGATATGCCAGTTTATCCCGTCAAAGGGCAAATCGTATTATCTGAACGCATGCCTAAAATCATGAATGGCTGTATTAGTACCAGTGACTGCTATATTGCGCAAAAAGATAATGGAGAGATACTCATAGGCTCCTCGACTGAGGAAAAGGGCTTTGATACCACTAATAGCTTGGACAAAATACAGGAGTTGTCGAGAGGGGCGATGAAGTGCTTACCCATTTTAAACGAGTCAAATATCAAACGTTGTTGGGCTGGCCTTAGACCGGGTACGCCGGATGAGTTGCCAATCTTAGGTAAGGTGCCGGGAGTAGAGGGGTATCTCAACGCTTGTGGTCACTTCAGAACCGGTATTTTAACTTCTGCGATTACTGGTAAATTGATCACAGAGTTAGTCACTGAGCAACCGACTTCCATCGATTTGACCCCTTTTAGTGTCGCCCGCTTTTTTGACAATCCAGCCTAATTCATCGCATCTCAAATACAGTTGGCTCGCAGTGGATACTGCGAGCCATATATTCATCAATTTACATTATGTGACAATTATTATGCTCTAATTGACGGGTATTTTTGTGCTTTTTGTCGCATCAACCTGACTTTATGAGTGAAATTGTTATCATGTAACAGTCAAATATATATACGAGATAATAATGAAAATTAAGCACTTGTTTGCAGCGATGGCTGCTGTGCTTGGGCCTCTTGCCAGCCCTATGGCGAGCGCCTACAGCACTGAAGATACCCGTTTATTACGCTTTCCTGATATTCACAAAGAGCACGTAACTTTTGTTTACTCTGGCGATATCTACGTGGCCAATACCAATACAGGTCAAAGCACGCGTTTGACGGATCATATTGGATTTGAAACTTTCCCTAAGTTTTCACCTGACGGCGAAAAAATTGCATTTGCCGCAGAGTACAATGGTAGCCGTCAGATATATGTGATTAACCGCGATGGTTCAGGCTTAAAACAGCTTACTTACTACAACGATGTTGGCCCGATGCCACCGCGTGGCGGTTTTGATTATCGTGTTTTAGACTGGACGCCAGATGGTAAACATATTGTGTTCCGCGCTAATCGCACACCATGGGGTAAACGTATGGGTCGCCCTTATATGGTACCAGTTGAAGGTGGTTTAGAGCAGCCGCTTGCGATCCCAGAAGGTGGCGGCGGCATGCTATCTGGTGACGGCAGCAAGTTTGTATACACGCCAATTGACCGTGAATTCCGTACTTGGAAGCGCTCGCGCGGCGGTCGTGCGCAAGATGTATGGGTATATGATTTAGAAAAAAATACTTCCAAGCAGCTGACAACACACCGAGCAACAGATCAGCAGCCAACTTGGGTAAACGACAGCATTTACTTTGTATCTGATAGAGATTACACGCTGAATCTTTACAAATATCGTGAAGGCAAAAAGCCTGTTAAAATGACTGATCACAAAGAGTTTGATGTCTTGTGGCCATCTGCTGGTCCAGACTCAATTGTGTATGAAAACGGTGGTTATTTATATCGCTTCAATGAAGCAAATAAAATGACAGAAAAGCTGACAATTAATGTTGGTGGCGTACGAAAATCAGCACTGCCTTACACTAAAAATGTCAGTAAATTCATCGACTCCATGGACGTTTCTCACGATGGTAAGCGCGCCGTATTTACCGCCCGTGGTGAGATTTTCTCTGTGCCTGTTAAAAATGGACCCACGCGTAATTTATCACACACGCCAGTGGGCCGTGAAATAGCTGCAACTTGGTCACCTAATGCCCGCTATATTGCTTATTTAAGCGATGTAACTGGTGAATATGAGATCTACCTGAAAGATCGCGCCAACAATAATGCGGTAAAACAACTGACAGACAACGGCACGATTTGGCGCTTTGATCCAATTTGGTCACCGGACAATAGCAAGCTTTTGTTTGCTGACAAAGACCATATTGTATGGTGGTTAGATGTCGAAAGTGGCAAATTACACCAAGTAGATCGTGGCCTTCACGACGATGATGGGATCACACAATATACCTGGTCGCCAAATAGTAAAGACATCGTTTTTGTTAAAAACAATGAAAACCGCTACTCATCACTTTGGCATTACAATGTGGATAGCAAAAAGCTAAACCGTTTAACGGATGAGATGACCTCAGAAGCTAACCCGACGTTCTCTGATGATGGTCAATATATTTATTTCACCTCTGAGCGTGATTATAACTTAGCATTTAGCTCATACGAATTTGCCTACTTGTTTAACCGCGCAACACGTATTTATTCGGTTGCGGTGAATGACAGCATTAAGCCAATTAATGCGCCGCAAAGCGACGAAACATCGATAGTGAGTGATGAAAAGTCGAGTAAGGACAAACCTGAATTAGATACTCATATTCAAGTTGATGGTTTTATGGCGCGGGTGGTTTCACTTCCAGCCCCAGCTGGTAACTACCGTGAACTGACGGGTGTTAAAGGCGGCGTACTTACGCTAAGTGGTGGCGCACTTAAGTTGGTCGAAAACAAAGCTGATGGCAAAGTCAGTACGGTTGCTAAAGGTGTCAGCGCGTATAAGGTCTCGGCAAATCGTGAGCATATCATTGCACGCGCGGGCACTAAGTATAGTGTGATCAAGCCAAAGGCTAAGCAGGATTTAAAAGCGAATCAGCTAGATCTTAGCAAGATGAATTTGAAGATCGATCCGCGTGTAGAGTGGTCGCAAATGTATACAGAAGGTTGGCGCACTCTACGTGACTGGTTCTACGACGAAAACCATCATGGACAAGATTGGGATGCACTGCTGAAGCGTTACCAGCCTATGGCCGACGCTGCAGCACATCGCACAGATATTGATTATGTACTGAGTGAAATTGCTGGTGAAATCAATGCTGGCCACATTTATGTTCAGTCTGGTGATGAGCCAAAAGGCGAGCGTAAAAAACATGGCCTACTTGGTGCTGAAGTGGCAAGCCACCGTTCAGGTTTCGTGACGATTAAGCACATCTTTAAAGGTGAAAACTGGCATGAAGATTTCCGTTCTCCATTAAACGAAACAGGTGTGCGCGCCAGCGAAGGTGATTTCATTTTGGCTGTGAATGGTCGAAATGTAAATGAAGTCAGCAACTTCTATGAGCTGTTGGAAAATACTCAGGGCGAACAAGTTGAACTTATCTTGAGTAAGTCAGCGAGCTTTGAAGATAGCTGGAAAATCACGGTTAAGCCTGTGAAGAGCGAAACCGGTTTACGTTATTTACAGTGGGTTGAATCACGTAAAGCCTATGTTGAGCAGTTATCAGGTGGTCGAATTGGGTATGTGCACTTGCCAAATACTGCCTACGAAGGTAACCGTTCGATGTTTAAGAACTTTATGCCACAAACAACGAAAGAAGCGATGATCATTGATGATCGTTACAACGGTGGTGGTTTTATTCCAGAACATGTGATCACTTGGCTAGCGCGAAAACCGCTTAACTATTGGAAACGTCGTGGTGTCACGCCAACAAAAACGCCACAATTTGCGCATGATGGACCAAAAGCCATGCTGATCAATGGCTATTCAAGTTCAGGTGGTGATGCAATTCCTTATTACTTCCGTCAAGCTGGATTGGGTAAGTTAATTGGTACACGTACATGGGGTGGCTTAATTGGTATCTCAGGTAATCCAAGACTTGTGGATGGTGGTCAAGTGATCGCTGCAACGTTCCGTATACTGGATAATGATGGTAACTGGATCATTGAAAATGAAGGGGTAGTCCCTGACATTGAAGTGATAGATCGTCCTGAACTTATCCAAGCAGGTCAAGATCCATCAGTTGAACGCGCAGTTAAAGAGCTACTAAAAGAACTTGAAGACAACCCTAAAAAGAAACTAACCGTGCCACCGGCACCAACAAAGTTTATAGACTAATTAAAAGTAAAGTTACTAAAAGGAGCTGAGAAGCTCCTTTTTTATTGTTCCTATTAAAATATTAATTTTGCATGTAATTATTGTTTTAATAACCTGTATTTTAATGTTGTTTTTCGTTTTTTTTCATGTGTTTTAAATGCACTGACTTTAATTTTTAAATGATTGTTATTAGTTTTATTTACGTTTCAATTTATTTTATTTAGTTTTATTTAATTGTGGGATTTTCTGCTCAATTGTTTTGTCGTCCCTCTTTTTGGTATGCTATTTTTGTTAATGGTTAATCAGGTTTTTTACCTTTTTATTATGTAGTTATTAGTAATGAAAAGGTGGTTATACCAAAGCACTTTAATTGCGAAAAAAGGAGATGATATAGCAATGAAGTATAAATTAAATGGGCTATTATTGTTGGTGGGGGGCGTACTCTCACCTGATTTATTAGCATATTGTAAAAAAGAAAGTTACGAAGACACTGGGGTTAATTTATGGTCAGAAGACTGTACACTAACACCAGCCGACGTAAGCACTTTAAATACGTACTACGCAAAGGGTGCACAGATCCCTTATAAATGGACTGTTGCCCGATTACCGGAAAACACTAGTGAAGAACAAGCCGGTATTACCTATCACTATACACACAGGCCTTCAACCAAGTATCAGTTAACAATAAAGCACCCCGATGGAGATGTGCAAGCGCATGGAGCTCAAGAAAATCATAACTATGGTTCTTTGCCTACTATAAAAGAGCGCACTTTTACAGCTGCAACACCAGGTACATATACTTTTTGTTTAGAGCGCACAGGCAAGGTTGGTTGGGAAAGTGGTGCATCAAACACCAAATTCAAAGATAAAACACTCTCATCATATTGTCAGACTACCCATGTGCTTGGTGGTGGAACAGGAACTCTATCAACTACAAAAACATACAAGGGAAATGTCGACGTAAATTGGCGCACGTCTGGCAGCACAATCGATTTTGAAGGCGCCACCGATATAAAAATACAGAAGAAGCTTGGTAGTAACGCATGGGTAGATGCAGGGTCAACTGATATTTCAAATGGTTCTCATACAATTAGCCTGACATCGGCTGGCTCGTACAGTATTCGACTAAAAGGCTGCCGCTCAGATAGAGGTGTAGAGTCATGTAGCCCTTATTCAACAGTATCAGGTACGGTACAGTATTTAGCGCCGGGTATGCCTTCTAATATATCAGCATCAGGGCTCATTAATGGCATATTACCTACTGGTAATACTAGGCTGAGTTGGAGTCGTGTGTCTGCAGCTGCAAATTCAGTTGGTTTTGATGTTTACTACCAACTAAGTGGATCGGATAAAAAATACACTGCTACCACATTGGATGTCAGCGGTTTACAAGATGCACAAAATTATAGCTATAAAGTACGAGCTTGTAATATAGACGGGCTTTGCTCTGGATATAATTCTGCGGTGAGTTTTAAGGTTGAATTACCGCCAAATAGTGTGTCGTTAGGCCTCCAGAACAAAGAGCTCCTAGTGCCCATAAAGTCCTCTGGGATCACTATGTTTATACCTGTGGTTAAAAGTTACCCAATATACAATGGCGCAGCAGTGGTCACAGATAACTCTATCACGCTGGAGTGGAACAATGCAGGAGAAGGGGTCACTTATCAGTTTGTCTACATAAAAGACGGTGTGGAATCTTCCATAGTTACTGTTAATGGTACAACTAAAGTGGTAGCGCTTACTCAGGATGGCGACTATACCTTTAAAGTACGCGCATGTCGCACATCCTGCGGTGCGTGGCAAGAAGTTAACATCATCACGAAAGTAGAGAAACCAACTAAGCCAAAAACACCGGTTATCTTAGCTCCAAGTACAGTATTTGAACCATTTAAGGTAACTTGGCCTAAAGTTAGTTCAGTAGCTGGCTACATGTTGTCAATCAATAATACATCCATTGATTTTGTGTGTAGTGAAGCAAAATCAGAATGTAGTTGGTCATCAGATGAAAGCTTACCGTTGGGCGACCACTGGTTTAGGCTACACGCTTACAACGAAAAAAATGGTCATACAGCGCTATCTGACATGGTTGCGGTCAAAGTAACCAATAAACGCGACGAGACATACTTGCTTCGTAAACGTTTATATTGGGAAGAAGCTGATCAGCAAGAAAACCCTGCTGCTGGAATGTATGACAGAGAGTTAGCTGCATTTAGATATCAGACAAAATTGTTTGAACGTGACACTCAAACTAAACAGTTGGTTAACAGCGCGATTAACGGCAAGAATACTGTGAGTTTTACGAATTTGTGGGGTAATGCAGAGCGCACTCGAGCTGATGATGTTAAAGCTGAATTAGAATACATGAAAGGGTTACCTCAATTTGTCAATGACGAAGTTGTTAATCTACTTTGGCTCGATGTGATCCATGATACAGCTGAAGCGGACCTTATCTTATCAAACCAATATTTGGATTATGCGAGAGGTGCAAATTTAGCTTTCTCGAATGCAATAGACGTCGAAAGGGAGCTAGCCAATGCCGAGAGTGCAGTAGATAGCGCATTTACGCGTTATCGTAGCTTGCTTGCTGGTAGCGGATCTGACTATGCACAAAGGCTACTAGCTTATTCTGCCAATAGAGGTAAACGTTCCCCTCGTTATTGGGATGGCAGTTTGGCTAGACCAGTATATAGCGAAGGTGAAATTCGTGAAGTGAAGCGTCGATTGGCGAATGGTGAGCTAAGCACAGCGCCTGAAACTGTATTATTTAGTGGCTATAAAGATGTCGTTATGGTGTACAACGTAATGGCACAGAAACTTGATACTTTCTATCAACATACTCGGTCGCGCATGATCTCTGGCCATTTGGGGGAAGCTTACTACGCGGAATACGTACATGAACTTAATACCCTTCGCAGCGACGTACAAGTTATCGATAACACACTTAAAGCGTTATTTGGTGACGTCATCACCAGTGGCTCTGATATAGATGAACTGCCCATCGCGCACGGAAAGTTTGTATCGGCTAATACGCGCTTAGATAACCTGCTCTCTTGGCTCAAAGGTGAGACTAACTTGATGGGCTTGCCATTTGGTGCATTCCCTGTGTTACACAACCACAATGAGAAGTCGACATTTGATTATTTAAGCAAGGGGTTGGTGCCTGATTTAGTTACGCGAGCTGAAACTGCATATACTACGGCTCACAACAGTTACGATGCGTTTAATCACAACCTATCGACAATCGCAACAACTTATGACGACAAGTTTGATCAATACAACCACCAGTTGAAGCAGCTATTAGGCTGGGAGCTACGTTCGCAAAATTGTATTATTGACGGAGAAAGGTGCTTTGTTGAAAACAAGCCGACAGAGGGTAGTCAATTGTCTTGGCAGCAGCAAAATATTGATGCAGCTAGTTTAAACTTGGATCGCGCCATTTCTCAGTTACGTCAAAGAGTTGGTTCTTGTGAATTGACGAATGGCGCAACTGGGCGGATTACTTACGATTCTCCACAGAATGAAATACTCAATGAGGAAACATGTGCCGCTATTGCAGCGCAAAAGTCGACAGAAGATGGCGTACCTTATACCCATATATTTCAAAAAGGTACAATTCATCTGGAGCTTGAAAGTATCCTTGCACAAAAAGAAGGTGTTCACGAAGTGTCGAGTATTTTACTCCACTATGGAGAAGAGCATGCTTCAATCCAACAGCAGCTGGCTAAAATCAGGGCAGAAGCTGAGCGTTCAAGACATAAAGTATCTATGTTTAAAGCAATTAGCAGTATAGGCACCTCTTTCTTGGGAGGGGCACAAGGATATGCTTCAGCAATTGAAGGTGTGACCAATGCAGTTGGTGAAATGGTTTCTCATAGAGCCAATATGCGCTACATCAAGAAAGAAGGCGAGCTGTTAGCGCAAAGTGCACGTTTAAGTGCTGAAGAGCGTGTTAAAATTAATGACACTACTTTAGCATTGTTAGATGCTGAGCAGTCAAGGCGTATTGAAACCTTATGGCTTGATATGAAAACACTGGAGCTGAACGTAGCACAAGCTGAATTAAGCCTTGAGCATGAAACGGAAAGATTCATTGGTACATACAGACAAGCGGCATGGTTGATCTCGCAAATGCAGCAACTGCAAAGTAGTCTGTCTGGACGATATGGGGCTGATCCTATTCACGCTAAGCGTTTGTCCAAAGCGATGCTAGAAATGGAAAATACATTTACGCATGCTCAAGAGTGGGTGTTCTACACGGCACTGGCATACAATAATAAGTGGAATCGCTCTGTAACCGCTGAGATGATTGATAATCAATCTTTTTCTGGTACTGCTTCGACACCGCGTCCGAAATATACCGAAAGAGAAATTCAAGTGATGCGGGCTCAGCATGCCTCAGATCTATCAACGGCATTTTACAGGCTAATTTCTGATGACCACAACGAGAATAATCAGGCGCTTGTGTCATCTAAGAGTTACTACTCAATGAAAAGGCATGGTTTTGGCTACGGCGAGCAGAGAAATGATGTTATTGATTCTACACCCGGCATAGACTGTGCACCTTGTACTTCAGAGGAGGCATTTGAGAGGCGATTAGCCAAGAGTGCTATCCAAGTTGGAGGGGAGCCTGGTGGTAACTCTGGTAACCGCACTGAAGCACTCAAAATAGGTTTTAGCACAGCGAAAACTTTCGATGCGGCATTTGCTGCTCCTCAGTTTATTTTCAACCCGCTACCGCCTGGATTTGAGTGGTATAACTGTCCTGCAAACGGCGGAAATCACCTGAATAAAATTCAGTCGATATCGGTCAATGTTATCACTTATTCAGCGCGTTTCTATGGCACGCTTAATTATACACTGTCGATGGGTGGGCAATCTGTCCGCAGAACGCCGCACCTAGGCACATATGTATTCGAAAAAGGGCTATTAAGATTACAAAATGAGTTTGAGTATCTACCAATACACGGATGGGATATTGGTAGTAATGGCAAGTTAAAAGTTGATGGAAACAAAATCTTTGGTCAGGCTCAGGCATCGATAGACGCTGAAAGACACGAAGTTAAGCCGTTGATCAATAGCTTTAATGAGCAAAATATAGCGGCGACGGCATGGGTCTTGACGCTTGACCTTGCTAATTCGGGTATAACAATTTCAGACATTTATGATATTGAACTTGAATTTAATCATACTCACACGCCGAGATCCTTCCCAACAACGTGTTCAGATCTATTGCCTTCTACGTTTGGAACTACAGAGGTAATGGGCAGGTTGATGCATAGTTCGTTACTTGGAAATGCTTCCGATGAAGGAATCTGGATTGAGACCAATAAAGGTCCCTATCAGGTAAAACCTAACGAGCTTTAATCTCACTTCGAAATTCAATGGCTGCATTTAATGCAGCCATTTTTCTTAAAAACAGGAACTTTTTATGAAACGCTTTAACAAGCTGGCATTTGTGAGTTTGTCGTTAGTGAGCACATGTTTTTCGGCATGGGCCATAGATAACAGTGCAATACAGCAAACACATATCAATTTACCTCAGGGGCCGGGTAAGCAATTTGGCCTTGGTGAGCTCTATTCTATCTCGGGAAACCAAGGAAGCGGCGGCTTTAAATTACCCATTGGATTGCCTACTGGCCGAGGTGGGTTAACCCCTGAATTAAGTATCGATTACAACGCCGGATTTGGTAATGGTTTGGTGGGCATCGGTCACCAGTTGTCAATTCCGTCCATCAGACACCAAACAGATAAAGGGCTGCCTGACTATCAAGCTTCAAGTAGTCGCTTTGTATTATCTGATGGTTCAGAACTGGTGCACTTAGGCGAACAGCGCTATCAAGCAAAGCTATCTGGCGACCCTTCAATATATGAATTGACCAATGACGGTTGGCGAGTAACTTTACCGGATGGCAGCCAGTGGCAATTTGGTACATCAGTGCAGTCACGTACACAGGGCGATGGAAAAACATTTGCGTGGCATTTGGATAAAATTTCTGACACCTCTGGTAATACGATTGACATTGATTATCAAAGTTTAGATAGCAGCGCAACGGTTTATCCTACGCGACTTCGTTATAGCGCAAATGAAGTACAGGTATCACTGGATTATGAGCGCCGTGAAGATGCGGTGGTTAATTATAAACCTGGGTTTGCGCTTATCATGAATTACCGGCTCAAGCGCATCTCTACACAGGTACAAAGTAGTGCAGTTTCTCATTATGAGCTCAATTATCACCCGAGCACCGATTGGCACCCGCAGTCACGGTTGAAATCGTTTACGACGCTCTCTGGTGACAGGCAGTTGAGTCAACCGACCATCAGCTTTGAATACGGTGAGTACCCAGGCAGTTATCAAGTACAGTCTCTGGAGAGTGCAAAATCACTTCCGTTTTGGAATGACAATGCGGGTTTTGTTGACCTTAATAGTGATGGCCTGGTTGATGTAATTAACACCGGAGTGAGACGCCACGCATATTGGATAAATCAGGGAACAGATCAAACTGGTAAACCTGTATGGGATAATTATAAAAATATGACTATCACATCGGGTTATCGACTGACAGATGACAGTGTTCATTTAGCCGATATGAATGGAGACGGTAAAACGGACTTATTGATCGGTCGACAGCGCGATACGTTAGTTCAAGAGCTGGATGAAGCGAATAATTGGCAGACATCGTTCAGCCTAAATGGTCTGTATTATCAGCTAAATAATAGCAATACCATTCTGATTGATATCAATAATGATAAGCGTACCGATGTCTTATATGCCCATTCAAGTCGGGGACGCGTGTTGAGTCATATTGCACAGCTCAACCTAGAGGACGGCTGGAGTGAGCCGAAGACACTGCCATTGCATTCGCATGCAAGTGGGTATGAGTTTGGGGATAACAACATCCGCTTCGCTGATATGAATGGAGATGGCTTACCTGATTTAGTGGCAATCGTTAATGCAGGCGTACGTTACTTTCCTAACCGAGGACTCGGTGGTTTTGGGGAGCCTGTGGCATTCACCAACTCACCAAGGCTTTTCAATTTAGATAATGTTCAACTCATTGATATGAATGCCGATGGCAAAGCCGATTTGGTTCATGCTGCGGGTATGCGTGCAAGTATTTGGCTTAATAAAGGCATTAGCACGCAAAATGCCAGCTCAGCTGCATTTACAAATAGTTATGATGTTGACTCGCCCACAACGGCAAGAAACATTAGCGTAGATTTAGCTGATATGAATGGCAATGGCAGCACCGACATTGTTTGGCAGTTAAGTTCAGGGGCCGTTAATACGGTTTACTTTGTTGACCTTTTTTCCGAGCAACCAGCCAATATCTTGACCAAAGTGGACAACGGTATGGGGTTGACCACTGAGTTACAGTATCAATCAATCGCGCAGTATATGTATCAGGCGAAACAGGCGGGGAAAGCATGGCAGAGTAGCAGCCCTATTTCAATGCCAGTGGTGTCGGCCATTTCAACTCGCGACAGTGTCTCTGGGACCGTATCCCAGCAGGTGTTTAACTATCAAGATAGTTATTATTATGCACCAGACAAAGCCTTTAGAGGCTTTAAACAAATCACGACAACGTTGCCTGAAAGCACCAACCAAACAGCACAAGAAAGCATTGCTCTATTTGATGTCGGGGATGTCCATGAAGTGCTGTCGGGCAATATGACAGAGCTTGTTCGACAAGATAAGCATGGAGTATTTGATAGCCAGCATTTTACTTTTGAACCTCGAACTTGGCGTCAAGGTGGTGCAGGTGATGAGCGCTCAGTGCAGTTTGCGGCTATGGTAGCGTCGACTCAGACTCGCCAAGAAAAAGGCAGTGGTGCCGCCGTTACTGTGAGTGAAAAGTTCGATTATGACGCATTTGGTAACGTCATTTATATCGAGCAGTCTGGTCGTCAAGACGGACAATGGCAAGATGCACGCATTATTTACAATGAGTACAGTGCACAACTTGGTGCCGCTGTTCACAAGGGAATGGTGAATTTACCGACCCAGACGGTGATCACGGACGCCTTAGGTAATGTGGTCTCTAAAAAGCAGTGGTTTTATGACGATGAAAGCTTTTCGGCACAACAGGGGGCATTGTCTCGTGGACTAATGACTCAAGCTCGTCAATGGTTTAATACTCAAAGCCCGAATGGCTATATCGACACGGTTAGACAAAAGCATAATCAATATGGTCAAGTGAGCAATGTATATGGCCCTTTATGGGGACGACAGCCGGGACATGAAACTAAACTCAGTTATGATGCCAGCTTAAACACCTATGTGACTCAAATTGACCTGAATACAGGAACAGATACGTTAACAGCAACAGCAGAGTATGACTTATCGTTAGGGGTCATTACAGGGTATCAACATTATGATAAGCAGCGCTCTGTGTTCGAATATGATGCATTGGGGCGTTTAACCAAAGTCATTAAACCCGGAGACAGCACGCTATCACCCTCTTCTGAATTTAGTTATCACATCGGTAGTGGAGCACATAATTGGGTACATGCAAGGCATAAAGCGGGTAGTACACAATATCATAACAGCTATACTTATTTAGACGGTTATAGCCGTCGATTGATGGTACGTTCTGACAGTGAGCGCAGCGGACAAGTTGTTGTCAGTGATCGCGTTCAATACAACGGGCGAGGCTCAATTGTAGCGAACTACCTCCCTTATTTTGCAACAGGGTATGACTATCAACTCGAGTCTAAATCCGCCAATGAGCAGTTCCATTACGATGCACTAGGCCGAGTGATCAAACTCACACACAATTTTAAAAATGGCCAAGGCGTGAATGCGTATGCAACCGTTACGTACACCCCTTTTGCCGAACTACACCTTGATGCAGAACAAACAGACCCAACCAGTGCACATTTTGGCGTTGCAACACGTTTAACCTTTGATGCATTCAATGGTCAGCAGGGACGATTACGTCAAGTAGATGAAACGGTCGCTGTATCAGCCGATGGTCAATTATCGTCATTGAATTCATGGCAGACTCGCTATAACTATGACTTACAGGGTAATTTAACTCAGTATATCGACCCACAAAACAATGTGCGTTCAATGGTCTATGACCAAGCAGGACGCTTAACCTATGTGAACGACCCGAACCGAGGTCAAAAGTGGTATGCATATCAAGCCGATACGCTACTGGCGACACTCGATGCCCGAGGCTTACCAGTTGCGTATCAAGTGGATGGTCTTGGTCGTCAGGTGGCAAGCTATCATTTAGCTAAGCAGGCTTTACCGCACGCAAGTGACTGGGCGCCAAGTATTGACTTTAGCAAGTTATCGGCACATACGCAGTATGCGTATTATGGCAGTACAGAGGCATCTTCTGGCCGTTTGAAGTCGATTATCCACCCCTTTGGTAGCCAAACACACAGTTACACCGCGCGTGGTCAAGTAGCGCAGCTTAATAAGTCGATTAAGCTACCATCTGGACAAACTAGCCAATATCAAATGGGCTATGAATATGACGCAGCCAATCGTTTAAGTGCTTTTACCTACCCAGATAACACGCGACTTACCTATCAGTACAATGTACGTAGTTTGATTCAGTCTGTATCTGGCGTTGCCGGTAGCATTGAATACAACGCTGCTGGTATGCCACAACAATACCAATTGAATAACGGCGTACTTGGCACCTACCAGTATGATGATGCCTTGCGTTTGACTCAGCTGCAAAGCGAAAAAGATGGCTTAACCTATCAAAAAATGGGTTATCACCACGATAGTGCCGGCAATATAACGCAAATTGATGACCTCAGAGACAGCCAATCATTGGCTAAAATTGCTGAACATCTAGGTGTATCGTCAACCATGATGAGCGGCCTCAATACCTCTGCCAACTTTATTTATGATGATTGGTATCGTTTGATAAACGGCCAAGTAGGTGGTGTTAGTTACGACTATCGCTATGACTTGATTGGTAATAGAGTCAGTGCAAGTACACAGTCTATACAATCAGCAAAAAGCTTGATTGGTTTAATGCAAGGTGGTGAGCAAACCACTTATATGTATGGCGGCGGAACACATGCGCAAACGGCATGGCATCGTAATGGTCGTGCTGCAACTGAAGCGGGTGGCCCCAATGCCCTCACTCATCTCACCGTGCAAGGCAAGGCCTCATCGCTGAGCTACGATCCTGTAGGTAATCGATTAACCGATGGCGCAACGCGCTATGCGTGGGACAGGGAAAACCGCCTCACATCTGTCAGTGCAGACAAAGGTCAGTTAGAGTTTGGCTATGATCATGCCAACCTGCGCTTATTTAAGTACAGTAAAGCGGCTGATGGCCTAACGAATACCGTTGTTTATGTCGACAGAGACATCGAGTTTAGGCATGGTCAGTTATACAAGTACGTGACGCTCAACGGTAAACGCATAGCTTTATCACGTCAGTCATCTGGTGCATACCAAAGTGAACAGTACTACCTGACCAATCACCTCGCATCAACTGAGTTGAGTCTTGATACCAGCGGTCGAGTGACCAGTGCCATCAACTATGACCCATATGGTAATCAAACGGTTAGCTTAGGCAATGATGCTATCACACCATACCGTTTTACCGGCAAAGAGTTTGATGAAATATCAGGCCTTGGTTACTTTGAGCAGCGTTACCTCAGCAGTGTCCATGGTCAGTTTATCTCGCCAGATCCGATTTTTGCACTGCCAAACCGGTTTGTTCAACCTCAGTTGTTTTCAACATATAGCTATAGCCGAAACAACCCTCAGAGTTATATCGATCCTGATGGTCAATTTGCCATTGCCTTAGCTCCGCTTGTTCCACCTGCTATAGCCGCAATTAGTAAAACCGTCACAGCTGCAGTTGGTAAAATCGCAGTTGGTAAAACTTTAGGCTACGTGGGTGCTGCGACATTAGCAGGCTATGCAGGTTCAGAAGCTATAAATGCATACAAGGAGTCTAACAATCAGGTTGATGAAGACGTATCAAATGAAGATGGTGAGTATACTAATCTTGCAGATGAAGAAGCTACTAAACATATTTTAGATGGTGATGAATTGGGAGGAGGACATGGGCCGGGTCGAAATACGCCAGGGAAATCAGAATTTCCATCAGATTGGACTGATGAAGAAGTGATGGAGGTGATTTCTGATGTAGCTACTGCCCCTAGCTCTGTAGTACCCGCGAGGGAAGGTAGATGGAAATATAGAGGAAAAAGAAAAGGTATTAAGATTGAGGTTATCATTGGAAATGAGCAAGAGAATGGTAAAATTATTACCGCTTACCCTAATGATAAGAAAATACCTAAGAACCCTCCCAGAGAACAAAACAAATAATCTATATATTTGGAGTGAATTATGATAGAAAAAATGACTTTGCTATTGGAGATGTTCCAGACTAGTTTTACTGAAGAAGAATTAGATGAAGTATGGGATTTCATACAAGTTAATGAAAACAAACTAGCACTAGAAACTATTTGCGCTATCTTTTTTGAAATGAAAAAGCCAATTTCGAGAGAGCAATTAGATGCAATAAGAAAGTTTGGTCAAATTATGAAGGTAGACCCATATAAGTGGGAGCGTTTAGAGTCTCAAATATTAAAAGATTAAATAAGCAGTCTAGAGAATAGATTAGAACAGACACAAATGTATTGCTTACATTACGCGCTTAGAAGACTGTTTAAATATCAAGTTGTTAAAGATGTTTAAAAAGGCATAACAAGAGCAAAAAAAGCACTATTAAATTTGTGTTGACCTTCTATTATCATCGAAAAGCACGGCATGTAAGCCGTGCTTTTTTGTGAGCAAAGGAGAGGAATACGGGCAAAAACTATGATCATAGATCTACTTAGTGAATGGACAGAACCCTTTGAGTTGACGCAATTTTATTGACTCAGGTTGTTTGGTTAGTTTATAGATTAGGTAATTAATGAGGGGCGCAGCCTTTTTTACTTAAGGAGAGCAAATGAAAGTTGTATTGATCACCGGGGGAAGTCGCGGTATTGGCGCTGCGAGTGCAAAAAGTTTGGCAGCGAAAGGGTATGTTGTTGCCATTAACTATAAATCAAATCACCAAGCTGCTGAGCAGGTAAGAAAAGAGATCCTATCTGCTGGTGGTAAAGCAGAACTTTTTCAGGCAGATGTGAGTGATGAGCAGCAAGTCGTTGATATGTTCAAAGCGATTCAAATGCGTTTGGGACTGGTAACACACCTCGTTAATAACGCTGGGGTGTTGCAAACACAAATGCGCGTAGAAGAAATGAGCGCAGAGCGTATTAATTGGATGCTGACGCAAAATGTCACGCCGTATTTTATTTGTGCGCGTGAGGCGATAAAGCATATACGCCAGTCTAAACAAGTAAACAGGTGTGCAATTGTGAATGTCTCTTCTGCGGCGTCTTATCTCGGTGGGGCAAATGAATACGTTGACTATGCTGCTGCAAAAGGGGCAATAGACAGCTTTACCAAAGGTTTGTCGTTAGAGCTTGCTCAAGAGGGCATTCGTGTAAACTGTGTACGTCCCGGTTGTATCTATACTGATATCCATGCTGATGGTGGTGAGCCTGACAGGGTCGATAGAGTTGCTGAGCTATTACCACTGCGGCGCGGTGGCACGGCACAAGAAGTCGCAAACGCTGTAGTGTGGTTATTAAGCGATGACGCTTCCTATGCGACTGGCACATTTATCGATTTAGCTGGTGGGAAGTAACTGGGCTTGAACTGGGTTTCTACGACCTTTTATATCAGCCACTGATAATCAGTGCCGCAATAAGAGTTAGGTGTTGTAGTTAATTTCTCGCTGATATTCGCAATTGGTTGTATTGTAATAAGTTGTGAGAAGGCAGCTGTAATGAGCATTTTGGCTGCCTTGGGACTTATCTGTCCAATTACTTGTGACTGAGCTAATATCGGTTGGTATTAGTTTATCAGTTGAGAGAAGATTAGAGATGCTTCCAAAAATAAAAGTTTCCAAGTCGGTCGTCGCGTCGTTGTACATTCTGCCTATTTCAGTGTTGGCTTTTTTACTCTTGCTGGTGTTTGTCCCAATTGAGCATAAAGTGGGATATTATGTAACGATATTTTTTATTTTATTTTCAATATTAAACTGCATTTATAATGTTGTATGCGCCTTTTTTATTCTCCGAGTCTATCATTCAATATCAAACACATCGAACCGTTTATTTGATTATTTAGTATTCTTTCTATTGAATGTGTTGGCTGGTTATCACTTTTGGAGAAAGATAAAAAAGAAAGAGAAAGCTGGTGAGATAGAAATAGTCTTGCAATGGCAAGTAAGTGTCATAGACGTATTTTATATTGTCGGGGTTTTTATTGCTATTGTGAGCAGTAAGCTGATGTACGACGCGTAACTATCAATCTTGTTAGCTAGCACAGTCAAGTTGTAAAATTGCATAAATAATTAGAAAATACGCCAAAAAAGCCGCACAGTGCAATCTGTGCACTAAAAGTACTTAGTATTATGCGAGCCCATTTGATGCACTTTATTTTTTAGTAATTGCAATGAGCGCATGACCTGCCATACAAAGTATATCGTCACTCGCTCTATTTTCTAAAACCAGCATATATTCTGTGTTAAATTTTTTACCAGCTTCTATGGCTTTTAAAACAGGGCCGAGTAAATAAGCGTGTGTTTCATAAATCCAAATGGGTGCCATTTGCTCACCTGTTTGAGCACTTTTGTATCGAACCTCAAATTGATCATATTTAGAAATCACGTTTGTGACAATACCAGAACAGGTGAACACTTTTGCATGTGTTTTAAATGTACCACTCAAAATACATAAACTCACCAGCGCGCTTGCAGTGCGAGTTTTCATTGTTTCTTCCTTAATTTTACTGACTGCCAAAGGCGGCCATTAAAGAATAATCGTCCATGATGAATAAATTGTGTCGACCTTATTTCATTTGCATTTTATTTACAAAGCGCGATACGTTTGTGGTTGCAAGGTATTTATAGTAATAGCTTGTGCTATGAAGCTGGCCATTGATATCAGAAACATAATTTGGGATCTGACCGACTTTGGTATAACCAATAGCTTGATAAAACTGCTCAGCTTTGTCGCCACTTTGAGTATCTAATACGAGTAAAGAAAGTGTGTTGAGAGAGGCTTGCTGCTCCATATATTTCATCAATATGGTTGCGAACCCTTTGCGCTGCATACGAGGGTGTACGAGCAACTTTGCTACTTCAGCGCGGTGGCGACCATTTTGCTTAGAGCACAGAGCGAGCTGTACAGTGGCGACTAATTCTTGATGATGATAAAGCGCATAAAGTTGTCGATCGCCAGCATTCACTTCAGTGCTGACAGATTGCCAATAATCGCTCAAAGCGAGTTTATCTGCAGATTGGTAAAAGCCCAGTGAAGCGCCTGTTTCTATACATGCCTGCAATAATATTGAGAGTTGGTTTTGTGTATTATCATCAATATAGTGTAATTGTTTGGTTGTGATCATCTTATTTCTGGATAGTAAGTTGGTTAATTTCAATTTCTAACGCTCGCAGCTGCTGTTGCAATTTTTCTTTCTTTTTAATTAGTTTATCGAGCTGTGTATTCGGTGGGGTGTTGTGTGCACGCACGGCTCGGTATAGAGCCTGTTTAGAGATCTGACACGATGTAGCAGTATCACTGATACTAAAACCATGTTTATGAACCAAGTCCACTGCATGCCTGAGAGCACTGCTGTACTTAATTTGGGACGCGTCCATGACTGACTTCCTGCTTTCATATTAAAGCTAGGTATATGAAAGAACAGTGCCAAGAATTAAAAGTCTATATTTTCAGGCGCTTACTGGTTTTTCAGTGGGGAGTTTTGCGCTATTTAGGGGCTTTGTTTCTAAACTTGCACCAGAATGAGGCAAATGGAAAAGGCATTAAAAAAATGCCTTTTCCATTTTGGATGAGATATAACTTTTGCTGTTAACTGCGCCTACTAGGAGTAAAAGTAGACCGACAAATATCCATACTGGCATATGTCCGTGTTTACTAAAAAAACTATGGCCGGATATCAGTTTTAATTCTGTGCTGAGTATATCGCTAGTAAATTGCGGGATCGTAATCTGCTGATTTGAGATTGGGTCATAGACGCCACTGATACCATTATTGGTCACCCTGACAAGAGGTCTTTGCAGTTCCAGTGCACGCATTCTTGCAATTTGCATATGTTGGTGTGGGCCATGAGAATCGCCAAACCACGCATCATTGCTGACGGTAAATAATATGTCTGAATCATGGGTATAGTTGCCACGCACCAGCTCACTAAAAGCAATTTCATAACAAATGGTTGGTAAAACGTGAATGCCATTTGCGATCAAATTATTCTGCACTGCATCTCCACGCGAGAAGGAGGACATTGGTAAATCAAACAAAGGAGCCAATGGTCTGAGCAAATCTTCGAAAGGAACAAACTCACCAATGGGGAGCAATTGATGCTTTTGATAGCGGTTACGGTGGAGGTAGCGATATTGTCCTTCGCTATCTTCTCTTTGTTCTTTGCCCAATACAATGAGGGTGTTATATACATTGCGTGTGGCAAACTGATAATCAGGAATACCTGTAATTAAGGCGGTATTATTAAACGCAGCCGCTTTGTCCAAATTAATCAGATAATCGAAAGCATAATCTTCTATTTCTGGGATAGCAGCTTCTGGCCAAACAACCAAGTCAACATCCGTCCAATTTGGACGAGTCATATCTTGGTATTTAGACATAGTAGGCCAAAACTGTTCGGGCTCCCAGCGCAAGCTTTGGGCAATATTTCCCTGTACTAACAGCGTTTTGAGCTGTTGGCCACTATAACGTGTATCTGAAGTTTGTGTAGTGATCAAATACAGCAGTGCGATAGGAAGCAGGGTGGCGGCAACTGCTTTGTAGCGCTGATAACGAACCAACCAGTAAAGTGCATAGCTCAAAGCAACACATATTAAGGTCAGGCCAAACTCTCCTATCCAAGGAGCAAGTGTGTTAAGGGGGGAGTCTGTGAGCGTATAGCCAAAACTAAGCCATGGAAAGCCAGTTAGCAAGCTACCTCTTAGATACTCTGTGATTGCAAATCCACTGATAAGGAGCGCTAATTTTTGCCAGTGCTGTTTACCGTAGCGAACTGCAAAGGCAAATGCCAAAGCTGGATAAATTGCTAAATAGGCGCACAGTAAAGCCATCGCCAAAATGGAAGCAAAAATAGGCAAACCGCCAAATTGTGCGATAGATACATGGACCCAGCTAATACCTAATGCAAACCACCCAAAACCAAAAAGAAAGCCGTATTTTGCCGCTTTTTTAGGAGTTGGTTGATCAGTAACGTAAATGGCAATGGCGAGGCACAGCAAGGTTAATGGCCAAATGCCAAATGGTGCATATGCAAAGGTTAGGGCACAGCCTGCGCTTAACGCAAGCCATGCATACTTATCTTTTACGAGTGAGATAAGCTTATTCAGCGGTGTCTTCAACATGCTCTGTTTTCGGAACAGTGACCTGAAGTTGTAGTATACGGCGGTTATCTGAGTTTGTTACTTTAAACTGCAGTGGTTCTACATCAATAATTTCGCCTTTGCTCGGCATATGACCAAATGCGTGTAAGATGATCCCACCTATGGTGTCTGCTTCTTGTGTATCATATTCAGTTTTAAAGTATTCATTAAACTCATCAAGAGGCGTTAATGCTTGCACATTAAATACGTGCTTTGAGAGCTGGCGAATATCTTGTTGCTCATCCTCGTCATCATGTTCATCCTCAATTTCACCTACAATGGTTTCGAGAATATCTTCAATGGTAACAAGACCTGAGACACCACCATATTCATCAATGACAATTGCCATATGGTAGCGTTTTTGTCTAAATTCGTTGAGTAAAGTGTCTACACGTTTACTTTCAGGGACTACAATTGCCGGACGTAAATACTCTTTGATGGCTGGTAGCGTACCATTGCGCTTCAAAATCAAAGGCAATAGATCTTTTGCTAGCAAAATACCTTCTACATGGTCTTTGTCTTCGCACACTACAGGAAAGCGAGAGTGACTTGATTCAACCATGGCAGGAAGTTGCGACTCTAAGTCTTGCTCCACATCGAGGGTTATCATTTGAGATCGAGGTATCATGATGTCTCGTACTTTGAGCTCAGAAACGCTCAATACGCCTTCCATCATGTCTTTGGTCTCAGGGTCGATAAGCGCTCGTTCTTGAGCGTCAGCAATGACTTCTACCAACTCTTCTTTATTTTGGGGTTCCCCTTGCAGCATCTGAGTGATGCGTCCCAGCCAGTTTCTGCTAGAAGAACCCTGGCTACTTTGCGAGTTATCGTCGCTCATTGTAGTTCTTTACTCCAATTAATTAATATCATCACGATAAGGGTCAGCTATGCCCAAATCGGCTAAGAATTCTTTTTCAAGACTTTCCATTTCCATGGCGTCTTGTTCATTTATATGGTCAAAGCCTAATAAATGCAAGCACCCATGTATGACCATATGTGCAAAATGATCATGGAAGGTTTTCTCTTGCTCCTGTGCCTCATGAAAAACCACCTGAGGACAGATAATTAAGTCACCGACCAAGGGTAATTCAATACCTGGTGGTGCTTCAAATGGGAAAGACAAAACATTGGTTGACTTGTCTTTACCTCGGTATTGGCTGTTTAACTCTTGGCTCTCTGCTTCGTCTGCGATACGTATTGTGACTTCCGCGTATTCTCTATACGGCAGAAGTGCTTTTTCGGCCCAATTTTGAAATTGTTCCTCATTGGGCAGATTGTCAAACTCGCAGGCCAGCTGCAAATCTACATCAACACTCATGACTCTGGGCCTTGTTGTTCAGCAATTTGTTGTCTCGCTTTTTGCTTCGCGACTTTTTCTTGACGCTCTTGCTCTTCTTTGGCTTCATATGCTTCCACAATTCGTGCCACAACTGGATGACGAACTACATCATGTGATTTAAAGAAGTTAAATGAAATTTCATCGACATTGCTGAGTACTTCAATTGCATGGCGTAGACCTGAACGCGCGCCCCTCGGCAAGTCAACTTGGGTAATATCACCAGTAATAACGGCTTTTGAATTAAAACCGATACGTGTTAAGAACATTTTCATTTGTTCAGTTGTGGTATTTTGGCTCTCATCTAGGATGATAAAGGCATCGTTCAATGTTCTACCGCGCATGTAGGCAAGTGGTGCTACTTCTATGACATTTTTTTCAATTAAGCGTTCAACTTTTTCGAAACCAAGCATCTCAAATAAGGCGTCATAAAGAGGGCGTAAGTAGGGATCAATTTTCTGAGTTAGGTCACCGGGTAAAAAGCCTAGTTTCTCACCAGCTTCGACGGCTGGTCGAGTTAGAAGAATACGCCTTATTTCTTGTCTTTCCAACGCATCTACAGCGGCAGCGACTGCGAGGTAGGTTTTACCGGTACCAGCAGGGCCGATGCCAAAGCTAATGTCATGAGTTAGGATATTGGCGACGTATTGACTTTGGTTTGGGTTGCGCGGTTTGACGACACCACGGCGAGTTTTGATAAACACCTCTTTTTCCCAAACGTTAGGTGCATCTTGTTCCAGGCAATTTGCTTCGGTAATTGCCAAATGCACATTATCAGGCTCAATGTCTTTGGCTTTGCCTTTTACTGGCTGAGTATCAACATACAGAGACTTTATAATATCCACAGCGGCTTTGGCTGTGACTTGATTGCCTGTGACTTTAAACCAATTGTCTCTATGCGCGACTTCGACACCTAGACGGCGTTCAATTTGTTTTAGATTATCGTCAAAAGGACCACAAAGAGAAGAGAGGCGGTTATTGTCGGCAGGTTCTAGATAAAACTCAATATTCTTTACTTGATTGCTCAAAATGACTTCCTAAGATTGAATGCGCCAGCAAAGTGCTGGCGCAAAACAGATGTTCTATGGTGTAAAGGTTGCAACACCAATCTCATTGGCTTCAGGTTCTGAAGGCGCTCTGCTTAAGATATCTGACGGTGCAACATCACGGCGCAAGTCCATTTCAGACTCAGTACGTATTAACTCGCCACGTAGCGAGTTAGGTAGCGCCTCTGTAATACGTACATCAACGAATTGACCGATCACTGAATGTGGGCCTTCAAAGTTCACAACACGGTTGTTCTCTGTACGTCCGCGTAGTTCCATTGGGTTCTTTTTCGAAGGGCCTTCAACCAAAATACGTTGCTCAGTATCAAACATCTTACGGCTGATATCTTGTGCCATTTGGTTGATACGGTTTTGTAAAAGATAAAGACGCTCTTTCTTTTCTTGCTCAGGTACATCATCAGGCAAGTCTGCCGCAGGGGTTCCTGGGCGCGCTGAGTAAATGAAGCTGAAGCTCATATCAAAGCCAATCGCGTTGATAAGGTTCATTGTTTCTTCAAAGTCTGCTTTGCTTTCGCCAGGGAAACCAATGATGAAATCTGAACTCATACTTAGGTTTGGACGGATCTTACGCAGTTTACGGATAGTCGACTTGTACTCAAGGGCGGTGTGGCCTCGCTTCATTAGGTTAAGTACGCGGTCCGAACCACTTTGTACAGGTAGATGCAGGTGATCTACTAGCTCTGGCACATCTTTGTAAGCTTCGATGATGTCTGGCGTAAACTCAACCGGGTGAGAAGTCGTATAACGAATACGGTCAATACCGTCAATGGCTGCGACGTAACGCAATAGATCAGAGAAGTAGCATACTTCACCGTCATGCATCTCACCGCGAAATGCATTTACGTTTTGTCCCAATAGGTTTACTTCACGTACACCTTGCTCCGCAAGCTGCGCAACTTCTAAGATAACATCGTCAAGAGGACGACTTACTTCTTCGCCACGAGTGTAAGGCACAACGCAGAATGTACAGTATTTAGAACAGCCTTCCATGATCGATACGAATGCACTAGGGCCTTCAGCTTTCGGTTCAGGTAGACGGTCAAATTTTTCGATTTCAGGGAAAGAAATGTCAACGACAGATCCTTCTTTGCTCTGAACCTGTTTAATCATTTCAGGTAGGCGGTGAAGTGTCTGAGGGCCGAATACGATATCAACAAAAGGTGCACGCTGACGGATAGTGTCACCTTCTTGAGAAGCAACACAGCCTCCCACACCGATAACCAAATCTGGGTTATCTTCTTTTAATAGCTTCCAGCGACCCAGCTGATGAAATACTTTCTCTTGTGCCTTCTCTCGAATTGAACACGTGTTGAGTAGGATCACATCCGCCTGTTCAGCTTCCTCTGTCAGCTGATAGCCATTGGTGGCATCAAGCAGATCCGCCATTTTCTGGGAGTCATATTCATTCATTTGACAGCCCCAGGTTTTGATATGCAATTTTTTACCCATTGAAATAAAGCCTCGTTTTCAATTCGATGATCAGCACAACGTCTTGCCAGTTAATAAAATACCCCTACAACTGGCAAACACTTACTAAAATAGCTTAAAAAGAGGCGTATTTTATCTGACCTATAGTCACTAGCCAAGTATAGATTTCATCTTTCAAAGTAGGGATCAAGGACGGCTGTAATTATTCGACTACAATCATGCAAAGAGATCTTTTTCTCACTAATTAAGATACAATGTAAATACACCAGCTAATTTAGGCAAATTTATGAAAAATAACGTGTTGATAGTCGGTGGCGGCATGGTTGGCGCAGCTGCGGCAGTGGAGCTTGCCCGTCAAGGATGTCAGGTCACCGTGATTGAAAATAACCCCATAGACCCGATAGCGATACTCGAAGGTGAGCAAGTAGATATTCGTGTATCGGCGATCAACCGTTTTTCGGAAGCATTGTTAGATAAACTCGGTGCCATGCCATTGATACGTCTTAGCCGTAATGCGCCTTATCATCAATTAGAAGCGTATGAGCATGGTAGTGAGCATCTGCTGTTTGACAGAGAAGAGGTATCGACATCTCATTTGGGCCACTTGGTTGAAAACAGCATAATTCAAGCTTCTTTATGGGCACAGTTTGAAGAAAACAATATCAAGGTGGTGACGGTAAAAGATGCACCAGTTGCCATTGAACAACATATTAGCAGCATTGATTTGGTTTATCCTGAGCAACGCTTTAGTGCAGATTTAATCATTGCTGCAGATGGCGGACGATCTGCGCTGCGAAGCCTTGCGGGTATCGGTGTGACGGGATGGCAGTACCAGCAGCACTGTATGGGGATTCTGATAAAGCTCGATGGCCCACAACAAGTAAAAACATGGCAAGAGTTTAAACCCACAGGTCCAATCGCATTTTTACCTATGCAAGCACCTTATGCCAATTTAATTTGGTATCACCATGGCAGTGAACTAAAACGCTTAAAAGGTTTATCTAATGAGGCGTTAAAACAAGAAATACTGGAGCACTTTTTTGAATTGCCGGGAGATTTTACCGTTGAACGAAGTGCGGTATTTCCACTTGCGCGCCAACATGCCAACCAATATAGCAAAGGGCGTTTGGTGTTAGTTGGAGATGCGGCCCATACGATTAATCCACTTGCGGGGCAGGGCGTTAACCTTGGCTTTAAAGATGTGGCAGCGCTAGGCGGATGTTTACAGGGATTTGACGATGTTGGTGAGCTTGCTAGATTGCATCAATACGAAAAAATGCGTCGTAAAGATAATTTATTGATGATGAGCATGATGGATGCCTGCTATTTCGGCTTTTCAAATGAGATCAAGCCATTAAAGTCGCTGCGTAGTCTTGCGTTAAAAATGGCGAATAAAGCGGGGCCAATTAAGCGGGAAGTCCTCAAACATGCAATGGGTGGCAGTTTTTAAACTGTGCCAAACAAGGCTGCGATAAAAGGGAGCATTAGGCTTCCTTTTTTATATCAAAATGAAGCGTAAAAATTGTCTTCAATGAAGAATCTAAGTATGAATAAAAATATAATAAAGAAGTCGTTGGAATATTAAGAAAGTATTTTTTGATGAGGTATTTTGAGAGAGTATTTAAACATGGTGCGGAAGGAGAGACTTGAACTCTCACATCCGAAGATACTGGAACCTAAATCCAGCGCGTCTACCAATTCCGCCACTTCCGCAATGTTTAATAATTATCTATAGTAGATAATTGGCTGGAGTACCAGGATTTGAACCTGGGAATGGCGGGATCAAAACCCGCTGCCTTACCGCTTGGCGATACTCCAACAAAGGTAGTCAAAGTTATTTTAGTTCAAACTTTAAGAACATGGTGCGGAAGGAGAGACTTGAACTCTCACATCCGAAGATACTGGAACCTAAATCCAGCGCGTCTACCAATTCCGCCACTTCCGCATATTCTATCTCATAAAGAGATGGCTGGAGTACCAGGATTTGAACCTGGGAATGGCGGGATCAAAACCCGCTGCCTTACCGCTTGGCGATACTCCAACAAAGGTGGTTGATTATTTTAGTTCTTATCGAGAACTTGGTGCGGAAAGAGAGACTTGAACTCTCACATCCGAAGATACTGGAACCTAAATCCAGCGCGTCTACCAATTC